>JASEGT010000074.1 GCA_030018005.1 Actinomycetota bacterium
TGGGTGTTAAATCCTTTACGTCTTGATAAACGCTTTCCTTCCATTTCCACACTTCAGTCAGGGACTTGTCATACTTACTCATCTGAAACCTCCATGGGCGTTATCAGCTCTAATCTTTTTAGATAGCCTTCTTTTAGATTTACAGCATTTATCCTGTTCATCTTCGTCAAGTTAGCCAGATGTTTTAAGTTCCAGCTAATCAACGCATCCATCTCGAAAACCGTTGCGATAGCATGCAGAATGCATGGCATCTTCGATTTTGTTCGCCGGCAAAATACCTTCAATAATATACTTTTGCGCCAGCACTACGATTTCTTCTCTCATTGTTAGTCTCTTGGGGGTATGGCTCTTTATAGCGTCTAGTAATAAGCGCCTTTTTTCCTCGTTAGCGCGGTTCAAGGACGATATCGGATATGAATATCTCGTATGCACCTGCCTTTATTTTATCAAAAAACCTTATAGTAGTCTCTTTTTTCTCAGGCGCGTCGTCTGCATAATAAAAATTCCAGACTGATGTTTCCAGATACAGTTTCGGTAATTTCATGAGTGGTACTCTTGTCCTTATCAAACGTATTTCTTGTGTTTATAACTGCTAATTCAAACCATACGCTATAGTCTTTGTGATGGCAAGACAGCGTTGTGATTGAAAAATGTTGAAACTTTCAAGTACTTGTTTAAATGAGGCAACGAATTTTTTGCGACCATGTTCTTGATGGCTCGCAACATTTGACAACGTAACACAAATTTAATATAATGACTCAAGAATTAAATATTTTGGCAATGGTGCCGGCAAACCACAAGGTTTGTTGGCTTTTTTTGTTGCACTAGGAGCTTTTAGCAGCAAGAGACCAAAACAGCTTAAGAAGACGGCTTATAAAGAACGTTGATTTATACAGGATTTTTACAGGAGGTGCGTTTTGAAAGGTCGAATACACCGCAGGAACATATCCGGATGCGGTTTAGCGGGGATGATGAGTGAAGACGGCCGGCTGATGAGCGGCGAGGGAATCATCCGCTCGATGGAAGTATTGCACGACCGCTCGAACGGGCTCGGCGGCGGTTTTGCGGGATACGGCATCTACCCGGACAGACAAGACCATTATGCACTACACATAATGTACGACGACATCAAAGCCAAAGAGATGACCGATGTCCTCATCGACGAGTGGTTCGAGGTCGACGCCGAAGAGGTCATCCCGACCAGGAAAGTGCCGGGAGTCGGCAAAGCGCCGCTCTTGTGGAGATATTTCGTAAAGCCGAGCGCCGACTTTAACGAGTGCGGCGTCTGCGAGGAAGACTACGTCATCGACGCCGTCATGCTCGTCAACTCGACGGTGGAGGGCGCTTTTATCTTCTCTTCGGGTAAGAACATGGGCGCGTTCAAAGCGGTCGGCTTTCCCGAAGACGTCGGCAAGTTTTATCGTCTCGACGAGTACGAGGGCTATACCTGGATAGGACACGGCCGGTTCCCGACGAACACACCGGGCTGGTGGGGTGGGGCGCACCCGTTTACTATCCTCGACTGGGCCATAGTCCACAACGGCGAGATTTCGTCTTACGGCATCAACAAGCGTTACCTCGAGATGTTCGGCTATAAATGCACGATGCTCACCGACACCGAGGTCGTCGCGTACTCGTTCGATCTCTTGCTGAGGCGTCACAACCTTCCGATAGAGCTGGCCTGCAAGGCGCTGGCCGCCTCGTTCTGGACCGATATCGACCGCATGAAAGCACAGGGCAAGAAGGTCGCCGATGTATACGAGGCGCTCAGGATGGTCTACGGCGGCGGCCTCCTAAACGGCCCCTTCGCCATCATTCTCGGCCACGCCAACGGCATGGTGGGCTTGAGCGACCGCGTCAAACTTCGCCCGCTGGTCGCGGCGCGCAAAGACGACATGCTCTACATAGCGAGCGAGGAGTCGGCGATACGCGAGGTCGCATCGGGTCTGGATAAAGTATGGAATCCTAAAGCCGGCGAGCCGGTCATCGGCGAGTTAAGAATCCCGGTTAGTAACACGGATGCGGTACGTGAATTAGAGGAGACAGTGGCATAGATGAAGACCTACCAGCTACCCGAAGTCAAAATTGAACGGGATAAAGATAGATGTATAGACTGTCAAGTGTGCGTGCGCCAGTGCGCGTTTGAAGCGCACATAGTCGACGAAGACGGCGAAGTCTACAGCGAAGACGAGAAGTGTGTCGCGTGCCAGCGCTGTGTTTCGCTCTGTCCGACGAACGCCCTGACGATAAAGGATAACAAACCATTTGTAAAGGACAACGCCAATTGGACCGCCGAGACCCAGAAATATATCTGGAAGCAGGCGGAGACCGGCGGCGTGCTCCTGACCGGCATGGGTAATCCCAAGCCGTACCCGATTTACTGGGATCACATGCTGTTAAACGCGAGCCAGGTCACCAACCCATCCATCGACCCGCTCCGCGAGCCGATGGAGCTTAGGACGTACCTCGGCAGCAAGCCGGATAAAATAGATATAAAGATGGTCGACGGCGAGCCGGTTCTCAATACGAAGCTTGCCCCCCAGCTCATGGTAAAGACACCGATTCTGTTTTCGGCGATGTCGTTCGGCGCGGTCAGCTATAGCGTCTGCGAGGGTCTGGCCCGCGCGTCGAAAGAACTCGGCACCTTTTGGAACACGGGCGAGGGTGGCCTCCCGCAGAACCTCTACGAGTACGGCCCGAATACGATAGTTCAAGTGGCCTCGGGACGTTTCGGCGTCCACAGCGAGTACCTCGACGCTGCCGCCGCAATCGAAATCAAGATAGGCCAGGGCGCGAAGCCGGGTATCGGCGGACACCTTCCCGGCGAGAAGGTCGGAGCCGAGGTCAGTCGCACCAGGATGATACCGGTCGGCTCGGACGCGATATCGCCGGCGCCGCACCACGACATCTACTCGATCGAGGATTTGAGTCAGCTAATTTTCAGCCTCAAAGAGGCGACCGAATATACAAAACCGATATCGGTCAAGATATCGGCGGTCCACAACGTGGCCGCGATCGCGAGCGGCATCGCCCGCGCGGGCGCCGACATCATCGCAATCGACGGCTTCCGTGGCGGCACCGGCGCGGCGCCGACGATGATTCGCGACAACGTCGGTATCCCGATTGAGCTTGCCATCGCGGCGGTCGACACGCGCCTGCGCGATGAGGCAATCCGCAACCGCGTTTCGGTTATTGCGGCGGGCGGTTTCAGGAACAGCGCCGATGTCATCAAGGCCATCGCGCTCGGCGCGGACGCGGTCTATCTCGGCACGGCGGCGCTGGTGGCGATGGGTTGCCATGTCTGCCAGATGTGTTACACGGGCAAGTGTAATTGGGGTATCGCGACGCAAGACCCGTACCTCGAGAAGCGTCTCAACCCGGATGTCGCGGCGGAGCGCCTCTTCAACCTGGTACGCGGTTGGTCACATGAGATAGCCGAGATGCTCGGCGGCATGGGCTTGAATGCCATCGAGTCGCTCCGCGGAAACCGTCTACACTTGCGCTCGATAGGCCTATCCACAGAGGAGATGGACATACTCGGCCTGCAAGCCGCGGGCTCGCCGATGGCTTAGGGAAAAATTGCGATTTTTTGGATGATATAAATGGTACCGGATGGATGGTGTGAAAGATGAAACGAGTCTATACGAAAGAAGAGGCGTGCATCGGCTGCAGGCTGTGCGAGGTCCACTGCCTGACCGAGCATTCCCGTTCGAAGAACATTATAAAAGCACATAAGAAAGAATTTCCTCGGGCGCTATCGCGCGTGCTCGTCGAGGAGTTGCGGCCGGTATCTTTTGCGGTCCAGTGCCGCCACTGCGACGAGCCGGTCTGTGTCGAAGCATGCATAACCGGTGCCATCACGAAGGACGAGAGCGGCAAAGTCGTCCACGATGAAGAGAAATGTGTCGGTTGCTGGACGTGCGTGCTGGTCTGCCCCCACGGAGCCCCGCGGCGTGACCTTGAGCGTAAGAAGGTCGCCAAATGCGACCTCTGTCCCGATAGAGAAACCCCGGCCTGCGTCGAGATGTGTCCGAACAGGGCCTTAGTGTACGAGGAGAGGTAGGTAGAGGTGAGTTATGTAATCATCGGTAACTCGGTGGCCGCCGTCGGCGCCATCGAGGCAATCCGCAGGATAGACAAGGAAATGCCCATAACGGTTATCTCGGACGAGCCGTACGCGGTCTACTCGCGTCCGCTCATCTCCGAGTTGCTCGCGGGCCAGGTCAAGCAAGAGATGATGGGCTACCGCTCGCCCGACTTTTACGAGCGCCACGGTGTCGAGGCGAAGCTCGGAACGCGCGTCGTATCGATCGACCCTAAGAAAAAGACGGTCAAGACCGAGGCAGGCGAGAGCATAGGCTACAACAAGCTGCTTATCGCCACCGGCGGCACACCGTTCGTACCGCCGATGAAGGGTCGTGAGCTCGGTCGGGTCATGACTTTCATCAAAATGGATGACGCGAAGAGAATAGAAGAGATGCTGCCCGAGTTGAAGCACGTGGTCGTAATCGGCGCGGGGCTTATCGGCCTCAAAGCGGCGGAGAGCCTCCATCATCGCGGCGTCAAAGTAACTGTGGTAGAGCTTGCCAACCGTGTGATGGCGACGGTTCTCGATGTGGAGGCCGGCAAGGTCGTCCAAGACGCGCTCGAAAACGCGGGCGTCGATATCGTTACCGGCGACACGGTCGACGAGATTCTCGGCGATACCGCGGGCCTCGTAAACGGCATTAAGATGCAGAGCGGCGAGGCCTTAGACTGCGACGCGGTCATCGTGGCTATCGGCGTCGTGCCTAACGCGGCGTTCGCCAAAGCGAGCGGCGTCGAGGTCAACAGGGGCATCATCACCGATGACCACATGAGGACCAACCTTCCCGATGTCTACGCGGCAGGCGATGTCACCGAGGGGTTGGATTATTTAAGCGGCGACAACCGCGTTATGCCCATCTGGCCGAATGCCTACATCCAGGGTAAGATAGCCGGCTTCAATATGGCCGGCGAGGACCGTGAGTTCACCGGTGGTTTAGCCGTCAACTCGATAGAGCTTTTCGGCGTACCGGTCGTCACGGCTGGTATGTCGAATGTGGACTCGGACGACCTCGAGGTATTAAAGAAGAGCGCGGGATATGCTTACCGGAAAATCGTCTTGCGGGATAATAAGGTTGTCGGGGCGGTTCTGGTCGGCAATATCGACCGCGCCGGCCTGGTAACGGGCCTCATCCGCGAGCAGATAGACATAAGCGGGATGCGCGAGCGCTTGCTTGCCGATGATTTCGGCTACATCGACTTCCCCGTCGAACTAAGGAAAGAAAGGCTGGGTGTGGCTCTATGATAATAGACGCAAAAGGATTGCACTACCGCGAGCTTAACGAGCAGGTAAGAGCGGCCGTGGCTGAGGGAGAGACCGATTTGACGTTGTTGAACGTAAACGGGCAGCGCTACATCGCCGACGCCATCGACACCCCGGTCAGCATCATCATAGAAGGCGTGCCCGGTAACGACCTCGGCGTGTTTATGAACGGTCCGAGCCTGGTCGTCCACGCGAACGGACAAGACCATATCGCGAACACCATGAACGACGGCAAGATAATAGTCCACGGCGACGCCGGAGACGTGCTGGGATACGGAATGCGCGGAGGCAAGGTCTTTGTCAAAGGCGACGTCGGATACCGTGTCGGCATCCATATGAAAGAGTACAAAGACAAAGTACCGGTGATGGTCATCGGCGGCAAGGCTCGCGATTTCTTCGGCGAGTACATGGCGGGCGGGACGTTGATTCTGCTCGGTCTCGATACCGGCGGCAACGGCCAGGATGAGATAGCCGGCAACTATTTCGGCACCGGCATGCACGGCGGGGTCATCTATGTACGCGGCCGGCTCGACGATTACCAGCTCGGCAAAGAGGTCAAGCAGTTGGAGCTGGATGACGAAGACCGCGCGGTGATCCGCGCTTACGTCACCGAGTTCGCGACGGATTTCGGGATGGACACCGAGGAGATACTTAAGGGTGATTTCGTCAAGATAAAAGCGGTTTCGCACCGGCCTTACGGGAATTTGTACGCATATTAGGATTGGCTGGAGGTTTGGGCTGGTTGGCGCATCACCCGAGTTGTGCCGCGGCTACCTCTATGTTGACCCGGCACTTACTCATTCTATCCAGCTTAAGCTTATTGTTTATCGAGTTTAAGCTGTTGGCGCGAATGCCCATGCCGATATTATATTTGCGGTTTATTATTTGATACAATGACAATTAAAATGGCCGGGTATAGACTATGACGACCGTATCGGTTACTACGAAGAATATGGCGGTTAAAGAGAGGCTCCAGGTCGACCTTACGGCTCTGGGCTACTCGGTTGGTAACTCGACGGCCGAAGTCGCCGATATATGTATAGTCGATGAAGAAAACCTGGAGCGCTTACCCAAAGACCCGCGCTCGGTCATCATTGCCCTGGTCAATGCTCACTCCCGTAATCATCTGGACGGTTCGCTAAAAATCCTTCTCGACGCCGACGACATCCTCGCAATCGATTACAATGTCGACGAGTTGGCGCTTAGGTTGCGGTTGGCGCAGTTGAGACACGGCTCGGTCGAGTTCGCGGCGGACGTCGACAGCGATGAGAACGTTCTCCAAGAGAACGGCATCGCCATCAACTTCGAAACCTACGAAGTGTGGCTCGACGGGAAGACCATCGACCTCACCTTCAAAGAATACGAGCTTCTTAAATGCCTCATGACACATAAAGGACGCGTCTACTCGAGAAACCAGCTCTTAAACGACGTCTGGGGATATGATTACTACGGAGGAGCGCGAACGGTCGACGTGCACATCAGGAGATTGAGGTCCAAACTTGGCCGGTACGAGTCCCTGGTCGAGACGGTTCGCAATGTCGGCTACCGGTTTAAGAGGTAAGAAGCGCTTCACCCAAATCACCTTTCCTTAAACCACTCCAGACTCACCATAGGCAATTCGCATTGCCCGAGCGTGTTGAAACATCCCAAAACCAGTATATTAACGATAAATCTGATGTTAACGGCAAATTAATTCAGATGTAACATGGCTGTAACATTTCAAGGATAAAATGGACAAGTCAATTCGCATATTTTGTGAGAGGGTGTTTTTTTGTGAAGAAAGATCAAGAGTATGTCCTGAAGCAAGTAAAGGACAAAAATGTTAGGTTCATCCGGTTCTGGTTTACTGATGTGTTGGGCTTTTTGAAGAGTTTTTCGGTTACTCCGGCCGAGTTGGAGCTGGCGTTCGAGGAGGGCATGGGCTTTGACGGTTCCTCAATCGAGGGTTTTACCCGCATCGAAGAGTCTGACATGATAGCCAAGCCGGACCCGAGCACCTTTACGCTTCTGCCGTGGTCGAAAGAGGTCAATGTCGCTAAAGTCATGTGCGACATTGAAAAACCCGACGGCACGCCGTTCGAGGGCGACCCGAGAAACGTGCTCAAGACCCAGCTTAAAAGAGCTGCTGATTTGGGCTTTACCATGTATGTCGGCCCGGAACTCGAGTTCTTCTATTTTAAGGACTCCAATGGGACGGAAGTATTAGATAAGGGCGGCTACTTTGATTTGACCCCGCTTGACCTGGCTACTCCGTACCGCAGAGACACGATTTTTGCGCTGGAGAGCATGGGTATTACCGTCGAGTACTCGCATCACGAGGTGGCCCCGAGCCAGCATGAGATAGATTTGCGCTACGCCGATGCGCTATCGATGTCGGATAACGTCATGGCGTATCGCCTGGCGGTAAAGGAAATCGCACAGGAGCATGGTGTCTATGCGACCTTTATGCCGAAGCCGATCTTCGGCCAGAACGGGAGCGGCATGCACGTCCACCAGTCACTCTTTAAGGGAGACTCCAACGCGTTCTTCGACGCTAACGATGAGTATCACCTCTCAGATACAGCCAAGGGCTACATTGCGGGCATCTTGAAGCACGCGCCTGAGATGACCATAGTATTGAACCAATGGGTAAACAGCTACAAGCGCCTTGTTCCGGGTTATGAGGCACCGGTTTATGTCTGCTGGAGCCGCCGCAACAGGAGCGCACTGGTGCGCGTGCCGATGTATAAACCGGGCAAAGAAACCGCCACTCGCGTCGAGCTGAGAAGCCCGGACCCGGCCTGCAACCCGTATCTCGCTTTCGCGGTTATGCTTGCCGCCGGTCTGGAGGGAATCGAAAAAGGCTACAAACTCGCACCCGAGGCCAATAATAATATCTACGAGATGACCGAAGCCGAACGTGCGGATGCCGGTATCGGCTCGCTCCCGGCGGACCTTCACGAAGCGATTAAGCTCGCAGAGAGCAGTGATTTTCTGCGCGGCGCGCTCGGCGACCACGTCTACGAGTACTTCTTGCGGAACAAGAGGGCGGAGTGGGATGCCTATAAGATGCAGGTTACCGAATACGAACTAAACAGGTACCTGTCGATACTGTAGGGGTTTTGCAGTAGGTCATCACCAGAGTATTAAACTATTTGGGTAAAGGGGCACGGATTAGGGATTAACACCCTCTCCTCTTGCAACCCCTTTACCCAATTTTCTTTTTCGGCTTAACCATGGTTGACGCGCGGCGTTTCTTTGATGTCGCGTAGGCGAGGACGGAAGAGATCCGCTGCCTACCTTTTGATGTGCGGATATCCTTGAATAGAGTACCTGTTGCGTAACAATAAGTCAATAAACGTGTTACGTGGCTACCCGGGGGCACAAGGTGATGCTTGCCGTTAAACATGATTAGCACGCAGCCGTTGTCAAATGACGCGAGACCTTGGTCATACCGGTGTAAGCCGGTATTTGAGCGGCTTGCGAAACGTACTTATCCCGCATTTATACGCTATAATAAGGCCTAGCTCTTGCCCTCAACCGCGCGAGCGCGTGGCAACGAGAGACGACGAGGCTCACAAATTGATATCAATTATGGTGGTGTATTAGCTTGAGTGATTTTAATCCAAAGCTCGAAGCA
>JASEGT010000075.1 GCA_030018005.1 Actinomycetota bacterium
TGGCGTTGACCGCAGGCCCGGCTTCTTTCGACAGCTCTTTGAGCTTCGGCTCGAGTTCTTTTCTGAGGTCGTTTAGCGCTTCCATGAATGAGACCATATCTATGAGAGTGCCCGTGTTCGAGGTGAGCTTCTCTACCAGAATAAGGGTCTCTTCCCGGTCGAGGTTGGCCTTGATGGCGTTGACCGCGGGCCCGGCTTCTTTCGACAGCTCTTTGAGCTTCGGCTCGAGCTGCTCCGTTAAATCCTTGACCATCTCGAGCAGAGGGACAAGATCGTGGTTGATAAGATCGACCGCTCTATCGCTTAGCATGCCCTCCTTCTCAGCAATATTCCTTTCAATCATGGGCTAGAGCCTCCCTCTTAGCATGAGGCTCCAGTACAAGGGCCTCAGCATGTAGACCTTCATAACCCAGCTCGAGTACATCTCCTGTGCCGGAGAGATAGACTTGTCATAATCGAATTCCGCAAATAAGGCTTTCCCGAACCTTGTAAGGATCGGTCATATTATGTGGCCGGAATAGGTGTGTCTGGGCTCCCTGCCCCGCAGTTTGGCAACGAGGTTGTTGGCCAGCACTTCAGCCTGCTTGCGGGCGCCCGAGGCCGTCTTCGATGTCGGGTAGTTCGCGCAGTCACCGATAGCATAGATGTTACCGAAGCTCTCCTGGACGAGTCGATGCTTGTCGGCTTTGACAAAGTTGCTCGCGTCGACAATCGGCATATCCTCATAGAACGGCTCGCCTTCGTTCGGCGGGATGACAACCCCGACGTCGTAGGGTACCTCTTTGCCTTCCCAGGACTTGATGACCCTGTTTTCCACGTCTACCTTACCGGGATTAAAACCGGGCACGACGCCGATGTTGCGACTTTCAAAGAGCTGGTTGAGCTTGGTCGCGTAAGGCTCGCGGGTAAATACCGATGGCAACGCCGTGGTAAGCGTCACATTTGTTTTGTGGCGTATGCCTTTCCTCCTGAAGATGTCGTCGACCATCAACGCCATCTTGATAGGCGCACCCGGGCATTTGAACGGCATCGGCGGCTGTGCCACCACGAAATTTCCCTCTTCGAACTCATCGATGACCTTGCGAAGCGCTATCGCCCCTTCGAGCGTATAGAACGTGTGGACACCGTCTTTGCCTAAATTCTCGGTGAGTCCCTCGACTTCGCTGAAGGAGAGTTTCGTTCCGGTCGCTAAAATAAGGTGGTCGTACTCGAGTCTCTTGCCGCCTTTGGTCTCGATATAATTGCTGTCAGGAATTATGTTGGAGACTTCGTCTTTGATAAAAGTGCAACCCGCGGGAATGACCTTCTCCATCGGACGCACCAAGTATTCCGGCTCATCGAGACCGAGTGCCACCAGGGTAAAACCTGCCTGGTAATAATGCTTATCACTCGGATCGACGATTGTGATGCTCGCTTCATCCATAGACAATTCGTTTCTCAGCCTAGCGGCTACCATTATGCCGGCACTGCCGCCGCCGAGAATCAATATCTGGCTCATGGACATACCTCCTTCTGTTTTGAAAAACCTCTTGTGATTTATCGCCCGCCCCCGGGGTAGTGTGGGGCAGACCAACTTTTAAGCAGCCCTACAGTGGTCGCTAAGGAACACTATATTGCGCAAATATGCGCTATAAGAATGCGACTATCCCCCTTTCTTATAGAGTGTTTTAAGGCTGCCGTATATATTCATAAAGCGGCGATGGCTGTTCCCGCGAGCAGAGCATTGATCATATATGAAGGCGGTTGCCGGGCGGGTATGAAATCGCTGTAATGGCTAGACAGCTGCGACACCCCTATCGCAACGCCGCGTTTTTCAAAGAGGTACGTGTTAGTTCACTCGCTTATTGACTTATTGGTGTACTGGGTTTAGACTACGGTTAATATCCTATGTTATTACTAGGGTTTATTGTAACAAATGTATCAATCCGGCTCTGGATTGTCAAGGTATTGCTGATAGAAAAGTTGGTTTTTTAAATACTGGTGATATTTTGATGAAAGGGGCTTGTGATGAAATTCTCTACGAGAAGCCGCTACGGCACACGCGCGATGCTCGATTTGGCATTACATAGTGACTTGGGTCCAATTCCTCTCAAAGACCTGGCGCGACGTCAAGGCGTCTCGATGAAATACCTCGAGCAGATAATACCAATTCTCAAGAAGGCGGGTTTCATAACAAGCGTGCGCGGTATCAACGGCGGCTATGTGCTGGCAAAAGACGCCGGTAAGATACGGTTGCTCGATATCATCGAGGCCCTCGAGGGCTCACTTTCCCCGGTCGACTGCGTCGATATGCCGAAGTGGTGTCCCCGGTCAAAAGAGTGCGCTACACATGAGGTTTGGCGGGATGTGCGGGGTGCGATCGATGGGGTCTTGGGTGGCACGACTTTGGACGATCTCGCCGAGCGTCAAAGAGAACTCTCAAAACCGCATTAACCGGTTGTTCTAATCCGAACAACGTGTGTTTTCACTCCTCGGTTCCCGCGCGAATCCCTAACCCTTGTCTAAATATAAGCTTTTCTGCGTGTCCTTGCCCACAAATTTCTTAATCAAAACAACGGCCCGCAAAAAAAACTTGGCCGCTTCCTAAATTTAAGCTTGACAACACTAAGTAACAATCGATACAATACCAAAAACCTAGCATAATACTAGGAATTCTTATTCCCTGTATTCACGCTGGTACTTACCGTGCGCCTATTACGAAAGGCATGAAAGGTATTGTATCGGCGCGCGGATATACGACTGCACACTGCCATACGGTTACGGAGGTGGAGCCTATACGGGATCGAGTTTTGAATCATGACAGAAGGTAGCGTTTTTCGTTTGAAGGAGGGATTTTTTATGAATTTTGCAATCTTGGGTTCGCCGGTAATACTATTCTCAATCGCGTTTTTTGTCTTAGGCCTCGCTAAACTCGGCAAGTTATCGGTGGCAAACGCAGGGGCCGTATGTTTAGTGGCAGGCGGAGTGCTCCCTACGCTCTTCGGCTTATTTTACTATGTGCAAGGGTTCAACCTTGCGCTCGCCGATCATCCGGCCGCAACCGCTGTACTGAAAGTCGGAACAATCTTTCTTATCTTCGCCTCAGTTTTTTTGGTATTAAGTTTTACACTCCTGAAGTCTTTCGGCGGTACGCTCGAGCCACCATCGACAGGCTTCTATGCGGCCGCGATCGGTGTTTTGGGAACGGTTTTTGGCTACACGGTCTTCATGAAGTTTCCGATACCGGGAATGAGCGTGATGCTATTTGGTGTGACGGCTATTATTTTGGGTACAGCTGTTAAAACCGGTAAAGGATTGCCGGCCGCTGCCAGTTTCACGGTACTATCGGCCTTGGTAAACCTTACTCTCGGCTTTGCGTTCCAGTTAAAATACCTACCTTAGGTGTTGTGTGGGCCACTTAGGTAACCAGTCGTATAGATTCACAGCCATGCATATCGGGTCGGCTGCATTAGCTGGCCTCGACAGAGAGCCCCACTGGGGCTCTCTGTCTTTATTTCGTACTCTTCTTGTTATATGCGTGCGTTCGCGAAGCGACAGAATCACCTCGCCCGCGCGATTAAAGTCTTCTCTAAATATATTGACGCTCACCAAACTACCCATCCGACTATCCTTCTGCTAGAATTATATCGAACGGCTGTTTGGGGGTAAGAGCCCTGGACACCGCTTGACAAGTCGTACACGGAGGGTTTTACGTTTCCGGATAATTAAAGGATGGTCGCGCGTGCTTGACCTCAACAAAGTATACGGACAGATTGCGGCGCTCGGCTCCTACCAAACGGAACGGGCGCACGGTATCGCGGGTGCGCTGGGCATAGCCGACGAGCAGATATCGCATGTCTCACAAGATCTCGAAGCGTTCGCACGCAAAATCGACAATGCGACGACCTCGTGGCTGGTAGCTATACCCACCGAGGATCATCCATTTTCGGTTTTTGGTCCGGTCGCCGTACCGAAGTCATACACCGTCCTCTCGACCGACGGCTCTCAGATATGCCCGGACCGCCACGCGCCGCACCACTCGCTCTTGATAAACATCGGGCGCGTCTCAATCGGCTACGGCGATTTTCACGGCTACGCTTTCAATAGCGAGCCCACCCTCTTCTTCGACGAACGCGATGTCATGCGCAGGTTCGGCGGTGAAGAGCGCGAGGTCTCCGGCGGGGTCCTGGGGGCGCTTCGCCAGAAGATGGAGGCCGAAGCGCTCTCGGAGATGATAGCGGGATGCGCCAAAAAGCCGGCGGTCGCCCTCGTCGACGGCACGCTCATCCTCTGGAACCTGGAGACTAATCCAGATAGGCTGAACAGGCTCAAAGAGGGCGACCTTAAGAAAGAGTCGTTTGTCTCATTCATGAAATTGATAGGCGACGCGAAAGACGGCGGCATTCCGCTCGCCGGTTATATAAGCTCGCCCGGGAGCTCCGATGTGGTAAACGCGCTCCGGGTGAGCCTCTGCGCGGCGGAGCCGGTCGACTGTGACAAATGCCCGCACGCGAGAGCCGGTTTCGAAGGGCCGCCGCCGTGTGCTAAGATAAACGGAGTCACGGATGCCGCATTGTTTAAGCGCCTCCTGAAGCCGGGCGAGCGCTCGGCTCTCTTCGAGAGCAGGTCGCAGATTCTCAAGGCCTATAACGGCGAGACCGTCCTCTTCTTTTACCTCAACGCGGGCGCCGAAATCGCACGCGTCGAGCTGCCGCTTTGGGTCGGACGTGACAAAGCGCTGGTCGAGCTGCTCCACGGCGTCTGCCTCGACCAGGCGGAAAAAGGCGCGGGTTACCCGGTCGCCATCGCGGAAGCCCACGAGCAAGCGGTGGTCAAAGCGGCAGATAGGAACATCTTCGACCAGCTGGTCTCGAGAGCGATGATAAAAGCGGGCGCGCCGGTAATAGAATCGCGCAAAGTCCTACGTAAACGGGGAGGCTTCATTTAGTTGAGTGAGTTGAGTGAGCGAATCGGAGAGATAATTCAGGTGTCGACGACGCGCTTTCTCGCGCAAAGCGACGACCTGTCGGTACTGCCGCACTTCGGCAGCTTCATAAAAACGCAGAGCCAGGGGATGAATATTTATGGGCTGGTCTTCAATGTCTACGAGACCAGCATCGACCCGAACCGGCGTGCTATGGCGTTCGGCATCGAACGCGCTGAGCTTTTAAGGCGACAGCCGCAGATAGCGGAGTTCTTGAAGGTGGAGTTCGAAGCGGTGGTAATCGGCTTTGCCGACGCGGGCTACATCCGCGCGTACCTGCCGCCCTTCCCGCCGCGCATACACAGCTTTGTCTACCCGTGCGACAGCCGCGAGGTCATCGACCTCACCGAGGATTTGGAGTTTATCCGAAGCGTCAACGCGCTCCCAGGGCTTCCCGTCGAGGAGCTGGCCGCCGCATCGATTCGCCTCGCCTACGCGGAGCGCGGAAACGACAGCGCATTTTTAACCCGCGCCGGCCAGGAGATAGCCCAGCTCTTAAAGGACGAGTATGAAAAAGCGCGGAGCATCATCAGGAGGATAAGCGATGGCAGGTAAAACCAAGCACATCGGCAGCATCATCGCCGGCTCACTCCTCGGCGGCCTCGAAGCCAAGCTCGACGAGGACATCAATGTGGAGGGCATCTCGGTGGGGCGCCTCATCGTCGTCGACGGCGCGCTAAACAAGTTCTTCTGCCTCCTCAAAGATGTCTCCCTGGAGGCGACCAACGAGGATATCCTGTTAAATCCGCCGCGCGACGACTTCTCGAAAATGGTCCACGCGGGCGTCAATACATTTTATAAGCTCTCGCTCCAACCGATGCTCATCACGTCGCAGGAGCCCGAGGCCGGCGACCGGCCGCGGCCCTCCACAACGGTGCCGCCGCACTTCTCGCCGGTCTGCGAGGCGACCGCCGACGACATCTCGCTTATCTTCGGGGAACCGGGTCTCACCAACCCGGAAATCGGCTCCCCCATCTTCATGGATGTGCCGGTCTGCCTTAATCTGGAGCGCTTCTGCAAGCGGAGCAACGCTGTCTTCGGCAAGAGCGGCTCGGGAAAGAGCGTGCTCGCGAGGATGATACTCGGACACCTGGTCAAGAGCGACATGGCGATAAACCTCATCTTCGACATGCACGGCGAATACGGCTGGAGCGCCACGAGCGAGGGCTCGGGCCTCGACGACCCAAGCCTCCGCCAACTCCTGGGGAGCAAGGTCGCGATTTTCACGGTCGACGCCGACTCGCCGCTTTATAGGAAAATTCGCCCCGACTACGACGTGCAGATACCTTGCGGCATCATCGAAATAGCCGACCTCGAGCTGGCCGCGGGTGAGCTTGGCCTAACGCCGGCCGGTATCGAGACGATGTACCGCCTCCACGACGCGTGGGGCGAGGGCAAATGGCTGGCGAAGTTCCTCGCGATGGACGCGGGTGAGCTCTCCCTCGTCGTCGAGGAGCTAAAAGTAAACGACCAGGCGCTCGGCAAGCTCCACCGCTGCTTGAGCCGCTTGAAACGCCTCCCCTTCATAAAAAAAGAGGTCGCCGACGACACCGTCGCGCGCATCATGAACGAGATAAGGGCGGGGCGCCACATAGTTTTCCAGTTCGGGCGCTTCAACTCGATGCTCTCCTATATCCTGGTCGCGAATATCTTGACCAGGCGGCTCCACAGGCTCTACGTGGACAAAACCGACAGCGCTCGCGCCGAGGGCACGGAGGGGCCCAAACCGCTCGTCGTCACCATCGAGGAGGCGCACAAATTCCTCGACCCGGCGGTGGCGAGGCAGACGATTTTCGGCACCATCGCGCGCGAGATGCGCAAGTATAACATGGTGCTCCTATTAATAGACCAGCGCCCGAGCGGCATCGACGACGAGATACTCTCGCAGGTCGGCACACGGATAATCGGTGAACTCGGTGACGAGCGCGACATCAACGCGGTCTTGACCGGGTTGCCAAGTCAGGGGACGCTCAAAGTTTTAATAAACAACCTGGAGCCGCGCCAGTTCTTGCTGACCGGCTTCGCGCTGCCGATGCCCGTCGTCATCGACGCCAAGGAGTACGGTCTCTTCTGCGACGAGTTGCGCGTGGGCGCCGGCGTCATCGGCGACGAGATAGAGCGGCGCAAATCGATGGATACGCTGAAAGCGAGCGTCTTCGGCGATGACGAAATCCGCTTCGACTAGCACCGAACTACAATTAAGTCCGAGGAAGTAGATATGAGCGAGCAACCCGCGCACAATAACGACGCGCAAACAGACGCGATCAGAGTGATTCACTTCGCCGACCTCCACCTGGGGATGGAGAACTACGGTCGTACCGATGCGAAAAGCGGCCTCAACCAGCGGGTCGTCGATTTCTTGCGCTCGCTCGACTTCCTGGTCGAAACCGCCATCGAGCGGGATGTCGCCCTGGTCATCTTTGCCGGGGACGCCTTCCGGAACCAGAAACCCAACCCGACGCTGCAGCGCGAGTTCGCGCACGCCGTGCGCAAGCTGACCCGCGCCGGGATAAAGGTGATCCTTCTCGTCGGCAATCACGACCTTCCCAACCTGGACAAACAGGCGCACGCGCTCGCCATACACGACGCGCTGGAGATCGACGGGGTCTATGTCGCGCGCACGCCCGAACTCATTGCCATCGAGACCAAGCAAGGCCCGGTTCAGGTCGCCACTTTGCCGCACTTCTCGCGCAGCAAGCTCGTCGCGAATCTAAGAGAGCAGGATATAGAATATAAAAACAAGACGCTTACCGAGCTAAATGACCTCATGGCGCAAACTGTCGAAGCATTCATCGATGACCTGGCGGCCCAAGTCGACCCCAGTATCCCGGCGATACTCACCGCACACGCCAGCCTCTCATCCGCGGCGGTCGGCAACGAACACGTAAGCATCCTCGCGGGGAACGAGCTGACGATTACTCCGAGCGCCGTGCAGCGCTCCGAGTTCGATTACATCGCGCTTGGACATATCCACAAATTCCAGGATTTGAGTCGAGGCGCCTACCCGCACCTCGTCTATTCGGGGAGCATCGACCGCGTCGACTTCGGTGAGGAAAAAGAGGACAAGGGCTTTTGCCTGGTCGATTTGGCACGCGGCGCGACGACCTACGAATTCATCACGACGCCGGCGCGGCGCTTCGTCACCATCGACGTCGATTGTGCGAGCGCAGACCCCACAGCCGAGGTCTGCGCGGCCTGCGAGGCGCGGGACTTGTCCGAGGCGGTCGTTAGGGTGCGGGTCAAAGTCCCCGCGCACCTGAGAGAGCAAGTAAGAAAGGATGAGATACTGGGGGCGCTTTCCGGTGCTTACTTCGTCGCCTATATCAATATCGAGACCGTAGGCGAGGACGTAAGAACCCGAAACCCGCACCTCACGGAGGCGCAAACTCCGGTCGACGCCCTCGTAGAATTCATAAGGACGCGCGAGGATTTGCGCGAGCGTAGCGATGAGCTAATAGAATATGGCGGGAAATTAGTCGAAGAACTATACCGCCGGGGGTCGCAAAACTGATACCTGTCGAGCTTAAACTGACCAACTTTATGAGCTACAAGGAGATGGCTGAGCCATTGAGCTTCACGTCCATCCATACCGCCGTGCTCAGCGGGCCAAACGGCCACGGCAAGAGCTCGCTGCTCGATGCCATCACTTGGGCGCTCTGGGGCCAGGCCCGTGGTGTCGACAGGCGCGGCACGGGCACCGACGACCTCATCCACCACAAAGAAGCACACATGCAGGTCGAATTCTCGTTCGAACTCGAAGAACAGCGCTATCGCGTCATCCGTTCACGCAGCCGTAAGGGAAAGACCGGCGTCTCCAAACTCGAATTTCAAATCCTCGACGACGGTGTCCCCCGGGCGCTTACCGGCGAGACTATCGCAGTGACGCAAGCCGCTATCGACAAGGCCCTGCGGATGGATTACGAGACCTTTATAAACTCG
>JASEGT010000076.1 GCA_030018005.1 Actinomycetota bacterium
CTCAAGGTTGGGGTAGGTTGCTTTCAAACCTGACGGACTATCCGACCGCTAACGCGTTTTTTATCAAGGCAAAGGCTTCCGGCGCACAAACGACGGTGGATATGTATAATACACTTACTGCGTTAGCACCCGATTTTAATACCGCCAAAGCTCTCGTCGAGGAGATGGAGCGCAAGGGGATAAAGCCCGATATAGCCACTTACAATGCGCTCGTCGCTAAAGCACCGGACTATGAGACCGGCGCCGCACTATTCTTGTCGATGCGGGAAGCAGGGCTCGTTCCCGATGCCCCTATATATGATGCGCTCATCGCCAAATCCGATTACGTAAAGGCCAAATCACTCGTTGAGGAGATGGAGCGTGAGGGGATAAAACCCGATATCGCTACCTACAATGCGCTAATCGCTAAAGCTCCGGACTATGAGACGGCTAGATATTGGCTTAGAAGTCTCGCTGAGGACGGGGGTCGGCCTAGTGCTCATATTTACGGAACGCTCATCGCTAAAGCGCCGGATTTTGAAACAGGCAAGTTCTGGCTGGAGACGATGGCGCGAGACGGGTTGCAGCCAAATCTCGCTGTGTTCAATAAGCTGATACCAAAGGCCCCGGGCTACGACATTGTCTGCGCCCTGCTCGACTCAGTGCAGGCCGAGGGCATAAAGCTCAATATTGTCACATATAATACGCTAATATCTAAAGCCGGCGATTTCGATACCGCGAAATCTTGGCTGGAAGTGATGGCAAAAGAGAGCGTTAGTCCGAATCTCGACACGTATAACCGCCTGCTCAGTAAGAACATATCGTCTCAGCCGGCAGAGGAACTGCTGAGATGGTACTTATCTCAAGAGAACGACTCGGAGGAACCCATACAGACAGCGATGGCCACATACCGGAAGTACGGGCGCGTCGACAAGTCGCTGCGGCTAGCTGTTGAATACCCACATCTCCCAGTGGCCAAAAGGCTCATCCGGGAGATCATGGACGAGGTTTTCGCGTACCTCAACATCATCCGAGAAGAATCCGTGCAACCCAATGTGACTAGCTATAACGCTATCATCTCGAAGGCGCCTTATTTCGATGCTGCAAAATCATGGCTGGATTCAATGCGCAAGAAGGGAATACAGCCCGACATAATCACGTATAATATCTTGATTTCGAAGGCTGCCGGTTTCGAAAGAGCGCGTTCGCTTGTCGAGATGATGCGGGCTGATGGTGTCGAGCCGACTATCGATACCTTTGAGAAGTTGTTTGAAAAAGACCTCTCAACGATATCGGCCGATGAATTGATTCTTTGGTACCGGGCGCAAGAGAGCCATGCGGAAGAGCCAATAGAGACGGCTATAGTCTCTTTCAAGCGGATTGGCCGCGTCAACCAAGCCCTGCGTTTGGCGCTGGATTATCCACGTCTGGCGGGGGCTAAGAGGCTTATTCGTGAGTATATGGTCGAGGTGCTGTCGTATCTGGAGACGATTCGCCATGAAGGTATCAAACCTAACGTCGTGACTTACAGCTCGCTTATCTCGAAAGCACCGTATTACGATATCGCGGTGGCGTGGCTGGAGACCATGCGCGCCAAGGGTGTCAAACCTAATGCCGTGACATATAACACACTCATATTTAAGGCGCCTGATTTTGAGACGGCGCAGGCTCTCCTCGACGAGATGCGTTCCGAGGCCATTGAGCCCAATGTTATAACGTATAGCACGCTCATTTCGAAAACAGAGGAATACGAATCGGCGACCACGCTCTTTGCAAGGATGGAGCAAGAAGACGTTCAACCCAATACAATTACTTTTAATGCGTTGATGCTCAAGTCGCCCGATTATGAAGTCGCTTGCTCCTGGCTCGAAAAGATGAAGACAGAGCACTCGAAACCGGACGTGATTACGTTCAATACGCTGATATATAAAGCGCCCGATTATGAGACGGCTGAAGCTAAGTTCAGGGAGATGGGAAAAGCGGGAATACAACCTAACATAGTCACCTATAACCGCTTGTTCAGCAAGGACCTCTCAGGGAAATCGGCTGAAGAAATCATCGCTTGGTACTTGGGGCAACCGTACCACCCGGACGAACCATTGCAAGCGGCGATATCCGCGTATCGCAGGGCCGGGAGACTGGACCAAGCGTTGCGCTTTACCGTAGACTACCCCGATCTCCAGGTCGCTCGCAAGTTGATGAGAGACCACACCGTCGAAGCGATAACCTATTTTGAAGACCTACTTGCAAGGGACCCTAAGGACTCGAACGCCGCATACGCGTTGGGTCTAGCCTTAATAGAGAGCGGCAACGAGCGAGAAGCGGAGCCACATTTGATGCAGGCTATCAGTTGTACGCAATCCGGCCCGAGAAGGAAAGCCATAGAAGCGCTTGTCGGAGGACTTTCTCGGGGATAATATCAGCAGCATAAGAAAACTTAAGAAGGAGAAAAAGCCGGCGCGCTAGCCGGCTTTTTCGTTCACGGCATCGAGCAGGAGCAGGCCTCTTAACCGCAATCAAAACCCCCATTTCATGACCACGCTTTTTATCACCGCATAAAATTGTCAACGCTATGGGTACGGGAACAAGATGTTCAGCTTATATCCTACTAAAACAATGTACATTAAAAAATATATAAACTACTAATATATCCCGCCAACACGACGATACTGTATCACGAAAAGGAAAATAGAAAAAAGCTAAAGCAAGCTAGGACACGTGTAGTCTTATGGGTAGTCAATACGGATCAACATGGAAGGGGGGAAGAATTGCTGATAAATGATGAGAGACAACATTAACGGTGAGAGGCAGCGTCTATATAGATCAAAGCGAAGCGAAAAGGCGCGCCCTGATTCGAAGCTCAAAGTTCTGGGGCCGGATGAATCAAGCGGCTGCCTCTTAAGGAAAGCAAAAACTAAGGCAAAAGAAA
Source organism: Actinomycetota bacterium (assembly GCA_030018005.1). Taxonomy (GTDB): domain Bacteria; phylum Actinomycetota; class Aquicultoria; order Aquicultorales; family Aquicultoraceae; genus Aquicultor. The sequence goes on from JASEGT010000076.1 coordinate 2,909, forward strand.
GTAGATATTAGCAAATATTGCTAAAAACATGAAAGGGGTTAAGAAACGTGAAATCAAACCTAAGTATTTCTAAGAAACTGTATCTGGCTTTTGGGGCGATTATTGCGCTCATGGTCATAATGAGCGTTGTTATCTATATAACTAACGCAGGCCTGGTACGGGCAAATAAGGAGATTTTAAAGGAAGCTGATTTTGAAAGCCAGGCGAAAAGTTACCAGAAGCAACACGCGGATTGGATAAACGCTCTATCGAATCACATTCTGGTCGGCAGTGAGTTTAAGAAAACACTCAATCCCCGGGAGTGCGATTTCGGAAAATGGTATTACAGCTTCATTGAATCAGCTGAGTTTAAGGCGGAATCGCCTGAAACACAGCGTATTCTGAAAGAACTCGAAGAACCGCACAGAAAACTTCACGAAGGGGGTGCCGGTGTTACCAGCGAGCTTCAACAGGGCCACAAGGCAAACGCTATAAAGCATTACGAAGAAAATACTTTGCCGACGATTGCTCTTCTTGACGGTATATATGATGAACTCGTTAAAACCTTACGTGAAAAAGTTGATCAACACAAAGCAGACGCACAAAATAGCGAACGCGCCGGCAACCTACTTATTATCGTCTTGACCGTAATAGGAGCGCTCGCCGGCATTGTGATTGCGTATTTGTTGACGCGTAGCACTCTTTCAATGGTGGGCAAGGTCGTTGAGGCATCGGAAAATGTTGCGAACGCCTCCGACCAGATCTCAGCCGGTAACCAGGAGCTTGCTGAGAGAACGCAAGAACAGGCTTCAGCTCTGGAAGAAACGGCTGCAACCATTGAAGAGATGTCCGCGACGGTTAAGACCAACGCTGAAAGTGCTCGTCGCGCAAGCACGTTGGCGGTTGACGCGGCCGCACTGGCGCAAAACGGTGGCGCTGTCGTCCAAGACACAATGGCATCCATGGGCGAGGTGACCGGAGCCAGCAAGAAGATCGCGGACATTATAAACGTGATAAACGAGATTGCTTTCCAGACCAACCTTCTAGCCTTGAACGCTGCGGTTGAAGCGGCGCGCGCAGGCCAGCAGGGCAAAGGCTTTGCTGTAGTCGCCGGTGAGGTGCGAAATCTGGCGCAGCGCAGCGCCGAAGCGGCCAAAGAGATCCAAGAGTTGATTCAGGATAGCGCTGAAAAAGTAGATAGAGGCAATAAGCTGGTAGAGAAATCCGGCGAAACCTTGCTGGACATAATCTCTTCCATCAACGAGGTCGCCGAAACAGTAACGGAAATCGCTTCAGCGTCACAAGAACAAGCAACCGGCATCGATCAGGTAAATAAAGCTGTTTCCATGATGGATGACGTGGTTCAGAATAATAGCTCGTTGGTTGAGGAGGCGGCCGCGGCATCCCAGTCGCTGGCGATGGAAGCCGAGGAACTCAAGAATCTCATGGCGTCGTTTAGCGGGATGGATTCGCTTGCGAAAGAGCACAAGAAAAGAAGTTTTGCGACAGTTACACATATTATCCCAAAGCAAACCGCACGTCTTAAAAAGAAGGCCGCCGGCGCAGAGGAACTCAGTGCGGCACCCGATGATTTCGACGAGTTTTAAGGGAGGTGGTCGATATGAGTAACATGGAAGAGCTTGAGCAAGCCATCGAAATAACGACCGGAGATCAGTTTGTGACCTTTAAGCTTGAGGATGAGGAGTATGGAATCGAAATCTTGAAGGTCCATGAGATCATCGGTTATCAGGGTTTTGCGAAGGTGCCGAATGTGCCCTGTTTTATAAAGGGCGTTCTGAATCTGCGAGGCTCCGTCGTTCCGGTAATAGATATGCGTTTGAAGTTTAACATGGCTGAAAAGTCTTACGATAATTTCACCGTGATTGTCATACTTGAAGTGCAGGAACGAATTATCGGGGCAATCGTCGATGCTGTCTCGGATGTTGTAACCTTAAGCCCTGAAGAACTACAAGACACGCCTGATTTCTCGTCGGGCGTGCGCACCGACTTCATAAAGAGTATGGGGAGAAAAGACGAAAATCTTATCATCATGCTTGATATCGATCGGATTCTAGGCGAGCAAGAATTCGATGTACATGACGCCGCATGATGTGCTTGGTAGCATACACGGGGATTTTGCAGTGCTAAATATCGGTCAAATTACCGGCACGTTCGGCGGGACAGGGAGGTCCCGCCGAACGGGAGCCGCAAAATCCCTGTTGTATTATTTGTTAAATATATATCCAAACCCCGAAAATGGTTATCAAACTATATCTTTTAGGGCCGATACATAATGCTATGGGTCTAGTACGCCGGATGTTGTTTCTGAACTTGTCCAAAGATAAGGATAGGTAGTGTGCAAAATGAGTGAGAGTTGTTTTGTTGAAGAACCGACAACCACATTAAGTGGAGACCATAAAGACGATAAAGATGCCCCCGGCGATTATGTGAACCCGTTGGCCTTAACGATAGAAGAGTACGAGGGGATGCTGAGCACATATAAAACGGTCGTTGCTGTTGCCGGCGGAAAGCTCGTTGGCCTGCAGGGCCTAACAGAGACGGCGTTTTTAAAGATAGGTGAGAACTTGCCGGAAATCAATACGGCGCTTCGCTCTGCAGAGGATGAGGCGAACAGTTTAAGCGAATATTTCAAGAGGGAAAGTGGTCTTCTTTCAGAGGAGGGCTCTGAAAAGAACAGTGACCTAAGCAGACTGCGCTATGCCACGGATTATCTCATAAAGGTCGTAAGTGATCAGGGTGATGCGTTTAAAAAAATGAGCGAACTGATGAAGCGCATCGAAGATCTCAAAGGGTCAATCGAGAGTATTCGCGATTTTGCGACCGAGATAGAGATGCTGTCGCTCAATGCGGCGATTGTAGCCATTAAGGCAGGCGATGCAGGGCGCACATTAAATCCGATAACAAATGAGCTAAAGAAGATGGCTAATGCGGCTATTATTCTCATCGATGATATTGTAAACACCTCAGGAAAGCTCGCTGAAAAATACAACTTGTTCCAGGAGATAAGCGAGAAGCAGACCTTGCTCTGCAAGTCTGATGTTGAACATATCAACAGTAACCTTACGCAAAAACACGAAGGGCTTAAAGGGAGTATCGTAAAGCTTGTTGGAAGGCTCGATGGGGTCAATGGAGCTGTAAACCAATCCCTGCTATCGATACGCGAGATCATGAACGAGTTGCAGGTGCAGGACATTCTCACGCAATGCACCGATCATGTGCGCATGTCTCTTGAGGAAGCGACCAACGGTGAATTAGGAAAGGCCGACGAAAACGTGAGCATGTCGGGCCCTGAATATCTGCTCGATATGATCTCATTCCAGGAAAGTGTGCCCCTTCTCTGTATCCAACTACTGGACGACATAGATGTGCGACTCGACGCTACTGTGCGAGGGCTGGAGGAGAAGTTCAATACTATACAAAAACTACTACTCGACGCCGAAGTCGTTAATCAAGAAAGCAATAGCGACTCGAAGGATGAATATCTGAACGATGTCGATGTATCATTCCAAGATGTTGAAGAGGTCGTCATAGGTACGGCAACCATGATGCAAAACGCGGCAAACAGCTGGGAGCAATTGTGGTCCATGGCTGTGGGTCTTTCCGAAATGCTTGAAATACTTGAACAGCAGTTTAGGCACTTAAAGAAGGTCACTAATTTTCATCTCATAAACATTCCTATAAAGATAGAGGTAGCGCGGAGCAGCGGTCTGGCAAAAGATGGGGAGTTGTCGGAGCGTGTCGATGGCTTGGCTGACTTTATCGGCAATGAAATGAGAGAATCCCATAAGGCGGTTTCTCAGGATTATCAGTTTTTAAGTCAGCTTGTCGACTCGATGGCGAAGCATAAGGTAAGCATCGAGTCGAATCTTGAGACGATCGCCGGAAATATTGATGATCTGCTCAGCAATTTTTACCGCGCCAAGGTGCAGGTAAAATCCACATTCTCGCTCTTATCAGAGCATGTTTTAAGGCTTCAGGGACTAATTGAAACATCGCTTGTCGATTTAGAAAGAGTTCATGCGCTAGTAGACCAAAACAAGGAACTGAAAGAAGACTTTAAAAAACTAACTTTAATGGCGAGCAAGACCAAGGAGACGATGCTTTCGACAATCGATCATGATGATTTGAGAGCACACGATTCGCGACTCCAGAATATCATCGAGAAGTTTACGGTATTAGCGCATAAGAAGATAGCGGGCGATATGTATGATGTCGATGTTGAACATGGAGAACAAGAAGGCGAGCTAATCTTTTTTTAGCAAGCCGAAGACCGAGCGGCACCAGCCGCAGTATGGAGGAGGCGTATGTTTAAGCTACATAAGGATAAGAAGAAAGGCGTAATCGTTATTACCGGCAGCTTGACTATTGCAAACGTTGAAGCTCTGTATGCTGAACTAAAAGAGCTATACAACGAGGACACGAGCGTAACCATCGATTGCTCAGGGATAACCGAGGTCGATACGGCGGCTCTGCAATTGTTTATCGCTTTTAAGAGGTCTTTCTTAGAGATGAGTAGGCCGATTGTTTATATTACCAGCTCGGCAATTGACGAGGCATTGGCGTTATCCGGGCTGACCAAGCTGTTTTTATCAGCAGCTTGATTATTTCTGTGTTGCGACACGGAAATAATTCTACTTGATGTGATATCGAAGGGTGAGGCGAATGGATCGAAGTGTTTTGGTGGTTGACGACTCTGCGACGCTCAGAGCGTCGGTAAAGTTCACATTGAGCGAGGCCGGCTATGCTGTTGAGGAAGCTATTAACGGCAAAGATGCCCTGCAAAAACTACAACAGCTAAAGACGAGGGGAGTACAGATATCGTTGATTATAAGCGATATAAATATGCCGGAGATGGATGGGATTACCTTTGTGCAAGAAGTTAAAAGAGATAGCACCCACCGGTTTATCCCGGTTCTGATACTGACCACCGAGTCTCAGGAGATAAAAAAAATGGAAGGGAAGAACGCCGGTGCTGCCGGCTGGCTTGTAAAGCCCTTTAATAACGATCAATTGGTCGGTGTTGTGAGAAAGTTTGTTCGATAGGTCTTGCTAAAGAATCAACTAGCAGAGTCGATAGCATGTGTGACAGTTTATTGGAGGTATAACTATGGATCAGGGAACGTTACTTGAAACCTTTATTACAGAAGCCACTGAGTTAATACAGGAACTCGAGATAGATGTTGTCGCGCTTGAGGATTCAAAAGACGAAGAACTCATCAATCGGATCTTTCGTGCAGCTCATACTATCAAGGGCAGTGGTGGGTTAGTCGGTCTTACCGCGATATCTGACTTTACGCATTTCATGGAAAGCGTGCTCGACCTCGTTCGCCAACGAGAACTTGCGGTCACCGGTGAACTTGTGAGCGTATTGTTGCGGGCCGTGGATTTACTGAAAGCGATGATCAAATCCGCGTCAACGGGCGAATCATGCTATGAACAGCGCGAACTCGAGTTCGTCCTCGAATTGCTCGGCCAGTTTTTACCACAGCGCGAAGAGCGCGCAGACAACGAAGAGACACCGACCACAATAAACCGCAAAGAGGCCTCGTATTTTGAAATCGAACTAAAGCTCTCCGAGAACCTGCTTGAAACGGGCACCGACCCGTTAATGCTATTTCGCGAGCTAGAAGATATCGGTGAAATCGTTGATATAGTTGTTGATGCGCGGGGTCTTCCCGATGTTTATAATGTCGATGTCCACAAGCTATATCTAAATTGGCGACTGGTTTTGCGCACATCCGAGCCGTTCTCAAGCATAGAGAACGTCTTTATTTTTGTACAAGATGACAGCGAAATATCAATCACCGATGTTTCGTGCCATTTCAAAGATGGCGTCGATCTTCGTGTGGCCGATATGA
>JASEGT010000077.1 GCA_030018005.1 Actinomycetota bacterium
CAACTAACCTTACTTGATTCTAGTCCGTGAGCCTAAAAAATTGGGGGAAGTCCTGTTCAGAAGGAGGTTCTAGGAATGAAAAAAGTCTCTGTGATACTACTCACGCTTATGCTCATGTTAAGTTGCGCTCAAAGTGCTCTTGCAGCTGGCGATGGCAACAATTATGGCCATGGTGGGCTGCCGAACCCGCCACACAATGCGGATATGCTGCGAATTGCTGGACTAGCTTAGGTAAAACGTCGGCCACCTATACGGGCGCTAATTTTACAAAAACCAGATTTCGTGATAATGCCAAATTAGGTGATTTTCTTTTTGCAGACACTCATGGTAACGTTGGCTTGATTACTGATAGTAATAGCGCATATATTTATGCGTCAGAAATAAATTCCAGTCGCGGTACTAATTGGTACAAACTCGTTGTAATTAATGCTTGCTATTCAGGGAACGATACCAGCCTCCCTGGTTCCTTTGGCATAGGCAGCGCAGACACTGGACACGCTTACGTAGGTTGGGTGGGCTGTATTGCCGACACGAATAATCTGCTTACCAGCTGGACCAATTGGTTTTTCTCTTATGCCTCCAGCTTGTATACAATAGGCAATTCTTGCTACTACGCGAAACAGAAATCTGGATTTACCGGCACCTATAAGATTTACGGTGCTTCTGGACTAGTCCTATAATAGGTAAGGAGGCGTTAACGTTGAAAAAGTCTAAGTTAATTATAGTTTTAACCGCAAGCCTAATAATAATAGCTGTCACGGTCGCTTTGGCGGTAGGCGCCGGCTACTTCCCGGGATTAATGGTGCCATCCAATAATAAGACAAGAAAAATAACCGCAAATCAAGCGAAGTCAATGGCCGGCAAGGTTCTTTCTAAGGCCGGTATTACCGATACAGTGTCAACGCCTGAGCTGGTTAATGAGCAAGGCTCAAAAACGGATTCCTGGCTGCTCAAGGCTGATAAAAACGCTAACGTGCAAGTCGACGCTGACACCGGCGAGCTTGTATCGTTCACTAACTTCGCGCTCCTTAATAAGCTTGAGGAAGAGAAGAACGGCCAAGCAAAGATGATCTTTAAAGTGAAGGCGCTTTCGCTGCGCAACCAGATTGTTAAGGACCTAGGGTTGAAGATAAAAGGAAAAGAGATTGACATGACGCTCGAAACAAACGGCGGCATCGAGCATCAAGCCTACTGGTCTACGAGATGGCATCGTGAGACTGACGGTTACCCCTTTGCGACTGATTTCATTTCACTTGATATCGATGCCTTTCATGGGCAACTTCTTGGTTATGAGAAAGCATTCCACAGCGACGAACCGGCGAGCACGGAAGTGCTGGTTGACGAACCCAAAGCCCGTACAGGTGCTTCAAAATTTATTGCCCGCGACCTCGCGGCGAGAGGAATTGAGCTGAGCGCGGATAAGGGCACTCTTATAATCGTTAGACCAACCTATTACTGGACGGACCACCCGATTCTTAATACACCGCCGACCACAAGGCTCGCATGGAAGTTTGTGTTAACAACCGAGTATGGCGATGGCGAGATATGGGTAGATGCTCGAGATGGCGCTATCCTCGGCGGCGGCGAAACACAAACGGCAAAACCAAAATAGCACTGCAAATTTAGGTGTGAATGGGAAAGGCGGGCCTATGTTGCCCGCCCTTTTGCGGTTGATGATACTGCTATCTTCTGACGTTAGCCGCTACACCCTTAACCCCGCAGCCGCTCCAACTCCGCGCTGAGCGGCAGCTCCAAGCCGTGCGCCTCAAGCAGCTCTCTATCGACCAGCAGCTCGCGTGTCGGGGCGTCCGCGACGATTTTGCCGCCCGAGAGGATGACCGAGCGGTCGCAGGAGCGCCAGGCGAAATCGAGGTTGTGCGTCGCGATTATCATAGTGTGGTCGAGGCCAAGGATGAGCGCCTCCAGGCGCTTTCTCGCCCTCGGGTCGAGGTTGCTGGTCGGCTCATCGAGGACGAGTATCTTGGGGCTCATCGAAGCTGCGGGACGTTCCTCGGTTATCTCGGAAGCTGCGGGACGTTCCTCGGTTATCTCGGATTTGAGCATGACGCTGGAGACGAAACTCGCCCTGACCGAAGAAACTCCGCTGTTGCTCGCCAAACCCATCCTGTAATTAAACACCGAGTCATCGTATACTGGTTACGTAGGTATCCCGGCATATTCCAGCTATCGGCCAGCCGTCGATGCTGATTGGGAGGCAGAGATGAGTGCTTCATCGTACATCAAAAAAAGCCTGATTATCCTGGCGGTTCTTGTCTTGGCGATGCTCTCGGCGGCATGCTCGTCTAATGCGGGCAAGGCGGTCAAAGGCGCTACGACTCAAGAGGACGCCGAACTGCAAAGGCTTGAGAAGCTTGCTAGGGCTGGCGATGTTCTTGCCCGCATAGCCCTGGACAAGGCTGTCGCTCACGTAATCGTAACGCATCCAATCGTTTATACGACAAATCGGGATTACTGGTTTGAGCCTCAAAGTCAGAACGTTGTGATTAAAGAGGCGGGCTACAGAAACACGCGCAGCAACATTTTCGTTACACGCAGTAAGAACGCTGTCGTAGTGGAGAATTACGTTTGGCGCGGGTCCTAACCCTGAACGCTGGAAATCTCGAACCGAGATAAGCAAAGCGACCGTAGATTTTGTCAGAAACGACTACGCTCCTTCCGAATTCGCGGACTATTTCGGGGAAGGGGCGGAAGCATGGAAAAAGTTCCCGTCATATGCCCACGCAACTTCCAACCGGGAGTTCTTGGGATATTTCTACGACCCGACGCATATCGGCGGGGTCGCGTCAGACTACGTCTACGGAGAAAAAGAAAGTACGGTGAGCGCCGGCAGGGACGCTTACAAAATAACAATAGGCCCTTCGGCATCGTACAAAAAGAAGTTGGCCCAAGGGCTCAAGGATGATTATATCGGGCGCTCCCGCATCGAGGTGTTCTTCGATAAAGCTACCGGTCTGCCAATAAGAGTCGTACGGACTATCGACAACGACATATTTAGATACTCCACGGCAATGACGCTCGAATTGGGTAACGACGTTGAATTGCCTGACAAGCCGAGCGATGATAGCAAGTTTAGCAGAAGATACTACCGGCAAATTCTTCTCCCATCCGAGATGCAGAAGGATGGTTTTCTCACCCTGGGTAGCTCATATGACGGGCTGACCGGCCGGCCTGTTGTTCTTGAAAGTACGGACACAGCGAGCTGGACTGCTAGCGCGTCATATCAAAAAGACAGAGACGGTTTCATTGTTTTGCAGGCCAAGCAAGCACAATACGGCAGTGTTAAGGAGCGGTTTCTCGACTTCGTTAAAGGCATTTCCGAAGAGGTGACCGTGACCGAGCACTCCATGAATAGGAGACCCGGCGACGTTGTCGATACAGTCACCATCCCAGAGCCGCGTGTCGAGCGGCTGAAGATCGCCGGTGCGGACGCCGTGCTCTATTCGTATGTCGGCCTGCTGGCGCTTGAGATACAGGTTGATGATAAGACTCTTTTCATACGGGATTTCAATGCGAAAAGGGATGGTTTCTCACTGAGCAGGGCCATGTTGGTCGAGATGGCATCCGATTTAGTAAGGCAGAAACGTTAAAGACGTGTTGGGTTTTAGCTCGGCAACCGAGCACCGGGGACGTTGGTTTACTTGTTCACTAGCCTCAGGGATTTTGCAACTCGATGCATATATTAAAAACCATTGCCTCAGGCGGGGCAGGAATGTCCCGACTGTAAGTAACGGCTGCAATCCAGTTTCTATTCTCTGCCGGTGCCACATTTAGCGGCATGGGTGTGGGTGCTTACGCATTACATAAAATGCTGGTTCGCGTTGGCCAGCGCGCAGAATTTGCCGCACATCGTGCAGTTGTGCTCCGCGCCCGGGCTGCGGTCGTCACGCATCGCCCGCGCATCCTGGCCGAAGAGCGCGTGCGAGAACTGTCTCTCCCAGTCGAGGTCGCGACGGGCACGCGACATATCGAGGTCGCGCTCGGCGACCCTGCCGCGAAGCTTTACGATATCGCCGGCGTGCGCCGCCACTTTGGCGGCCTTGATCCCTATGCGCACATCCTCCTCGTTGGGTAGCCCCAGGTGCTCGGCGGGCGTGATATAGCAGAGGAGGTCAGCCCCGTAGCGGCTCGACATGGCGATGCCGATTGCCGCCGTTATGTGGTCGTAGCCCGCGCCGACATCGGTGACGAGGGGCCCTAGCATATAATAGGGGGCGCCGCCCGACATATTCTTCTCGAGGATGATGCTGGTCTCTATCTCGTCGAGCGGAACGTGGCCGGGGCCCTCGACCATCACCTGACAGTCCATCTCGCGGGCAGCCTCCGCCAGCTCGCAGTTGATGAGCAGCTCTTGTATTTGCGCGCGGTCGAGTGAGTCGGCAATCGCGCCGGCGCGCAGGCCGTTGCCGAGGCTTAAGACCGTATCGTACTTCTTCAATATCTCGACGACTCTATCGAACCTTTCGTAGAGGGGGTTTTCGCGTTCGTTGGCGAGCATCCAGCCGACCATCGTCGCGCCGCCCTTTGAGACAAGGCCTCCGTGCCGGTAGCCCTGGCGTTTGAGGCGCTCTATCGTGTAGAGGTTGATGCCGCAGTGCACGGCCATGAAGGCGACGCCGTCGGCGCACTGGCGCTCGAGCACATCGAAGAGGAGTTCCTCAGTGAGCTTGTTAGGGTCGCCGTAGCGCTCGGTCGCCTCACAGAAGGCCTGGTAGAGGGGGACCGTGCCGACCGGCAGCGGTGTCGCCTCGATGATTGCGCGCCGTATCTTATCGAGGTCGCCCCCGACGCTCAGCTCCATGAGCGTGTCCGCACCGCTCTCGAGCGCGACTGCGGCTTTTCGAAGCTCGAGTTCGAGGTCGGCTATCTCGGTCGAGGTGCCGATGCTCGCGTTGACCTTGCTGCTCAGGCCGTATCCAATACCTACCGGCCGCGAGTTGTGTCGCAAGCCACCGACGATGACCACGGTGCCCTTGGCGATACGTTGCCTCAATATTTCCATGTCGATGTCCTCGACGTGTGCCACTTGGCGCATCTCATCGCTGATGTGGCCGTCTCTTGCCAACTCAAGTTGTGTCTTCATTTATACCCCCTGATTTCTATGCATTGAAGCTGATGGCTGAAAGCTTAGAAAAATAAAAAACCTCAAGCCAAAAAATGGCTTGAGGTTATCGACCAGATATATCCTCAACCGCCGCACTCCTAGCGCTCGAAAGTCTTTCGCGGCATATCCAGGCAGGTCTTCTGGCTCCGGGATCATCCGAGTACCTGCGCCTTCCCGACCGCTTAAACGCAACGGTCAGTGGCCTCTGCAAGCGTCGTCCCCCAATACAGCGGCGGGCCCGCGCCGGACTCACACCGGCTTCCCTATTCTCCCATCTCTGGGCACCTGGATATAGGACAATATGTGTTTTCAAACAATTTATATGTTTCTAGTTTTATTGTCAATTAATTTAAGCGACAGACTTGCCTACAAAGAATTTACAGCACCTAGACCCACCGGTATTTCTAAAGATTCCGCTGCCTTTAAAGATTCGACGGCTATTTTTGCTACCTTTCGACCGGATAAGAGCATCCCGCCGAAGGTGGGGCCCATGCGCGGTAGGCCGTAAACCGAAGCAACCGCCATGCCGGTTGCCAGGAGGCCGGGGTACACCAGACCGGTCTTTTTCACCAAAACATCTTCGGATTCTTCTACCCACATACTCCCACAGCCCGGCAAACCTAAAACACCGCGCTTCGCTAAGGCGCTAATGACATGGGCATCGTGTCCGGTTGCATCGATTACAAACTTCGACTCGATCGCTACCGGGTCAACACAGGTTATAGCTCGCGGCAGCGAAGCCACTGCGTTCCAGTTAATCACCGCGCCCTGCACAACCTCGTTGCGGACAACGAGGTCTTCAAACCTGGTCGCATTTATCACCTTTGCCCCGGCATCGCACGCGGCTGCGATCAACCTGGAACACGCATGGGGACCATCGGCGACATAAAGGCCGTCACTAACCTCTTTGTTGGGCACGCCCAGCTCATTTAATACTTCTTGGGCGGGTGCGCGAACGGTCAGCTTGTTCATGAGATACCCGCCTATCCAAAAACCGCCGCCGAGATAGTTATTACTTTCAATAACAAGCGTTTTTAACCCGGCGTTGGCCATATCCATTGCGGCTATCAAGCCACTTGGCCCGGCTCCGACCACAATAACATCGCTCTCGACATAATCCATAAACTCTTCCATAAACTCACCAACGATAGCCCTTGTTACCGCGGCTTCACCCACAGGGGCAAATATTCTTTCTTCCATTTGCGTATACCTCCTAAAGTTACTTTGCGCATCTTCTAGCGCACTCTTTTCTTATCCTGCCCAATAAAACAAAAAAACCGCACCAATAAAAGGTGCGGTTTCTAAGTCTCTTAATAATGCTGCAGCAACTGCAGTATTAAGCCATACGCCTCCCTTCGCAGGTATTACCCAGATCAGGTTCATACGGTCGCCGGGTCTCACCCAGCCTCTCAGCTGCTAACAGCAGCTCCCGCGCAACTATTCTTTTTCATCATACTAATGGCAAAAAATGAAGACGTCAATATAATCTTCCCCTCATTTCTTCGAGATAACCCTGTAGGCACTGCACGATTTTGGCATTCTTCATCCTTTCTGCATAGTGCCTAGTTTTAGGCAGCTTTTATTTCCTAAATGCGGAATCCCAGCTCCTAGTTAACAACGATATAATAGGCATCCGAAGAAATATTCCTATAAGCATCCTAGATGGACATTAGACGTTATCATAATATGAAAATATCAATTCTGCTACTTGACAAGCGCGCTCTCTCTGAGGTTATAATTCTCACAAGCGTAGTAAGGGAAAAAGGAAAACTGATTAGTCTGAATTCGTCAAACGCATCATACGATAGAACAACAGCATGACGGAGAGTGCGGCATTTCGTAAAAGGAAGGGGGTGTAACAACTCTAGAATTAGATATGGAGCTATGCTAAAGAGGCAATTACTTATACCGGGAGGATCCATGAAACGAAAAACGATAATAATATTAAGTCTATTGTTAATACTTGTTGTACCGGCCGCCGCTGATGCTTATTATGCGCCAGGAGATAAGTGGGGAAGTTCGACTGTTTATTATATGAATGATACAAACTTGAGCGGGACGGCAACAAGCTGCATTAATGCTATGGCAAACGCATGGACTGACGCACCGGGTAATTGGGTTTTAAGAAATGCAGGTCCACATACCGCTTATTGGACAAAGGCCTCTTTTAAGGCTAAGGGTTGGCCGGATTGGCCGGGGATATCGGCGGTGAGTGTCAATATGTCACATATAGTCACAGGCGTAACGTCATATTTGAACACTGATTATAATTGGAATAACTCGGGCATCATGAATGTTTCGACACGAAATTGTGATTATAAAACCATCTCATTACATGAGATGGGCCATTGGGGAGTGTTAGATCATCCAAGCCTGATTGGCCAAAATCATCCAGAGGCCGTTATGCAGCCGGCCTGGGTTGCCAAGCAAAGCTTAACTACAGATGATAAGTCTGGTATAGATTATTTATATTAGAAGGGGTTTAATCTTTTATGAAGACATTTATTGATAGATACAAAGTTGATATTATCCTCACCTTAGTATTAGCTCTAGTGGTTATAGGGATGGCAACTTACAAACCCCACAGCGATCTTCTGAGCCTTAGGGAGAAAGCTAAGCAAGCAAATATTAAGAGAGTCAATGTGGCGCTAGCTGGATATGAGACCATTTATACACCGGAGGAAGCTACAAAGCTATCAAAGGACGTTGTGCTCGGAACCGTTATTGAAGTAAAGCCTAGTTCCTGGAACAGCGTTGATAGGAAACGCCCAAAGGACATGAAGTTTAACCATCTAGGTGGACCCAGGATAGAACCCGATGAAAACGGAAACGTGCCAATGATCTATACTCCGGTAGTTATCTCCGTGCAGAAAACCCTTAAGGGAACGAAAAATAAGACCATCATGATTAAAATGATGGGTGGCGAAGTTGATGGTGATAGTATAACGGTTGGTAACGAACATAGGCTGAAAGTTGGCGACCAAGTCATGCTTTTTACTGATTATACTTTTAAAGAAGATAATGGAGATACTTTAGATGTCCCTCGTTACATTTATAAAATTGATGATGGCGAGGCAAAACACGGAGATGACAGCATCGCATTGAGCGAACTTGAGACTAGAGTTGTCTCGGTAAAATAGCACTTGATCGCTGAGCGGTAATAGAAAAGCAACTACCCGCTTTCAAGCCAAGCGGTTAGTTGCTTTTCATAGCGTTATTGATCCGCACTAAAATCACTTGCTGAAAGTAAATTGGTTTTCCTAAAGAGCCAAGAGATAATTTATGGGATAAATTATTGCGCGGCCGATGGGAGGGTTGAGGATTCACGAATAATCAACGGAAGCCAAACCTTCTTTTTTATGCCAAGTGACGTAAGAGAACTCTTGGAATAACTGCTTTAACCCCGCAATCCCTCCAACTCCGCGCTGAGCGGCAGCTCCAAGCCGTGCGCCTCAAGCAGCTCTCTATCGACCAGCAGCTCCCGTGTCGGGGCGTCCGCGACGATTTTGCCGCCCGAGAGGATGACCGAGCGGTCGCAGGAGCGCCAGGCGA
>JASEGT010000078.1 GCA_030018005.1 Actinomycetota bacterium
TAACCATTGCGATACGAAAGCCGGCACATCTACAGCCTTTTTTTGGGCTGTCTTGGTCTATGGCTCGACTCCATATGTCCAGCCGGCCATTCCTCCAACCAGGTTATATACTTCGGTATAACCGTTGTCGGTTAAGATTTTAGCTGCTTGCTTGCTCCAAGCTCCCGAATCGTCATAGAGCAGAACCGGCTTTGTTTTGTCGAGCTTGCTAAAGCTCGTCTCAAATTCGTCTTGTGGCATAAGTTTTGCACCTACTACATGCTTGTTTCTATACATGTACGAATTCCTCAAATCTACGATTTGAACCCCGGGATTACTCTTGATAAGTTGGTCTGCGTCGGCCGAGCTGATGTTCTTCCAGGGAGGTGGCGCAGTCGGCTGAGTTGTCTGAACAGTCGGCAGAGTTTCCGGCGGGGTTTGTGGCGCTTGATTGTTTGCCACTTCGTCAATAGCCAAGTCCGCGTCTGTGACCTGTCCTGCTGAGCACCCAAACGCCAGGAACACAGATGCGATGAGAAGGGCTATAGCTAAGTACTTTCTCAAATGGGGCAAGTTCAAC
This sequence comes from Actinomycetota bacterium, assembly GCA_030018005.1. Classification (GTDB taxonomy): domain Bacteria; phylum Actinomycetota; class Aquicultoria; order Aquicultorales; family Aquicultoraceae; genus Aquicultor. The sequence continues at coordinate 560 of JASEGT010000078.1, forward strand.
CTCCTTAGGGCGGTCGCCAGCCATGAAGCACTAGGCGCTGGCCGCTAGCGATGACTAAAATTCTATAGTATTATAGCATGACTTATTATGGAGGCTCTACCCAAACAGGAACTACTTCCTGGCTTTCTTGCGGGCATTCTCATCGAGGAGTTTCTTCCTTATGCGGATCGCTTTCGGCGAGACCTCGACAAGCTCATCATCTTCGATAAATTCGAGCGCTTGCTCTAACGTCATCTCTTTATGCGGAGGCAGGCGCAGCGCATCGTCGCTGCCCGAGGCGCGCATGTTGGTCAATTTCTTCTCCTTCACAGCGTTGACGGTAAGGTCGACGCCCTTGTTGTTCTCACCGATAATCATACCTTCATATACCTCGGTGTTGGGCGGTATGAAGAACTGTCCTCTATCCTGAAGCCCGCTCAAGGCATAGCGCACCGCCTTGCCACGGTCGTGACAGACAAGGACGCCTTTTTCGCGCTTGGGTATCTCGCCTTTGAAGAACTCGTATTCGTAGAAGTTACTGTAGAGCGTTCCGGTTCCGCGCGTCATCGTCAGAAACTCGCTCCTAAAGCCGATTAGCGAGCGCGAGGGTATGGTGAATTCCATCTGAACACTGCCTGAATCGGTCTCTAGAAAATTCTTCATCTCGGCCTTGCGTTTGCCCATCTCCTCGATGACGTAGCCATGAAAATCCTTATCGACATCGATAACGAGCATCTCGATGGGTTCGAGAACCTTGCCATCGATTTCTTTGAAGATGACTTTTGGTTTTGATACCTCGAGTTCATACCCTTCGCGGCGCATCGTCTCGACGAGGATTGAGAGGTGTAATTCACCGCGTCCCGATACTTTGAGCATCTCTTCGCCTTCGACGTCCTCCACACGCAAGCCCACATTGATTCTTGCCTCTCTATAGAGGCGCTCACGAATATGGCGGCTGGTAAGGAATTTACCGCCGTCTAAGCCTACAAACGGACTGGTATTCGGTCCAACCATAACCGATATCGTCGGTTCGTCGATGTTGACGAAGGGAAGTGCTTCAGGCGATTCGAAAGAGGCGATGGTCTCGCCGACATTAATATTGTCCAACCCCGCGACGCACGCGATATCTCCTGCGCTCGCGCTATCGACAGCAACTCGTTTCATGCCTTCATACGCGAAGAGACCGCTGATTTTGCCCGCCAGTTTAGTGCCGTCGCGACGCATAAGGTAGACTTGGTCAGATACGCGTACTTCGCCGTGGACGATGCGCCCGAGCCCGAGCCCGCCGATGTAGTTGTCATAATCGAGCATGGTGATGAGCATCTGCAAGGGTCTGCCCACATCCGCAGCGGGGGGGAGCACGCGATGTATGATGGTCTCAAAGAGCGGCTTGAGGCCGTCGCTCTCTTCTTGCATCTCGTACCACGCAATACCATCCTTGGCGGAGCAATAGACGACCGCGAAATCGAGCTGTTCATCAGAGGCATTGAGGTCGCAGAAGAGGTCGAAGGTCTCGTCTACGACGGCATGCGAGCGAGCATCCGGCCTATCGACCTTGTTTATGACTAGAATCGGCTTGAGGTGAAGATCCAAGGCCTTTCTTAAAACGAACTTTGTCTGAGGCATAGGTCCCTCGAATGCGTCGACCAGGAGGAGCACTCCATCGACCGTCTGCAGGATGCGCTCTACCTCCGAGCCGAAATCGCTGTGCCCGGGTGTATCGACGATATTTATCTTGATGTCCTTATATTTGATCGATGCGTTCTTGGAAAAAATGGTGATGCCGCGTTCGCGTTCCAGATCGTTGGAGTCCATAACGCGGTCGTTTACTTCTTCGTTTTGGCGAAAAACACCGGTTTGACGGAGCATGGCATCGACGAGCGTGGTTTTGCCGTGGTCGACATGTGCGATTATGGCGATATTTCGGATGTCTTTTCGTCTTGCTTGGTGTGACATTCTTTCAACCTCTTCTTACTGTTTATTTATCGATTTCTACAACCTTGTCAATATATCACAAATAAAAAAGACCTACCATCGCTAGCAGGTCTTTTTTAAATTCTTGCTTTTTACTTTACAAGGGTGACGTTTGATGCGCGAGCGCCTTTGGGATCCATTTCGACCTCAAACTCAACCGCTGCACCCTCGGCCAGAGTCTTGAATCCCTCCGCGATAATCGCTGAGTGATGTACAAAGACATCCGGGCCACCATTGTCCTGGCTGATGAAACCAAAACCTTTGCTATCATCAAACCATTTAACAGTACCTGTTGACAAGAATTTCACCTCCTAGCGTCTAAGGGGTTAAGCTTGCGACGCTAGGTTAATACGACACCCTAAAAGAGCTTACGTCATCGACCATAAAAATAGAGACCCGCCGAACAGCGACTCCCTACTTAAAATCACGTCTTAGCTGTATATATTATCGCCCATTTGTCTGTTTTTGTAAAGCATTTTTAGCTTGGCCCGTATTTTAGCAACCCGTTGGCTGTTAAATGGCAAGGTCTTCGCCGGTTAGCCTGTGGTCGAACTGGAAGATGTCCTCGTCCAATTGCTGGTCGTTGAGGACCGCTATCAACGCGCCGATAATGACGGCGTCAAACTTGGTGTCGCTTCCTTTGACGAGCTCAGCGACGGCGGTGTCTTTCGAAATTGATTCTCTGTAGGCGCGCGTGGCCGTCATGGCATCGTAGGTGTCGGCAACGGCGATAATCCGGGCGAACAGGGGTATGTCGTCACGGCTTATACCCTCGGGGTAACCAGACCCATCAAGACGCTCATGATGGTAGAGTACCGCTGGGACGATATCCTTGAGGCTGGCTATGGGCATTAACAGCTTAGCGCCGGTGACCGGATGCTCTTTTATTATATTGAATTCTTCGTCCGTTAACTGCTCGGGCTTGTTTAGTATATGGGGCGGCACGTTGACTTTGCCTATATCATGGATGAGGGCTGCTTTGTATAGAAGGTCTATGTCGTCTTGGGCTAAGTCCATCTCGACCGCGATCCTTCGGGAAATCTCAGCGACGCGCTTAGAATGATTGTTGGAGTAGTGGTCGACGACGTTAACAAGTTCATTAAGGACGGCAATGCTATTAAAGCAAGCTTGCTCGAGTGTCGAGTACATCTGGCTGTTGTCAATGGAGAGGCCTAGCAAGCTACATGCGGCTCGAAGCGATTCACTGATTTCGGGCGAGATGGGGACAGAAGACTTCCATCCGATATTTAGCACGCCCACAATCTTGTCGTGCGATCCTACTTTTATGGAAGCAAAGGAGCGCACGCCGGTTCGGTTAGCGATGTCGCGGCGTTCACCATTAAACTCCTCGACGATGGATAGTAGGTGGCGGGCATGGTCGGCTTTTGAACTAAATTCGTCGCTCATCACAACATTTTTTATGAGATATTTGCAGTCCTCCGGCAGTCCATATTCGGACTCCAAGACGAACGCGTCACCTTCTCGCAGGTAGAGTGCGGCAATTCTTATCTCTGGAATGCAGGAGAGGCTTTCTATGAATTTTTGCGCCAGCCGTTTTGTGGATGGATTATCTCTTAGAGAGAGGGCTAGGTTGGAAAACAAGCCGAGAATTAACTTTCGGCGCGATTGCCGCTGTTGCGAGATGTACTTTTCGTCCTCGCCCTTGAGCAGTCCAATCATGCCTCGCGAGTACTCTAAGCCCACCTTACTATCAGCCTCGTCAGACGGCGCTAGATATAAATCGGCGGTGCAGGGCCGAACTGTCTTATCGGGGCCGACAATGGTGACTATTTTACTATAGCCGAAAGTGAGGAACCCGAGACCCCCGACAATACCCTTCATTACCGAGCATAAAGATTCGGACTGATATTGTTTGAATGGACAGCTCTTTATCTTGAAGCGGATTTGGCTCTTACTTATGGCGATTGGAACGATGACATAATCGAAGCTTGAGAGAACCGATGCGATTGCATTAATAAACGCCGCGGGGGACAGCTCTTTATTTGTCGCCCCCATTGTCGATTTGATTCGCCAATTCAGTTGTGTCGCCAGCTTAAGTCCTAGACTGGAGATGGTGGTTTGGGGAACCAGGGTATCGTCTAAAGTTTTTGCCAATTCACCCGTGATGAGCGTCAATAATTGCTTGCTGTCCAAGTAGCCCAACTCCCTCAGCCTTAAAAACGGTATAGTTATATGATTTAATCGACAAGCAGCCCAAATAGCCTAAGCGTTAATGAGTCAAACGCGAAAACATTTATGGATTTGCATGATTGCCGGTAAGCGGACGTAAAGGTTTTTCCGGCCGATCATAACCACGTCAACTAAACCAGGATTAGAGTATCGGCGAAAAATAATAGGGTGTGGCGGTGGTTTTGGAATACATGAAGCACAACTTTACTCTTTGTCCTAAAGCGAAGATAGACAACAGCACCGTAACTACCAGCATAGATGCGTTCGCTCTATAAGGCGTGATGAATAGCACTAAGGCTATAGTAGAGGTATATACATAAGTCCGTATTCCTGAGCGAGCGGGGAGGGGTTGCCGAGAACCTACTATTCCTTAACGCCGAGAACCCCGACGACCATCTTTGCAGCCTCGGCCCTCGATGCCGTGTTGCTGGGCCTAAAAGTGTTGTCGTTATAACCACTGACGATATTAGCCTTAACGCATTTGGTAATATAATCCTTAGCCCATGAGTTCGCGATATCGGATAGGGTGCTGGTTCCGGCGGGTAAGCTTAGTGTCTCGGATGCGATTTTGGCGATTTCAGCGCGTGTTATGCTTTTGCCGGGCTTAAAGGAGCCGTCTTCATAGCCTCCGATAACCTGCTTTGATTTGGCCGTTTCGATGTATCTATACGCCCAATGGTCATTCGATACATCGGTAAAGGAGGCGCTCGAAGGGCTCTCCAGAGTCCAACCCATCGCGAGACACATCATCTTGGCGAACTCACTGCGGGATACGTTGTGATTAGGCCGGAAAGACCCGTCGACGTAGCCCGAGATGATTTTACTGGTGGTTAGTTGTATAACATGGTCTTTATACCAGGCCGTATCGGGCACATCGGCGAAGCCGGATTGATTGGCAGTCTTATCGACACTTACCTCAAGCTCGCTCGACTTCGCGCTTTCTTTTGAGGTTTTGTCTACCCAGGTCACCGTATACACGTAAGTTTTGTCGACTTCAACACTCTTGTCTTGATACTGGGCTTCGAGTATCGCTGCTGTATTTATCTTTGCGGGCGTCGTTTCGCCTTTTATTTTCCGGTAGACATTGTAACCGGAGAGGTTGTTGTCGCTGACGGCGGTCCACGATATGTGCGCAAACCCCTTGTTGTTTACGACTTTGAGACCTTGTGGAGCGTTCGTGGTGGTAGTGTCGATCTGCGTCGTGAGGCTAAATGTGTAAGCTGTGGCAAGCGCGTTACCCGCACTGTCCTTAACACCGCTCGCAGGTATGGTTACGGTATATTTCATGCCCAACGTAAGGTCTTTAGTCGGGTCTAGCGTCAGCACTTTATCTTTGATGCTCTTAGACAGAGAAATCGCCGTGCTGCTCGTATCTTTAACCGCTATCGTCTCGTAGGCGGTTCCAGCCAGTATGTTCTCGCTGAAAGTGATGGTTATCGTCTTTTCTTTTGCAACGTCGACCGCATTATTGGCCGGGTCCGTAGAGCTTACCGTCGGGGGCGTGGTATCGTTTTGTGTCGTAAAGCTCAAGGTATATTGCGCGGCCAGGTTATTATTGGACATATCTTTGACCGCGCTCACCGGAATTGTAATCGTGTAGACGGTATTGCCGGCAAGGTCGTTTGCCGGGTCAAAGCTGAGCGTCGCCCCTGTCACTGTTTTCGTCGCATCTACTGAAACGCCGGCAGCGGTCTTGAACGTAATGTTAGCATAGGCGCTGCCGGCCTGGATGTTCTCATTAAAAATGATAACTACTGTTTTATCTCTCGTAACGCTCACGGTGCTGTTTGCCGGGTCGGCCGAGCTTACTGCCGGCGCTGTCGTATCCGGCGCCGCCACGGTGGTGAAGCTGAGGGTGTACTGCGCACCGAACGAGTTGTTTGCAGTGTCCTTTACCGCGCTTACTGGAATTATCGCTGTATAGGTTGTGCCATAAGCGAGGTCGGCGGTCGGGTCGAGTGTGAGCACGCGCCCGTTAATAGTCTTGGTCATCGCAACCTGGTTGTTGGCAGCGTCCTTAAGGGTTATTAAATTGTAGGCGATGCCCGACTGCACGTTCTCATTGAAAGTAATTGCTATGGTCTTGTCTCTGGCTATCGCGGTTGCCCCATTTGCAGGGTCTACGGAATTGATTACCGGCGGGAGGCTGTCGGATGTCGTGCAGCTATAGACACCACTGCCCCATGTGCCGGCAAATATCGTATAGTCCGAGCCATACGCCGGGGAAAACCTGACAGAGGGGATGTTTGTCGGTGTGAGTCCTGTATTTATCTGTGTCCAGCTGGTGCCGCCGTTCGTCGATATATATGCGCCGTTCTCATAGGTGCCGACGACGATAGTGCTGTCGGCAGCGTAGTTGGGTGACGTGGCGAGCGAGAATATATTGACGGTCAAGAGGCCGCTCTGAGCCCAATTATCACCACCGTTCGTAGACCTATACACTCCGCCGCCATCGCTCGTGCCCGCATAGACGGTGTTGTCGGCAGCGTAGTTCGGGGACAAACCCAGCGAGCTTACGTTCGTATTGCCAAGACCGGTGTTTATCTGCGTCCAACTCGTGCCGCCGTTCGTAGACCTATACACACCACCGCTATCACTCGTACCTGCAAAGACGGTGCTGTCCGCCGCGTAGTTGGGGGATATTTGAATCGCGCTAATATAGCTGTGCGAAAACCCGGTGTTCATAGCGGTCCAGCTTGTGCCGGCATCCGTAGATTTATATATGCCGCTGTTTGTTCCGGCAAAGACCGTCCGGTCGGTCACATAGTTATTGGATATAGCAAGAGCGCTGACACCTGTGCTTGCGAGTCCCACTTGTGTCCAGCTTGTTCCACCATTTGTCGACCTATAGACGCCGTCACTATTGGTGCCCGAAAAGACAGTGCTGTCGCCGGCATAACCGGGGGACACGACGAGCGATTGCATGTGGTTGCCGATCAATCCGCTCTGCGCCCAGGTCGTCCCACCGTTAGTCGATTTGTATATACCATTATCCGAGCCGGCAAAAACAGTCTTCGATGTGGCGTAATTGGGCGATATTCCAAGAGAGTAGACGATGGTGCCGGAAGGCCCGTTCGTCACCCATTCGTTGACGCCCGCATATCCTATCACGGCGGAGGCTAGTAATAACGCGGCTGCGATAAACACGAGCGCGGCTGCTCTATTTAAGGTGAGCGTCTTGCTCGTCCTTGTCGCCATGGCTGTTTGCATGCGTTCTCTCCACTTCATACAAATAATTCAACGTTTAATTAGATAAGCTCTCATGATACTTGCGTGTATATATTAGGAGTTATCGGACAGCTTAGTATTTATTTAAACCTTTTGTAGACAAAAAGCCAGGTGGACAAGGTATGGGCAGAGCAGTCCCGGCTATGCTTTACCAGGCGCATCCATTTAAGTAAAAAATTCTCAAATATATTGTTCAGCGGTCGCTGTGGCTATGCTAATATTGGGTCAAAGCAATAAAAAAACCGAATATTTGTCCATGCCCTCGCCCAAGAATTGCATCATTCAAATTATCGTCACAGAAAGGGAGGCCGCAGCCTAGATGGAACCATTCAATCGACAACATCTCGTGTATTGCCTTTCCATCCAAATGTCAGAGCCTGCAACACCCGAAAGAGAAACCAGCGAAGCAGCGCTGGCGAGACAGGATCGTCTCAATGTAATCCTCGCTGAGCACCTCAAGCCCCACATTTACAACCTTCAGCTCTCGGATATCTTTTTAAAATTCACCGGCAACGGGTTCTTGCTCATGACCGACAGGTCTGACAGCGTACCCGCGCTCAGTTGCCTAGGTGTGATTCTGGCCAATAATTTTAACGATGAGGTGACGCGGGCTTTTGGAATCGCGCAAAATCGGCTCCCGGCTCTGCGTATCAGCCTCTTTTCCGGTCACGATCGTCGCATGGAGATGCCGGATGGTAAGCGAGAATGGGTCGGCGACAGTCTTCGAAAAGC
>JASEGT010000079.1 GCA_030018005.1 Actinomycetota bacterium
GGGTCAAGCATTGCTCCGCGCGTAAATCGGCAGCGGGCTTTGCGCCACAGGCTCTAATGAGAAAGAAATATACTTATGCTGCAGTAGCTTGCTTGCTAATATTGAGCTTAATGGCGTTAGCCAGTTATGTGAATGCAGCGCCGGACACAAGTACCCCAGTAAAGAAGTCCGTTATTACTTTTAAGGAGAAATTAGCTGTTACGGACGCTAGAGATTTTGTTAGCCAAAACGACCTTCAGCCTTTCGCGATAACATTTAGTGGAGATGGCTATGCTTGCGGCGGAACAATCGAGAAAGTCGAAGATATCGACAAAGTTACTCAAGCAATCATAGAGGGCTGGGACGACGAGTTAGACGACCCTAAAATTCCCGACGATTATAAAGAGAAGGTGAAAGCGCGCATCAAAAAAGTCGAGGTAGAGGGCTTCAACGTTCGCGATATCGAAGTAACTGGCTCAGTGCCTGATAAGGTCAGACAATCAAACCAAGTTAAAGAGATAGCCGAAAAGCGCTAACAACCTATTTTTTATGCGAATCGGTCACAATGAGCTTGTCAAAGGCAAGCTCATTGTGACTAATGTCGAGGATTCTAAAGATTCTTTGACTGCAATTGCAGGAGTATTGAATCAAAATGTACTTGAACAGAACGAAGGAAATATTGTTCTAATATTTTAGATACATACTATGTGCATTTGGTAATAATGGGTTATTACTTACTTTGGAGGATCACGATGGTCAATGAATCCAAGCGCTCTGCAAAAGCTATAGTAATGCTTGTTGGAATGATTTTTGTGCTTTTCATGATAGCATCCGCGTATTTACTTCTCTCTCCCGTATCATACTTCTATGTGAAATTTAAGGAGCCTTTGTCGAGAGAGGAAGCGCTAGATTTTCTCAAAGACAATAAGATTGATCCTAGGAACCATATGGTGGCCGTCAATCATTCTACACTGCAAAACTATAATAGTATCTATGCTATAGATATCGGCAAAGTAAACGATGATCGAGTTGTGTCTGATATGGTCTTCAATACTAAACTATATGCACTTAAAGCCCTTAATGATTCAAGAGTTAGGACATGGTCTATAAAGGGCCCGAGAAATCCTTATGATTGATATGTGATCGGCTTAAGGTCCGCTTTCTGTAATGATGATCTGGTGCCAATATACCAGTAGCCACTGTTGCTCGTGTTCTGTACGCCCAAAGTCCAACTTATAAAGCTCGACTTTCTTAGAATCGCCCAGTATTAAGACTCCAGTTGTAAACTTGTGCCTTTTTATTGAACATCGTCAGTAAAGTTCAATCCCTACGCCAACTCCTCCAAAACCTCTGCCGGGATGTCGAAGTTGCCGTAGGCGTCTTGGACGTCGTCGTTGTCGTCTAGGGCGTCCATGAATCTCAACACCTTGACGGCTTCGTCTTTGGTGAGTTCTACGGGGGTCTTGGGGATCATCGATATCTCGGAGAGGGCGATGGGTATGCCGTGCTGTTCGATAGCCTTTTTGACGGCGTTGAGTTCAGTTGGCTCGGTGGTTATTTGCCACTGGTCGCCTTCATCGGTCATGTCTTCGGCGCCGGCTTCGACGGCGAAGGTAAACAGCTCTTCCTCGCCGATGGGGTGGCTTTTGTCGACCGCGATGACGCCTTTTCTGTCGAACATCCAACCCACCGAGCCGGACGCGCCCATATTGCCGCCGTATTTGGTGAAGATGTGGCGGACATCGGAGGCGGTGCGATTGCGGTTGTCCGTCATGACGTCGACCATGATGGCGACACCGGCGGGGCCGAACCCCTCATAGGTCAGCTCCTCGTAGTTGACGGCCTCAAGCTCGCCCGCGCCCTTCTTTACGGCGCGGTCGATGTTGTCCGCCGGCATGCTGTAGCTTCTCGCCTTCTCTATGGCGTTGGCGAGAGTCGCGTTCATATCAGGATTGCTGCCCTGGCGGGCGGCGACCATTATCGCCCGGCTTAGCTTCCCGAAGAGCTTGCCGCGCTTGGCATCCTCTCTGCCCTTTTTATGCTTGATAGTCGCCCATTTAGAATGCCCTGACATTACGCCTCCTCTATCATGTCCAAGAAGTATTTATGAATGCGCACGTCCCCGGTGAGTTCGGGGTGAAACGCCGAGGCGAGATACTGGTTTTGCCTCGCCATCACCTTAATATTATCAAATTCGGCAAGCGTTTGGACGCCCTCGCCGGTCGCCTCTATCCACGGAGCGCGGATAAAGACCGCCCTGAAGAGCCCGATACCTTCGATGTCGAGGTCAGCCTCGAAGCTTTCGCGCTGCCGTCCGAACGCATTACGGCGCGCCTCGATATCCATCAAGCCCAAGAGAGGCTGGCCGCCTTCGGAGATTCGCTGCGCCAAGAGTATCATTCCGGCGCAAGTCCCGTAGACAGGTTTGCCGGCCTCGCCGAACGCGCGCACGGCATCGATGAAATCGTATTCTACCATCAGTTTGCCGATGGCCGTGCTCTCGCCGCCGGGTATGATAAGCCCCGCGATTTCATCGAGTTCGCGGGGCCGCTTGACGGCGATCCCGGTCACGCCAAGCGCTTCGATATGCTGTATGTGTTCGCGCACCGCGCCCTGGAGGGCCAGCACGCCGATTTTAATATTGTTCAATGTCTACCAGCCGCGCTCCTGCATCATCTCGGCCTGCGGAATCTGGCTTATCTCTATGCCGACCATCGGCTCGCCGAGGTCTTTTGAGATTTCAGCGAGTAGCGCGGCGTCGGCGAAGTGTGTCGTCGCCTGGACAATAGCTTTGGCGCGCTTGGCCGGGTCGCCGCTTTTAAAGATACCGGAGCCGACAAAGACGCCGTCCGCGCCGAGCTGCATCATCAATGCCGCATCCGCCGGTGTGGCAATGCCGCCGGCCGAGAAATTGACGACCGGGAGCCGCCCGTTATCGTGAACCCATTTTATAAGCTCGTAAGGAGCCTGCAAATCTTTTGCCGCCGCGAAAAGCTCTTCTTCGCGCAATCCTTTTAACCAGCCGACAGCTTCGTTTACCGAGCGCATATGGCGCACCGCTTCGACGATATTTCCGGTGCCGGGCTCGCCCTTGGTGCGAATCATCGCCGCTCCTTCGGATACGCGGCGCAGCGCCTCACCCATATCGCGGCAGCCGCATACGAAGGGCACCTTAAAGTCCCACTTGTTGATGTGATGCTCCTCGTCGGCGGGGGTCAAGACCTCGCTCTCGTCTATATAGTCGACGCCGAGCGCCTCGAGAATCTGCGCCTCGACAAAGTGGCCGATGCGCGCTTTTGCCATGACGGGAATGGTCACGGCTTCGACTATCTCGGCGATTTTGGTCGGGTCCGCCATGCGGGCAACGCCGCCGGCAGCCCTTATATCTGCAGGAACACGCTCGAGCGCCATAACGGCGACCGCTCCGGCCTCCTCCGCGATTTTTGCCTGCGACGCGTCGGTGACGTCCATAATGACGCCGCCTTTGAGCATCTCAGCCAGGCCGGTCTTTACTCGTTGCGTTCCGGTTTCAACCATTTATTCATTCTTCCTTTCAAAGTTGGGCTATTAGATGTCAGCCTACCGGCGTTCAGCTTCGTGAGCTTTGACGTTACTAGGATTAAGCCGGATGCCGATGGCTGCCGTGTTAATCCGTGCCTCTAGTTCTTTTGCGAAGTCTATGCTGCACCCGTAGAAATCATCGACGGCTGCCTTAAACGCAGCAATCCAAGTCATAGGCCGGATTAATTCCCATCATACAAGAATAAATACCAGGTCGCAACTGCATACGTTTGAGCGAAAGGCTAAGAACGGCCTGCTATTTCTGGCAGCGCGCGCAGACGTGAGTCCCGCGCCCCGCGACCTTTATCTTTTCGACGACGCCGGAGCAGCCGCCGGGGCACGACTTTCCGGTCTGCCCGTAGACGCTTAGGAGATTGTGGTAATTGCCGGGGTTGCCGAAGAGGTCGACGAAGAGCGAGAACGAACTGCCCCGCTCGGCAATGGCGTGGGTGAGAATGGAGCGGATGCCCTCATGCATCCGCGCGCTCTCGGCGGCGGTGAGCGAGCCCGCGCGGCGCAGCGGGTGGATGCGCGCGTAAAAGAGAATCTCATCGGCGTAGATATTGCCGAGTCCGGCGACGAACGACTGGTCCAGGAGAAGCGCCTTGATGCAGGCACGGGGCCTGCGGGCCAGTCGCTCTCTGAACACTTCGAGCGTGAAATCATCGGCCAGCGGCTCCGGCCCCAAATGGGCGAATTCGGGGGCTTGCATAACGTCCGCCTCGGAGAGGAGCTTCACATAGCCGAAGAGGCGAAAGTCTTTATAGCGAAGCTCATAGCCGTTATCGAGGACGAAGACGACTTGGGTCTTTTCCTTTCGCTCCGTGCCGGCCGGCTGGTAAAGCAACGAACCCGCCATCATCAAATGAAAAAGGAGTGTTTCACCCGATGACAGGTGGAGCATGATGATTTTGGCGCGCCTGCCGGCGCCGGTTATCGCGGTGCCTTCGACGCGGCGGGCAAACTCGTTTGCGTCCATGCGCAGAACCCGCTCGACAAGGATGTCGACCCCGGTGATTCGAAGGCCGACCACCGTATCTTCTAGTTCGCGTTTGATTGTCTCGGTCTCGGGCAACTCCGGCAAGGTATCCCTTCTTGGCTCGGTTAAGGTTATGCCTTACAGTATATCTATTGGATGGGCGCATTATCCATACTACCGGTTATCTTCCTTATAAGAAGCGGTCGATAACGGATAAGCGCTCGTGGGGCTTTCATGTTAAGCTCTTCATGCTTGGGGAATAGAATCAGTATGCAAAGATAACCGATTCGGAGGCAGCATGTTATTACCTATCCGCGATGAAAATCCCACGCGGCGGTTTCCTTATTTGACAATTGCCCTGCTAATCATGAACGTGGCAGTCTTCGTCGTGATGCTGGGGTTGCCCAACGAAGCTGCGGTAAATACCTTTTTCGCCGAGTATGCGATGTACCCGCATGCGGTCGCGACCGGAATGCCGGTGACCGCGAACTCCATCGAACCGGTCTATCTTACCATCTTCACCTCTATGTTCCTGCACGGGGGGTTCCTACATATCATCTTTAACATGTTGTTCTTGTGGATTTTCGGAAACAACATCGAGGATGCGCTGGGGCGCGTCAAGTTTCTCGTATTCTATTTCGCGACCGGGACTGTGGGCGCCATCGCCCACATCCTCACCGACCCCACCTCGGTCGTCCCGACAGTCGGGGCAAGCGGGGCGATATCGGGGGTGCTCGGCGCATACCTCGTCCTCTACCCCAACGCGCGCGTCCTGACCGTGGTTCCAATCTTCTTTTTCATACAGATAATACGCCTACCCGCTATCGTGCTCATCGGGTTTTGGTTTCTACTCCAGCTCCTTTCGGGCATCTTCGAACTCGGGCTCGGGACGAACGGGGGCGGAGTCGCATACTTCGCGCATATCGGAGGCTTTGTTGCGGGGGTCATTCTCGTGCTCTTGATGACAAAACGCCGCCACCGACCCTCATACCGTTCGTAGTATTAAGAAACGAATTTTTAAAAATTTTTGCGTAGCGGCACGTGTCTGAGCTATTCTATTATTTAGCGCAAAAAACTTGCACAAATATAAATGTAGCGACGTTCGAAAATTCATGTTATCTCAGCAGTATTCTAGGCCCACTCACCACTAGGTGGTTCAATAGTATGCGACAACTCTCAAGAAATGAGAGCCTAAGGGGAGGAGATAGTATTGAAGAAGTATGCAACGGCAAACATTCGAAACATAGGCCTCGTCGGCCACGGAGGATGTGGGAAGACCACTCTGACCGAGGCCCTACTCTTTACAAGCGGCGCTATTAACCGCTTTGGAAAAATCGACGAGGGCAATACCACATCCGACTACGATCCCGAAGAAATCAGGCGTCAGTTCTCAATCAACGCCTCCCTTGCGCCCTGCGAGTGGAACAAGCACAAAATCAACTTTATCGACACGCCGGGTTATACCGACTTTATCGGTGAGGTCTACGGTGCCCTGCGCGCGGTCGACATCGCGGGCATCGTCGTCGACGCGGTCTCGGGCCTCGAGGTCCAGACCGAGCGCGTCTGGGCAATCGCCGACGATTACGGTCTCGCCAAGTTCGTCATCGTCAACAGACTGGACAAAGAGAACGCAAACTTCAACGACGTGATGCGGGTACTGCAAGAGGTCTATACCGACAAGGTCACGCCCCTGCAGCTCCCGATCGGAAACGAAGCTAGCTTTAAAGGCGTCGTCGATGTCTTGAACCAAAAAGCATATACGACCGATGGAGACAAGACGACCACCGGGGACGTTCCCGGCGACATGGCCGACGAGGTCGCCATCGCGCGCGAAGCGCTAATCGAGCGAATCGCCGAGAGCGATGATGCGCTCATGGAGAAGTACCTCGAAGAGGGCGAACTATCTCCTGCCGAGATAAGGTCGGGCTTGAAAGCCGCAATCGCCTCTGGAGAGGTCATTCCTGTAATCTGCACAGCAGCCTTTACGTCCGTCGGAGTCGAAGCCTTGCTCAACGCCATCCTCGACTATCTGCCCTCACCCGAAGAAGCCGGGGCCATCAAGGGCATCGGCGTAAAGAGCGGGGATGAGGTCGAAAGAAAACCAGCCGAATCCGAGCCGCTAACGGCGCTCGTCTTTAAGACCGTTGCCGACCCGTACGTTGGAAAGCTCAACTACTTCAGGGTCTTCTCGGGTAGTCTTAAGGCTAACTCGACCGTATACAATGCCGAAAAAGGGTCGAAAGAGCGCGTAGGACACGTCTTTGCCGTGCGCGGCAAGACGCAGGAAGACGTCGAGGCGGTGCCGGCCGGAGATATCGGCGCGGTCGCTAAACTCGCCGACACGATGACGAGTGACACCCTCTGCGACGAAGGCAGGGCGATAAAACTTCCGCCAATCAAATTCCCCGAACCGGTCATATCGGTAGCGGCCGCTGCCAAGACCAAGGGCGATGAGGAAAAACTCGGCACCGCCCTCAACAGGGTCGCCGAAGAGGACCCGACGCTCACCGTCAGAAGAGACACCGAGACGCACCAGACCGTTCTCTCCGGCATGGGCGATATGCACCTCGATATCATAATCGAGCGCGTCAAGAGGAAATTCGGCGTCGAGGCCGTGCTTTCTGCGCCTCGCATCCCCTTTAAAGAGACCATCAAAGGCGATGCGGCCGTTCAAGGGCGCCATAAGAAGCAGTCCGGCGGGCGCGGCCAATTCGGAGACGTTTGGGTCAAAGTCGAGCCGACCCAGCGGGGCGAGGGTTTCGAGTTTGTCGATAAAATCGTCGGCGGCGTCGTGCCCCAGCAATACCGCCCGGCGGTCGAGAAAGGCATCCGGGAGGTCATGGAGCATGGCATTATCGCCGGTTATCCGGTCGTCGATATCAAGGTGACGCTCTATGACGGCTCGTACCACGCAGTCGACTCATCGGAGATGGCCTTTAAAATCGCCGGCTCGCTCGCGATTAAAAAGGGCTTCATGGATGCTAAGCCGATTCTTCTTGAGCCCATCATGAAGGTCGAGGTCGTCGTCCCGGAGCAGTATATGGGCGATGTCATCGGCGACCTCTCGAGCCGCCGGGGCAAGCCGCTCGGCTCCGAGTCGCGCGGGCGAAATATCGCGGTAAACGCGCTCGTTCCCCTGGCCGAAATGGCGACATACGCGAGCACACTCCGCTCGATATCGTCAGGCCGCGGCGCCTATCACATGGAGTTCGACCACTACGAAGAGGTCCCCAACGAAACCGCCAAGAAAATAATCGAAGTCTACGAGAAAGAGAGAGCAGCCGGGTCGTAGGCGG
>JASEGT010000007.1 GCA_030018005.1 Actinomycetota bacterium
CTTTTCTTCTATGCATTCAAGAGATTTTCTTAGAACCAGAAAGGGCAGCGCGCTGCCATGCGGCACATTGGAATAAGAGTGCATCCGCAAGAAGTTGCGAAGCCTTGCTGTGTTTGATGCCAGAAATCGAATTATGGCTTTAGAAATGAAGAGGACGGAGATAATCATAGGGCAATAAAACGCTAGGTGGCATGATTTATGAGTCACACTAAATATTCATAGATATTGGGCTAAAATGGGGAAATCATGGGCAGATATGCGTTATACATTGGTATAGTACTGGCTCTAGTAGCTTATTTTAGCATGAGCGATAAGCTGATTATGCAAAGAGATTTATTAAATGATTTCATGGTTTTCAAATATTCGAGAGCTAAGAAGTTATTAAGCATCATGAATTTTTTACTCTGGGTAATTGCCGCTATTGCCTATCTGGAATACGTTGTTAAAATCTCGGAAGACGACGTGATCATAGTAGTGATCGCATCTGCCCTTGCAGTACCTTTCTATATTTTAGAGGCCTATAAAGCATTTGGTATTACGTTCAAGATAAACCACAATGGCATTACCAAACAATCTTGGTTAAAGCCCGTTGAAATAAATTGGCAAGAGATTCATGGCATAAAGTTTGAGAACCGTTATCAGATTCGTGAGCGTACGGGTTGTTTTGTCATACTCAGCCATAAGAAAAAGCTAATATTGTGTTCAAATATTGAAGGGCTGAGAGGTCTCGCGCTGGCCATAAAAGATAATCTGCCTCCCGATAAATGGAAATTGTCGGAATCAGCCGTTGAGGAGATTCTGGCACAGAACATGGCACTGCAAGAATAGGATTTTCGTCAGATTAATGAGTTGCTGGAGATCTTAATACAGATATGGCCTTGCATGTGAACGTGCCGTCGCATTTTAATTATTAAGACTAGTCAACGGCGCCGGAATCCGACCCCCGCGCCGCACAAACCCCGCAGAGGAGAACCCGCTTACCCGCATGACCGGGGCGCTGCCCAGGAGACCGCCGTAGTCTACGGTATCGCCCGCGCTCTTGCCCGGGGCCGGGATGATGCGTACGCCTGCTGCCTTGTGGTTTACGACCGCTATCGCCATCTGGTCGGCGATGATGCCGGCAATCGTCTCTACCGGCGTGTCGCCGGGGATGACGACCATATCCAAGCCGACCGAGCAGACCGCTGTCATCGCCTCGAGTTTTTCGATATTTAGCGCGCCGACCGCAACCGCCTCGGCCATCGCCAAATCCTCGCTGACCGGGATGAACGCGCCCGATAGCCCGCCCGTCGACGACGTCGCCATCGCGCCGCCTTTTTTGACGGCGTCGTTTAAGAGCGCCAGCGCCGCCGTTGTTCCGGGTGCGCCGCAGCGCTCGACGCCCATCGCTTCGATTATCTGCGCGACGCTGTCGCCGGGTGTTGGAGTCGGGGCGAGCGAGAGATCTACTACTCCCTGTGCCGCGCCGAGGAGCGCCGCCGATTCGCGCCCGATAAGCTCTCCCATCCGGGTTATCTTAAACGCGGTCTGCTTGATAAGCTCGGCCACCTTCATGAGGTCGACATCGGGGTACTTGGCGAGCATCGCCCGCACCACTCCGGGACCGCTTATTCCGACGTTTATCACCCGGTCGGGCTCGCCGAAGCCGTGGTAAGCGCCGGCCATGAAGGGGTTGTCCTCGGGGATGTTCGCGAAGACGACCAGTTTGCCGCAGCCGATACCGTCGCGCTCGCGGGTCAGCTCCGCCGTCTCTTTGATGACCTCGGCCATCTTTAAAACCGCGTCCATGTTGATGCCGGCCTTGCTGGAGGCGACATTAATCGATGAGCAGAGGCGCTCGGTTGTCGAAAGCGCTTTCGGGATAGAGGTGATGAGGCGCGTGTCGCCCGGCGTCTCGCCTTTATGGACGAGCGCGGTGAAGCCGCCTATAAAGTCGACACCTATCTCTCCAGCCGCTCTATCCAGGACCTTGGCTATGGGGGTGTAGTCGTTAAGGTCGCTCGATTCGGCTATGGCCGATATCGCCGAGACCGAGACCCGCTTGTTGACAATGGGTATCCCGTATTTGTTCTGCAGCGATTTCGCGACCGAGACAAGGTTCCCGGCGGCGGTCGTGATTTTGTCGAATATATTCTTCAGAAGTTTGTCGCCATCGGGGTCGCAGCAGTCGCGCAAGCTGATACCCATGGTAACGGTTCGGATATCGAGCGTTTGCTCCTGTATCATCTCGATGGTCTCGCGAATTTCCTCAGGATGAATCAACATCTGCGCCGCCCCCTAAACCCTGTGCATAAATCGGAAGATATCCTCGTGCTGGACGGTGATTTTTAACCCGAGTTCGTCGCCGACAGCGCTCAGTTTCTCCTGCAGGTCGCCTATGGATAGCTCGTTTTCATCGAGCGAGACCAGCATTATCATGGTAAAGAAGTCTTGCATGATGGTCTGGCTGATATCGTCGATGTTGACGCCGTTCTCGGCGAGCACTCTGCTGACGCCCGCGACTATTCCGACCCGGTCTTGTCCTAATACCGTAACGATAGCCCTACTCTTCATCCTTGCCTCCCTAAGATAGCCGGCGGCGCATTAACTCGTTCGGCTTCGGTCGATGTATTGATGGCAGACCGGCGTAAAAGCATCGGTCTGTGGTGCCGCTTGGTATAAGCTACTTTAACCCATCCTCATCTTCAAGACAATCGTAACACGTGAATGCGCATGTGCGAGGGAGCTTCATTTTATGGCGACCTCGTTGTATGATTATTCCCGGTGATAGCAATGGTTGAGATAGTCAGGATTAACGTCGGCGACATCGTTACACTCAAGAAACCGCACCCCTGCGGGGTCAACGAGTGGGAAGTTACCAGGCTCGGTATGGAAATCGGGCTTGTTTGTCGTGGCTGCGGTCGCAAAGTACGCCTGGTCAGATACGATTTCGACCGCCGGTTCCGGAGTTATGTCAAGCGCGTGGAAGAGCAGGATGCTAGCGATTCGGGGTTAGTCGAGAGCTAGCGTCGGCTTTGTGGAAGCTTGCCGTATAGCTGCGAGAGACAGGAGTTATTCACGGCCGATGAAGTAGACGCACGCGATATAGGCGACAAAAAAGTAAGACAGCGCCGGCGGCGTTGCCTTGCTTTAACACTTTTAGACTGTGCGTATTGTCAAATATCTGGTCTTTAGCGCGAGAGTTTGCAGGCGTATTGTCTAAGTGTCTACGGCAACCTGTTTTCTTGCTAAGATGACCGTTTAACCGCTTTATAGAAATCGCACTCCATGCAATTGACCAGTTTTTGCGCAAAGGTGCCCTGTACTTTTCCTCCGCACATCGTCCCGGCGACTCGCCAGCACTCGCATCCGTTAGCCGGATATGCGGGACAATCGTTTGACAGGTCCCGGCCGCACTTCTTCATTTCCCAACAGTTCACCCGGTTCACTCCTTCAGTTCCTACCAGTAATTAGGGGTATTGGATATTAAGTATTTCTATCGGCTGCTGCAAATAATAGCTTTAGCATATTTGAGCAGGGATAATGTGTTCGTGCAACCGCTAAACGTCATATGAAATTATTAGCATAAAGGGTTTACAGAGGCATTTTGCTGCGAGAATGCCGGCCCGGCAGTGAAGATACCCGCGATTTTTGCGCGAGGTAAAAATTTTTCTCGATTTAGAAGGAATCGCGTTTTATATGGCGTATTTATGCAAAAGAACAATAATGCAAACGCTTTACTATTAAAGGGGGCGATACTATTGAAGAAGTTGCTAACGTTAGCTATAGGATTGCTCATCGTTCTCGCGGCAGGTGTGCCTGACGCTCTCGCTGCGAGCTGGCCGATGTTCCAGTGTGACGCGCAGCGCAGCGGCTCAAACGCCGGCGCTCGAATCAGGCCGCCGCTAAAGTCGACATGGGTTAAGGGGCCGCAAACATCGACGAGCGAAAGGCGGACCAGACCGGTCATAGCCGATGGGATTGTCTACGCGGGACAGCGCTGGACCACCTACGACCTTATTCTGCGGACGATAAACCACGGACAACTGCAGGCAATATCGATGGAGAGCGGAAAGCCGTTCTGGACGGCAAGCGACCTATTTGTCGCGGGCACACCGGCGCTCGCAAACGGGTTGGTCTATGCCGGAACAGATGATGGGCGTATGATTGCGCTAGGCGCCGCCGATGGCGTCGTTCGCTGGTCGGTCGATGTGGGCGGCAAACCGACTTCACCTGCGATATACGGGCATCGCTTGTACGTGACTACAGCGAACGGAAGGCTGTGCGCTTTAGATGGCGCGACCGGTGCTAGTATCTGGAGTATCGAGCGCTCAAAGGCATTGTCCGCCCCCGCGGTTCTCGATGGCATGGTAGTAGTCGGGGGCTCTGAACTTGCGGCATTCGAGGCGAGCGATGGGCGCTTCAAGTGGTCGTTTGGCGGCGCAAGCTCATATTCCATGCCGACCCTGAGCGCGGAGGCGGTCTATGTTTCGACTCCATATACGCTCTACCGGCTCGACCGCGAAAACGGCACGGTTGTCTGGAGCCGCTTTACCGGCGACAAATATGGTGCGACGCAGTCGCTCACACTCGACGGCTCGACGATTTACCTGGGTGCGGTTACCGCCATAGACGCGGACAACGGCCAGACAAAGTGGACTTTTAACTCGGAGAACAGCATCGTGGGGGCATCGGTCGCGCTGGCGAACGGCTTCGTTTTCATCGGCGCCAGCCATCATCACAACCAGGCCCTCGACCATTCGGATGGCCGCCTGTATGTGTTAAAAGCCGCGACCGGCGAGCTGGTTTGGGAGTATTCAGCCGGGTTGCGCTATGGCGATTGGTATGGTATCGACCCATCGCCGGCGATTGCCGGAGATTCCGTCGTGCTGAATCTGAGCACCATGCAGCTCGCATGTTTTAGCGAAGCTCAATCCGAGCCGCTGCCGCTGCTGGTGACGGCGAGCCCGGGCGTTATCGACCCATACGATTGCGAAGCCGGACAAGCAGCCATCGCGTTTAAGCTCGATGCTCCGGCGACCGTTACGGTCAACGTCCTCGATTCTCAGGGCAAGCCGGTACGCTGCCTGGTCGATAATGCTCAATATGATGCCGGCGAGCATGAAGTAATGTGGTACGGTATCATCGATTTTCCCGAAATGGTCGACGCGAGTTTGGCGGCAGCCTTCGGGGATAAAGGTGTTCTTATCGCGCCCGATGGCGATTACACGCTGCAGGTTTTGGCGCAAACCGGTGACGGGCAGAAGTACCGGGGCGGCGCGGTGGTGCAAGCAGCGGCAGACGTTTAGCGAAAAGGCGGATATATTTTTGGCCGAACGTGAACCGGCGCTTGGTGAAAAAGAGGGTTCATTTATCGCTAAAGACGATTCGGTGTTCAATGAAGAGACAGGGTTGGTGACCGATGATATTTAGGAAGGACGAGAAAGTATTTAGGAAAGCGACAGGGATAGCCTTATTAGTCCTGCTGGCGGCGCTTTTGCTTGTTGCCGGCTGTGGCCGAACACAGGATGTCAGCTTCGGCTATAGTTTCACGATCTCCCCGAAGAAGGGCGAAGTCCTAAAAGACGTCACGGTCTATTTGCCGTTCCCGACCAAAGAGGGCAAACCGACGCAGGAGATATTCGACGCGTTAATGCGGGATTATAGAAAGTATGCGGCAGACGACCATCCGGACGCAAAGATGTCTATAGTAAGCACAAAATATGGTTCTATGTTGAAGGTCTCTATATCAACGCTTGACCACCGGGGTTTTGGCCTAGGAGGCGGCTACGGTTACGAGGAACCGTATTCTAAGAAGCAGATTGCGCCGCATTTTATGTTGAGCCCAAGAAAAAACGTTCGAGAGCTACCCAGCGGATATGGCCACATCAGCGACACCTATGTTTACGCGGACTTTAAGGGCGGTGAAGAGCTTGGTTTAGCTCTCGAGTACTCTATCAAGATAATGTCCTCCCCGCTCTTTCCGCTCGATTATGTTCCGGAGGACGGGTGTACCACATATTTGGGTTTCGAAGAGCCTCCAACGGAATCCGGCAGTCGCGTAAAATACGTCAACCGGCAGGGATGGTCTAAGATGCCTTTGTCTAACACCAGCTACGATGGAGAATGGTATGAAGAAGAATAGGACGCTAAGTTCTGCGTGGTCGGTCTTGGCATTGGCTCTAGCGCTAGTCCTTTGTCTGAACGGAACGGCGGCAGCGTGGAGCGGGATTACGCATTACCATATCAACCGTTCGGTCGGTATCGAGCCGGCGTCGGCGTTCGGGATGAGCGGAACCGGCCCGGACATGGTGATCGAATGGATTGGGCGCGGACCTTCTATCCCGGACGAAAAGGGGGACCGTCAGAATTGGTCGGATTACTTCCATTCTCCTAATCCAAAGATAACCGGCCAATCGAGACCCGTTGCGGACAAACCCAACTTCGGCTATCTCATGCTAAAAGTCTCCGGAAAAAATGGCTCCGTCTCCGACGAGGAGTGGGCGCGGGCGCTTGGCTGGGGAGGCCACATCGCGGCCGACTGGGTCGCGCACAGCGACAGCCTCTTCCCGATTTGCCCGCAAGGCAGTCGCGGCGAGAAAAAACATTTTATCGGCGAGTGCCTCTACGACATGTACTCGTTTATCACGAGAGGACCCATGTATCAGCCCTTATCGGTCTCGTTTATCTTTGACGACCGTCAGATATATAAGGCGCTCTTTAATTATAGGCTCATAGCTATCCATGAAAACTACGTCAAAGGTCGGAAGGTTGTTAGCGAGGAAATACTCAAGAAGACAGCCCTCGAGACAACCCTCCCAAAATCCTTTATACGCGGGCGCATACTGCGCTGGTCTGTGAAGATGGCGCTCGTTCAATTCGCCTACGCGAAAAGTCCGGTAGCAGTCGACCCGGCCAAGCGGCTGAAATTTCTGGCATCCATGCAGAAAAAGCAGGTGGAGAGCAACCTAGCCCTATCCGAGATGTCGGTCAATGCCTGGACGAGCGTGCTGACGCCCCGGGGTTCGATACCCGATTTTGCCGGCCAGGCCGTGCCGTATTACAAGAAGCCCCTCATGGCGGTGCCGGTGGGACTATCCTTAAGCGGCGCCACCTTCAAGGCCGCAGCTACCAGCCCGGAAGAAGATTGGGTCAGCCAAGAAATCAACAGTATCTCCGCCGACGAAGAAGACGCGTTGCTCTGGGATGCGATTATCGACAGTGCCTGCGCGAAGGGTCTCTTGGCGATTGACGAGACGGAGACGCCGGAAGGACTCTATAGTGTAAACGTCTTGGTCATCGACGAGCAAGGACTTCTGGATGAGGTCGTCGGGACGATTGAGCGTGTAGCGGCAGACAACGCTTACGAAGAGCCCCTCGGGTTGTTCTGGAAGCGGCTCTTGATAGAGGGCGAAGCCGACCCCGACCGTCTCGCCGACCTTTCTGGGCCGGCCATCACCGATCTTTTCCCTTCGGCGGATGCTTTCATCAATTCATCGGCGCCGGAGGTGAGCGCAAGAATCGGGGACGACCCGTTCGGCACAGGTGTCGACACCGAGAGCGTCGTGCTTGTTGTAGACGGTGTAGAGGCGGCACCTCGCTTCGTCGATGGGCTTGCCGCTTACCGGCCGCAAACCGTCCTCGCCGACGGTGTGCATCGGGTTTTGGTCTCAGCGCGCGACCTCGCCGGAAACTTGGGCTGCATGTCATGGACCTTTACTATCGATACCATTGGTCCGAAGCTCTGTTATAACGTCAAGAATCGCACCATAAACAGCAGCAGGCCGCGAGCCGAGGTGCTGGTCTTGCCTGATGAGCCGGTCAGTTATGTCGTGAGAATCCATCCCATAGTCGGAGGCTATCCCGATTACGGCACCGTGCTTTTCGAAAGCGAGCTATCAACCGTCAGCGCCGAGCAGAGGCAAATCCTCTGGAGCGGTGTGGACAGCAGCGGTAGCAGGGTCGCGGCGGGCGATTATATGATGCGCATTAATGCGTATGACCGCGCAGGCAACAGCAAGGCTCTTAAAATAAACGTGAAAGTCGAGAAGAGTATTTAAAAAGGCTTGCACAACGGATTCTGACATGATAATATTTAGTATATAAAAGCACAAACACGTATATGCACTCAAACATATATAATGGAGGGGCGCCATTGTGAATCGAAAATCTGCGTTTTTAGGTTGCGCGTTATTGCTGCTTTTCACCCTGCCGACCTCAGCAGCGTTTGCCGGGGATTACCTCACGTGGCCGGCCGATGGGGCGGTCATAACTCCTTTCAGTCCCGGCGAGCATCGCGGAATAGATATAGCGGCGGCGGTCGGCAGCGGGATAACGGCTGCGGAAGAGGGGGTCGTGTACTGGGTCGGTCGGACTCCGCGCGGTGAGCCGTGCGTCTCAATCGACCACCCCGACGGGCACTCAACGTCTTACCTTCCGGTCGAAGCGGGGGTGGCGAAAGGCCAAAAAGTAGCCAAGGGTGCCGTCATCGGGGTCTTGAGCGCCGATGGAGATCCTTCGAGCAAGGAGCCCCATCTTCACTTCGGGCTTTTTGAGACGGCAACGCGTGACGACAAGCGCTATCTGAACCCTCAGGATTATTTGACGGCTCGCATTGCCGAGCCATCGTCGGATATTCAGCCCGTTCCGGCGGCAGAGCTGGCCGGTCCTCGTGCCGGCGCTGAAGCACCGCGCACCACCGAGACTCAGGTCGAGCAAAGCGCCGTCGCCCAAACGGTAGTGGCAGCGGTGGGTTTGCCCGCAGCGGCAACCGCACCGTCGGCGGGTGTGGCACCACAGGGTGTGACACCCCTAACCGGCATGCCTGAGCAGCAACTCAGCCGGGCGCCGCAAACGGGCACGCCCGGCCGGCGACAAATTGAAGTGCCATCGACCACTATACGGTTGGCGGAACCACCGTCGAGCGCCGCCATTTTGGCTTCGGGAAAAATGGCCGCTGCGCAAGGAGCAATCAGTGGTGACACGCAAGTTATTCCTGCTGTCCCCACAGCCCAAAGAGGTGCAAGCGCCGCTTATGCCGGCGAGCTCGAACAAGCCGCGTCAACCGCATTAGTATCTAGCCACCAGGGTTCGGCCGTGCATCAAAACATACCCCAAGCGTTGCCGAATATCACGTTGTCCGGCTCAACTCAGGCCGGCCTGACAGCCGTGGAGTCTCAACAGATAAAAGACCTGCGGGCTGCAAGCACAACGGTGAACCCAAATCCGTTCGGTACAAGAGAGGAAGACCTGCAGGCTGCGCGTCCATCAGCTCCGGCGACCGCCGGCCAAACAGGCGATACCGCGTCCGTCTCGACGGCGTCGAAGCGTTCTATATTCAAGTCGAGCCTGCTCCCCGACTTGGTCTTGGCCTTCGCGCTAACCCTTACCATCATGGCGAGTTTACGGTTTGCTCGGCGGATTAAAAAACAAGCGTTATCAGCTTTGGCGGAGGCGCCCACAGCAAGCGCATTCGCGGCTTAATGTGAGGCTTCGCTCTATAATTTGCTCAGGCGCGAGTAGTGAAGAATTAGTCAAAGACGGCAATATGATGAAGCTTGCTAAGAGCGGTGGCATGACGAAATTCGCCCAGCTTAGCAATTAATTGTGGTGCTCGACAGTGGTTTATATATAGGCTGGCGTTGTGGAAACAGCGAAAAGTGCGCATCGTGGTCGGATGGTTGGCGTTCGAGTAAATATGCTCGGATAGCGTCTTGCTAAACCCCCACGTAGCTGCTATAATCGTTTGGTTCCATACTCCTGCTTCAGCTCAACTGAAGCCATTAGCCCGAGGGAGGTGAAAAAGTGAGGAACTACGAATGCATGGTCATTCTCGAGCCTGCTTTGGAAACAGATGCGCTCGATGCTTTAATCGCTAAGTTTTCAGATGTCGCCGTAAAAAACGGTGGCAAAATCGAGAATGTCAACAAATGGGGAAAACGCCGCCTTGCCCATCAAATTGGTCAAAACACCGATGGCTATTATGCTGTCTTTGACCTTCTAGGTGAAAATCAAACTATTAGCGAGCTAGACCGTATCCTTAAGATAACAGATGGAGTCATGCGTCATATGATTATCCGTCAAGGAAAGTAGGGGGAAACATGGCTAGTTTGAACAAAGTATTTCTTATAGGGAATCTTACTAGAGACCCTGAACTCAGGTTTACACCGAGCGGCGCCGCTGTCGCTAACATCGGCATAGCCGTAAACAACAGGTACCAGGATAACAGCGGTAATTGGGTGGATGAGCCGAATTACTTTACTGTTGTCGCTTGGGGGCGGCAGGCCGAGCTTTGCAACGAGCACCTGCGTAAAGGCTCACCGGTACTCGTGGAGGGCAGGCTGCGGTGGCGCTCTTGGGAGACGCCGGATGGCCAGAAGCGCTCTGTGGTGGAGGTTGTCGCCAACAGGGTGCAGTTTCTCAACAAGGCCGCTGGCCGCGGTGAGGAATCGATGGCCGAAAGCGCGGATGCAGACCTCCAAGCGCTCGGCGAAGGCGATTTCGACGATATCCCATTTTAATAGGAGAGGATTTGTATGGCAGATTACGTTAGGAAACCCAGGCGGAAGTACTGTGGTTTCTGCAAAGATAAAATCGACTATATCGATTTCAAAGACACGAACCTGCTGCGCCGCTTTATGAGCGACCGCGGCAAAATTAGGCCGCGTAGGGTGACCGGCACTTGTGCTCAGCACCAACGCGACTTGTCGATTGCGATTAAAAGAGCGCGTGAGATGGCGCTCATTCCCTATTCCCAGAAGCAGTAGCAGACGCAGCAAAGAACGGGGCTCCGGCACAGGGCCCCGTTTGGCGACTCGTAAGTTTCTCAGGGCCGCGAATCTCAGCACATTTGATTTTCGCGCCATCCGATGAATATTCGATGCGCGGGCTTTTTGGTTATAGGCTAGACCATCTACTGGATGACCGGCCCGCGGGATGAAATCGACGAGTGGGTATACATATGCTAAGATTAGAGATTCAAGAATGCTTGAATTATCTGGGCGTTACAACAAGAAACAGCACCTAATCAACGTGCTTCAACAGTTGTGCGAAGATGGTTGAGTGTGCGGGCTTCGATTTAAGAATATTGCTTAAGATTATTTTAAATGTGTGTTGGAGGAGAAGATGAAGGTAATCCTTAAAGAGACCGTGGGCGGCCTCGGTAGAATCGGCGAAGTGGTCGAAGTTGCCAGAGGCTATGCCCAGAATTACCTTGTTCCCAGGGGAATGGCCGTTGCGGCTACGCCCGGAACGCTAAAGGACTGGGAGCACAAGAAAGCGACGACCTCTAAGAGGCAAGCCCATGAGCTTTCGGAAGCACAAGAGCTTGCGGACAGCATCAAGGATAAAGAGGTCACAGTCGAAGCGAAAGCAGGCGAGGGCGGCAAGCTCTACGGCTCGATTACCGCGAAAGAGGTCGCGGAGGCTATCGCAGCGCAGCTTAAAATCGAGGTCGATAGAAAGAAAGTCGATATCGCCGGCGCAATCAAGGAACTCGGCTCGCATCCGGTTACAGTAAAGGTCTATCCGGGCGTCGACGCCGTCGTATCGATAAATGTAGTCGCAGCCAAAGAGGATTAATGAAAGCGGCAGATAGACCGCATCTTGCGCAGTTCGATAGGGTCCCGCCTCATAATCTCGAGGCGGAGCAATCTTTGCTCGGCGCGATGCTTATCTCAAGCGATGCCATCGCCGAAATATTCGAGGACATCAAAGCCGACGACTTCTATTCCGAAGCTCACCGGCGCGTATTTGAGACAGCGGTCGATCTCTACGCCAAAGGAGACCCTGTCGACCCGATAACCCTGGCGGAATCGTTATCGTCAAAGGGCTATCTAGAGTCGTGCGGGGGAAAATCATATATTCACACGCTCGTAAGCTTAGTTCCGAGCGCGGCGAACGCAAAATATTATGCTAAGATAGTCGAGCGCAACGCAACACTGCGCTCGCTTATCAAAGTATCGACCGAGATAGCGGCGCTCGGCTATGAAGGCCCCGAAGATGTCGACGGCTTGATAGACCGGGCGGAAAGCCTGATTTTTGCCATCGCCCACAAGCGCATGGCCGAGAAGTTTATCGCCATCAAAGACCTTCTCAAAGAAGGCTTTGAAGTCGTCGAGCAGCTCTTCGAAAAGAAAGAACAAATCACCGGCACCCCGACAGGCTTTGCCGACCTGGATCAGCTTCTCGCCGGCATACACCCCGGAGACCTTATCATAGTTGCGGCGCGTCCCGCTATGGGCAAGACCGCGTTCGCGCTTAATCTTGCCGCGAACATGGGCCTCAACAACCTGCCCGTTGCTGTTTTCAGCCTTGAGATGAGCAGGCAGCAGCTGGTCCAGCGTATGATGTGCTCCGAAGCGCGCATTGATAGCCACCGCTTGAGGACCGGCCAGCTCAGGGATGAGGATTGGTCGAAGCTCTCGGGAGCGGTCGGGCGGCTGGCGGAGACGCCCATCTACATCGACGACACTCCAAGCATCGGTATTATGGAGGTCAGGGCCAAAGCCCGGCGCCTTTTTGCACGCCATTCGCCGGGGGCTATCGTCGTCGACTATTTACAGCTTATGCAGTCGTACCGCAGGGTAGAAAACCGCCAACAAGAGATTGCCGAGATTTCCCGTGGCCTGAAGATACTCGCAAAAGAACTCGGCGTCCCGGTCATCGCTCTTTCGCAGCTCTCCCGAGCCGTCGAGCACCGCAGCGACAAACGCCCACAACTATCTGACCTGCGCGAATGCGTTACAGGCGATACGCTAGTTGTTCTTACCGACGGATGTCGCGTCCCGATACGAGACCTGGTCGGCACAGAGCCAGATGTGCTCGCTATCTCACCGGATGGCAACATCATCCCAGCCAAAAGCGACAAGGTATGGTCGGTTGGGAATCGGCCAATATTTAAAGTGAAGCTGGCAAGCGGAAGAGAGATTCGTGCTACGGAAAAACATCGCCTGCTTGGTTTGGAAGGTTGGAAACGAGTAGGCGAATTGTCCGTAGGAGATAGGTTAGCCATAGCTCGCGAGATTCCGGAGCCTGCTGAAACGGTTGAATGGCCGGATGAACGTGTAGCGCTATTAGGTCAGCTCATTGGTGATGGTAGCTATCTTTCGGGCCAGCCGATGAGATATTCAACCGCATCTGAAGATAATAGTCGTCTAGTAAAGTTTGCGGCCGAGGAAGAATTCGGAGCCGAAGTCAAAAGATATAAAGGTCGAGGGCAATGGCATCAGCTTTTAATAAGCGGAAATGGCAATCGTTGGGCACCCGCCGGTGTTAATGCGTGGTTGAGGGAACTCGGGGTATTTAACCAACGGTCGCACGAGAAGCGCATCCCAGGGGAGGCGTTCAAGCTTTCTAACCGGCAGATCGGCTTGCTTCTAAGGCATCTTTGGGCGACGGACGGCGCGATACACGTCAGGAAGACCAATCAGAAGGGTAGCCCTAGCGTTTTCTTTAGCACATCCAGCAAGCTATTAGCAGAGGATATTGCGTTTCTTCTACTGAGATTAGGAATTGTTGCTAGGATACGAAAAGCCCAGCAAGGAACATCACGCCCCTGGTATAACGTGCATGTCTCGGGTGTGGACGACCAGTTGCGCTTCTTGGAGACCGTGGGAGCGTTCGGTCCACGAGTTAAGCAGGCAGACCAGCTTTTCCAGTCGATACGAAGAGTGATTCCTAATACAAATGTTGATACATTGCCGAGAGAAATCTTTTCCTATGTCAAAAGATTAATGGCTGATCAAGGCGTTAGTCATCGTGCAATGGCGCGCGTACGAGGGACTTCCTTTGGTGGAAGCGCTCGTTTTAACTTTGCACCATCAAGAGCAATAATAGCAGAGTATGCCGAACTCTTAGATGATGATGGGCTGCGAGCATATGCAACCAACGATCTTTTCTGGGATACTGTTGTTTGCATCGAGCCGGATGGAGAGGAAGAAACGTACGATTTAACCGTACCACGTCTAGCAAATTGGCTGGTAGATGGCATAATTAGTCATAATTCTGGAGCCATCGAACAGGACGCAGACATTGTCATGTTCATTCACCGAAACATCTACGGCAACCCGGACGACATCGACGCCATGGAAGAGCGGGGCACCGCCGAAATTGTCGTCGCCAAGCACAGGAACGGTCCCGTAGGCGTCGTGCGCCTCGCGTTCCTCGAGCACTACACCAAATTCGCAGACCTCGCGAAGAACAGTTAAGCGAGTACTTCATTTACGATTTGTTTCTACTCACCTGCGCTTGCGTAAGTCGTGCATAGAACCAAACCTCCATAACTTATTAAATGTGAATTCAAATATCTTTGATGAAGCACCAATAATTTAGCGTGAGGTGCTGGTAGATATGTCTAACCTTAGAGATGTTCAAATCCTTCTACCCCAGCCAGCATAGTCATCGCGACCTCTAAAATCCCGCATGCAAACAGCTAATCCTCAATATTTTATCAAGCACGCTTGCCCAATCCAAGGACGCATCCGGTTCGCGTTGCGGCGGCGGACGCAATGACGCTGACCTCCGGGCTAAATCGCCACAGCCAAGCTGGGCTTTTGCGCCCGGTTTTCTTGACTTTAGCTGGTCATTTAGCTATGCTAGTTACGCACTTGTTCACAAGTATCGTGGCTGGTGCAAAGCTCGATTTTATCCTCGAAGCAACCTGGGGATAGGTCGAGAGGTGGCTGTGCTTCAAGGCGCAGGCACAATAATGGACGGCGGGACTCAGATAGACGGCAGAATTTTAGGCGTTGAGGCTTCGGATGGCCTTCTGTTTGAGTTTTTTTGTGCGCGTAAGGGTGTGAGCGATGGCGGATTATGATGTCATCATTGTCGGAAGTGGGCCGGCCGGTATATTTGCAGCTCTAGAGCTTGCTAAAGAAGGCAAACCCAGAGTTCTGATACTCGAGAAGGGCCCCGACGTCGAAAAGCGGGACTGTATTGAGCGGTCAACCGGTAAATGCGCACATTGTAAGCCTTGTCGCATCACCTCGGGTTGGGGAGGCGCCGGAGCATTCAGCGACGGCAAGCTGACTCTCTCGACCGAGATAGGGGGGTGGCTCGGCGAGTACGTCGGAGACGACGAACTCGCGCGCCTTATCGACTACGCGGACCACATCTATCGCGAGTTCGGCGCCACGAGCGAGGTCCACGGGACCAACGACGAGAATATCAGGCAGCTGCAGAGCCGGGCGCTCCTGGCGGATATGCGGCTCATTGCGATGAAAGTTCGCCACATGGGGACCGACCGCTCTTACGACATCATCAAGCTGATGAGGGACCGGCTCGACGCGCATGTGGACATTAGAACCGGGGTGCCGGTTGAGAACCTGCTCACCGAGGACGGGCGCGTTACGGGCGTTTTAACCGCCGGCGGCGAAGAGATAACGAGCGATTACGTGATAGCCGCACCCGGCAGGGAGGGCGCCGATTGGCTCAGCGCCGAAGCGAGAAGACTCGGCTTGTCGGTTGTGAGCAACGCGGTCGACATCGGAGTTCGTGTCGAGGTTGCCGCCGCGGTCATGGAGCCCCTAACTAAAGAGCTCTACGAGCCTAAGCTCATTTACAACACGAAGTTGTTCGAGGACCGGGTGCGCACATTCTGCGTCTGCCCGTATGGTGTGGTAGCCTCAGAGGCCACCGATGGCGTGGTAACCGTAAACGGTCATAGCTATGCCGAACAAAAGACTGAGAACACCAATTTCGCGCTCCTGGTGAGCACGATGTTTACGGAACCGTTCAAGGAGCCGATAGCCTACGCGAAGTATATAGCGCGGCTCGCAAATCTTCTTGGAGACGGTATCTTGGTCCAACGTCTAGGCGACCTGAAAGACGGGCGCCGTTCGACCCCGGAGCGGATTGCCAGAGGCACGGTTCGGCCGACCTACGGAGACGCGACACCGGGCGACTTGAGTTTCGTGCTGCCGTACCGGTATCTCTCCGATATTATGGAGATGCTCGAAGCGCTCGATGAGCTGGCGCCGGGCGTGAATTCTAGGAACACTCTCCTCTACGGTGTAGAGGTAAAGTTTTACTCATCGCGACTGCGACTTACGTCCGCGCTCGAGACGGAGATAGAAAATCTTTATGCGATAGGCGACGGGGCCGGCGTGACCAGGGGTTTAATACAGTCCTCGGCCAGCGGAATCGTCGCGGCTCGCGCAATACTTGACTCGATAGCTGGGAGGAAATAATGCCTGCAACAATTCTCATCGGTACGCAGTGGGGAGATGAAGGAAAAGGAAAGGTCACAGATTGGCTGGCCAACGAGATGGACTTGGTAGTTCGCTATCAGGGAGGCCACAACGCCGGCCATACCGTCATCGCCGACGGTCACGAACTCAAGCTTCATCTTTTGCCCTCGGGCATCCTTCATCCCAACATCATAAGTGTTATAGCATCGGGTTTGGTAATTGACCCCAAAGCGCTCATCAAGGAGCTTGATGAGGTCGCGGAGATAGGTATCGGCAGTCCTAACCTGGTGCTAAGTGCGAACGCCCACCTGATAATGCCCTACCACAGGCTGCTCGACCAGGCGTCTGAGCTCAAACTCGGCTCGTCCAAGATCGGCACGACCGGCTTGGGTATCGGTCCGGCCTATACCGACAAAGCGTCGCGCGTCGGCCTGCGGGTCCAAGACCTGCTCGATATGAAGATATTCCGCGAGAAGCTCGCGGCCGCGCTCATCTTTAAGAACCAGGTACTTACAAAGATCTACGACGCGGAACCCCTCGATGTCGACGAAATCGTCGATGAGTACAAGGGATACGCCGAGCAGCTCAACGGCATCATCGGCGATGCGAGCCGCGTCATAAACGACTCGCTCGACGAGGGCAAGAACGTCTTACTCGAGGGAGCTCAGGGGATGATGCTCGACCTCGATTATGGGACTTATCCTTTTGTCACCTCGTCTTCGCCCATAGCCGGCGGCGCGTGTGTCGGCGCGGGCATAAGCCCGCTTAGGGTCAAGCGCATCATCGGAATTGCCAAGGCCTATACGACGCGCGTCGGCGCGGGTCCCTTCCCAACGGAACTCGAGGACGAGACCGGAGCGTTGATGCGCAAGGTGGGCGTCGAGTTCGGCACGACCACGGGTCGCCCGCGGCGCTGCGGCTGGTTCGACGCAGTCATTCTTAAATACACCACCAGAATCAATGGGCTGACCGAAATCGCCTTGACCAAACTCGATGTGCTCTCGCCCTTTGAGACCTTGAAGATTTGCGTAGGCTATGAATACGAGGGCAAGGTCTATGACTACATGCCTTGCCACCAGACGGTCTTCCATGGCGCGAAACCTATCTACGAAGAGGTCGAGGGTTGGAATACGGATATCAGCGACATCGCCACGTATGAGGCGCTTCCCAAAGCGGCCCGCGCTTATGTCGACCGGCTCCAAGAGCTTACCGGGGCGCCTATCACGATGATTTCAGTCGGGCCCAGTCGCGACCAAACCATATTGCGATAATCGCTACTCATCGTCGCGCATCTTCGCCACGATGATAAGCCTGGTCTTTGCGGAAAACCGGGGATTGCAGGTGGTAAGGGTCAACGTCCGGTCTTCGGTCGGGTCGATGACGCTGATTTCCGTCGGTTTGACGACTTTGGTTTCGACCACATAGTAGGCGTACTCCTCGTTGGCGTCGCTGACGAGGATCAGGTCGCCTTTGCCAAGCTCATCCAGGTAGAAAAAGGGCCTGCTGTAAGTGACCCGATGCCCGGAGATGACCATGTTGCCAGCCTCTCCCGGGTGGGCGGTCTCCTCCATATGGCCCGGCCCCAGCTTCAAGGCTTCGGTGCCGACGCCTTCGACGACGATGGCGTCGAGGTCTATTTTGGGGATGACGATGCGGGCAAACGGCTCCTTCTCCTTGAATTTCGGGCGCGCTTCGGTCGTCGGCGGCGCGGCTTTTTCTTCAGCAACAGTCTCTATCGACCGGGATTTCTTGACTTCGCCGACCGTCTCTTGCGACTTCTCTGCTTCGTCCAGGGTCGTCGCGGCGCGCTCAATCGTCGGGGAGTCCTCTATCGACAGCGACAGGGCAGCAGGCGAGGATGCTTGTTTCTCGGAGACGGCGGTCGCAGTCTTACCCCAATCGTCTTGGAGTTGCCGCTGTTTATAGGCGGTATATACATCCGTATAGGCGATTTGCAGCAGGATATAGGCGCCGGCCGCTATGAGCGCCAGCCCTGCTAACCTATATATCATCGCCCTTTTGCCAGCAGCCATTCCTTTACCCTCAAATCTGTCCAATGCATCCGTCGTCCAGCAATTAACACCAACGCCTACGCGGGCCGGGACGCCCCGAACTCGTTGTCGAGCTTCAAGCTTAATCCCGTTTAAAAACTAAAATGTCATTCCTACTATAGACTTGCGTAAATTTCGTGTTGCGAAGCGTGCTTGCGATTTTCTGTTGGTCCGAATTGAGCTGGGAGAAATCAACGATAACAAAGTCTATAGTATCTTTATCGGCCGGGTTTTCTCCGTTTACACCCCAGTTGACCGCAATGTAAGGATTCGGGAACTCGTATATCTTTTCGCGGTGGGTCAGGTGCGGCACGAATACGTAGGACGCGCTAACCACGGCGTCATCCGGTATCAATACCAGAGCCTTCTTCATTGACGCGCGTTTTGCTTCATCGATGACGACAAAGGCCCGCTTATAATGACTCGATATCGGGGACGGGCTCCAGAAGAAGTTTGACGCCAGCGCTACCGCGACGAGTAGGGCAGCCACAACGACAGCTTCTCTCTTTTTTAGCGCGAGTTTTTCGATTGCGAGAATCGCTCCGGCGAAGACGAACGGGATGATGGTCGCGGTGTAGTGATACTCGATATTGTGCATATAGCCTTGCTGGCTGACGGCATTGGAGAAGAGCGCGGGTAGCGCTACCAGCAAGACCTCGATGCTGGCGAGCGGTGAAAATGCGACCGGTGCAAGTAGTTGTGTTATATACATGAGATTGCTCTCTTGTATTATGATGGGCAAGACGAGACCGGGTTTGGTCAAGGTGTTGATGGCGACCTCTCCCAGCGTCGAGCCAAGCGTTGAAAAATTACGGGCATAGAAGAGGCTTGTCCCGTTAAACGCGGGAAGGATATATTTTAGCCCGACAACGAACCAGGCGAGTGACGCCAGAGAGGTGGCAAACCCGACCGTGCGGTTGTTGGTGATCGCTAGGTATATTCCCATCACAATCATGACGAGCGCGACATCTTCCTTTGCGAGTACTGCGACGAGCGCTGCCGCTGTGAAGAGCATGTAACGCCGTTTTGTCGCGAAGTAGAACGCGAAGAGCAGGGTCGGTGTTGCCAGTGCCTCCGGGTGGAACTGGTCGTGGTTGAGCCATTGGAGCGCCGGATAGAGCAGGTAAGAGGCTGCTAAGGCCAGCGCGATGACGCTGTTCTTGAGCCTGTCGCGCGCCAGCAGGTAGACCGGGAGCGCGCCGATGGCCAGCATCACGGTCTGTAAGACGAGCAGGAGACGGACGTCCGGCCAGATTTTATAGAGCGGGGCTAGGAGCACCAGGTTAAATGAGAGGTGCTCCCCGAAGAGGTGAAGGCCTCGCACGGTCACGAACGGTTCTTTGAGTCGGCTCAGCAGCCAGACTCCCTGGTCGAATATGCCGAGGTCGAAGCCGTAGGTGCTGAAGTTGTTGTGCATGCGAACCGTCAAGAAAGAGAAGGTCGCTATGTATATGAGAATCATCGCGCCGAGCGCCGCGTATTGATAGGTCTGTTTGGCGTATCTGGATGGCTGTTCGCCCAAGCGGATTGCTGCTTCGGCGCCGCTCGCATCGCCGGGCCCAGCTTGTTTCTCTTCGGAATCGAGCGCGTCGGGGACGAGCCTACCGACGATGGCCGCGGGAGCTTTAAAGATAAGCGAGAAGAAGGTCGCTATGCGGCTTCCGCCGATGAGGTCTACCGCCTCGACCCGCGCTAGGCTGGTGTCGGGCCCGGCATCGATGAAGGCCAGCGAAAAAGCGTCTATTTGCAGCTCGAGCCCACGCCAGCGCATAGCGTCCAGCGACTGCTCGGGGTAATCGGAGGCCAGCACCAGTACGCGCTGGTTCTGGTTGAAGAGTCCTCTATCGAGGGCGTTATCGAGCGAATAGAACTCGGCATGTGATTTGGCCAGCTCGCTTCCGAGCCGGCCCTTTTGGGCGAGGTATCTCGCGTATGCCGCATCCAATTCGACGAAAGAAGTATGCCGAAGATTCCAGGCGAGTTCGGAAGCGGCTTCTATCGCCTGCCGCGATGTCGTGGTGTCGGCGATGAGCAGCACCACGAGAGAGCCTTGCTTGTCGAGGGCGATGAGACCCGTCGCACCCTCTGGCGCCTCCCAGCCGTCGACGACAAGGAGCCGCTCCGGGAGAAGGCCGTCGCCTTCAGCCAACTTCTCTACGACCAGCTCCTTGAGCTGCGCCGGCCAATCGGACGCTTCCATCTTCTCAAATTTGCCGTCACGGACGCGAAATAGCGACACTTAGATGTTGCTCCTTTCCGCTTCGCCTTGGAGTTCTGCGCCGGCAAGCCCGTCGCCGAGGCGCATAGAGGAGGTCGCCGGCACCGCGAAGCGTCGCCAGGCAAACCGCAAGCCGTACGCGAGGACCGCAATCCAGCCTATCGCCCCGAACCACGCCGCGAAGACGTCGATAAAGGTGCTTCCGTAGTAGAGGCGGACTTCCTTTTGCTTTGGAATAACCATCATCAGGGAGGGCGACGCCAGGTATGGCCCGTCGGCGCCGGTCACCTTCCAGTTCGGAAAGTATGAGATCTTTATCCAATGGGGCACGCCGATGGCGGTCGTCGAGAAAGTAAGCTCGTCGTCTTTGATTCTCACGTTGCTGACCCGCCCATCGGTATCAATGCGTTTGCTTACCATCTTGTCCGTCGCGGCTCCGACCATTTTATACTTGCCCTTAAGCTCTTTGGCGTGGCCCAGCTCGATAAGCGGCGTTTCCAGCAATTGAGGTTGTGCGTACCAGTCGAGCGCGGTTTGGCGCCAGTTGGGCGTCTTAGCCAGGAGCGGTTCGTATTCGGGAATCGTCACATATCCCTCAGTCTCGGTTTCGTAGAGGGCGAACTCCATATCGGTGCCTTTTACTTTGAACCTTTTTAAGAGCTCGAGGTCGGGGTTGATGTCGGCTTCGCTCTTGACCTCGTCTGATAACGCCAGAAAATAGGGGATGTTGTAGACCTTTAGGTGCCTGACGCCGTCGGCCACGTTGAGCGGCGGGTAGTCGACGCCTAGAATCGCGTGGCTCGCCTCTTTGGATAGCTCGGATTGGTTGACGAAGTGAAAAGGTGCCGTAAGGGAGGCCTCCATGAGCGTCCCTTCCATCGTCGGGTGGTTCGCGAAATAAGGCAAAAGCTCGAACGCGCGCGGGGTGCCGAATTTGTCTATGGCGTTGGCGTGCTCTATCATCACTCGGCCTGGGGGCAGTCCCTTGATATATTCGTTTATTTCGTTATAGCTCGCCCACTGCGCTTTCCCTTCGAAGCCGGAGTAGTTCCACTTTATCCAGTCGTCGGCGACCCGGTTGCCGACGCCAAAGACCGCGATTGCGGCGATTGTCGCAGCGAGCACGCCGAGTATGTAGTCGGAGTGGCGTTTGGGTATGAGAACATAATCATAGAGGAGCTGTGCTATGACCTTGCGCAGGAACCAGAGGCCGTAAGCGGCCCAGACGAACGAGAAGAAATAGAAGAACGGGAGCAGCCGCCCGTTCCAGATGCGACCCGGCGGGAGCAGGAAGAAGAGCGACGCCGAGACGACGAGGCTCCAGAGCAAAAAGTAGACGCGCTCATCGCGTTTGGCGAGGGCTCCGATGACCCCGATTACAGTCAATGGGAAGAAGAGGCGGAGCGGTTCCGGGATAAGCTCGTTGAGTCCGCTCAATTGGTCCCACTGCATATGCGCCGTATAATCGAGTTTCGCCAAAAAAGGGAGTCCCCAAAACGAGCTCAAGACAAAACCGAGCCCGAAGACGCCGGCTAAGATGCCGAAACGCTTCCAGTTCAACCTGCGGAAGAGATAATATGTCGACATGATTACTATCATAATCGTCGTGACCAGGTGCGAAAGGGTGATAATACCGAGGAGCACGCTGGTCGAGACCCGAAAGCGCTGCTCTTTTACGTCGCGGTAGAGGAGCGCGAAGAAGAGAATCGTCAGCGAGAAACTGAGGCTGTACCCGAATTCCCCTGCGAGCGTACTTAAAATATTGGCTCCGTAGATGGAGTAGCTCTCCATGAAGAGGAACGGGAGGCTGAAGGCCGCGGCCATGATGGGCAGCGGGAACCTGAATCCCAACACCCGAAAGGCCCCGTATGTCGTCGCCGGCAAGAGAAATACCCCGAGAATCGTGCCGAGCTTGAACGCCACCTCGTACTGCATGAACAGGTTCAACAGCGCGATTATCATAAACGGGAACGGGAAATAGAAATGGAGCATGGGAAAGCCGGCATACCAGCCGGGCGACCAGCCCGTTATCTTGCCTTGTGGTAACAGGTGGTTTATCAAGTAGTCGGCGACGTAATGATGCGCGCCGGTGTCGCCACCCGCGGTCGTCGTCGGCGAAAGAATAAGCTCCGGCCTGAAAAAGGAGAGCAGCGTCAGGTAGATGACCGCGAAACTTATTGCGGTGACATAAAGCGACGCCTTCGATTTCATATTTTTCTGCGTAGAGGTATCGATAATTGCCCCCTTCTCATATACAGAAGTCTCCCCTAAATCCGGCGGAATATCCATAGCCGTGCCATTGAGCGATAGGGGATAAGGTCAACGCGCTCTATGTGCTGCCGGGCTTGCGTTGGCTCTCGATGGTAAAATAATAGCGCAACCTAAGGAGTCCGAAGACAGTTCGAGGAATCCTTTTGAGGATACTGGAGCGGGCGACGCGCTTCTCCTCGATGACAACGGGTATCTCTTTAATCTTGAGGCCGTTCCGCTCGGCGCGCAATATGAGTTCCGTATCGAAAAGGTCTTTCGACATGCGGCTTTGGAGCACCAGCGGCTCGATTTTCCTGCGACGGAACGCCTTCATTCCGTGCGTGTCGCTTAGTTTTGTGTTGAATAGTATCTTGAGTACCAGGCTGAAGCCCCGTGTTATGGTCCGGCGCGCCAGACCCCGTTTATCCTCGGTCTCGGGCGCGAGTTTCGAGGCGAGCACTACATCGTAATTCTCGAGCAGCGCCAGCGCCTCATTCATAAAGCGCACGCTGGAGTAATCGATATCGAAGACGATGATGTGCGGCGCGTTTGCGGCGAGGACCCCCATCTTCATGGCGCCCCCGTAATCCGGCGAATCCGTGGTCAACAGGCGGGTGTGAGGTTGCTCGTCGGCCAGCGAGAACGCCAGCTCCCGGGTCTTATCGGTACTGCCGTTTTCGCACAGAATCAGCTCGTATGCGACGCCCGTCTCCTCCAAACCGGCCTGGAGCTCCGCGAGCGCCCCGGCCAAGAACGACTCCTCGTTATGGATGGGGATGATTATCGACGCGACCGGCTGGGCCACAGCCCGGCCTTCCGCATCGGTGAACTCATTCGCCCGGACAACATTTTCCATAGACCTTAGGCACATCCTTCTTGTTCGGCGGCGACTTGCGCTTGCGGCGCAGGCGCAATATCGCACTATGCGCTACCTGTGAGTGCCGCCGTCTTCTATCCGCAAAATCGAACCACGCTTTGGGGGCTGGACTTACAGCCGTCAACGTTAGATATATTCCCATATCAGAAATATAGCTAACAAGGGAGGCGCCCGGCGACTAAACCGGCAACATTATATACTCTTTAATATTTATTATAAGTTGTGGCGCGCGTTAAGCAAATCGTAGATTGTGTATTGCGTAAGCGCTAAGCGCGGGGGATGGCCTTGGTGTAGGTGGTCCTGCCGATGATTATCAGCAGAATCGCGATGGCGAAGTAGGGTTTTAAGTCCATACTGGTGAGCGGCAGGTTTTCTTCGGAAGCGATAGCGGGATTGCCGACTTGCTCTCCCTTGACGACAACAGTATCGTTTTGGCTGGTCGTGGCAGCGACTGAGCCTTTTGTGGTCACGGCAGCGTCCTTAGTTGTCGAAACCGGCGCGGATGAGTTTTTTGTTGTGCTGCTGGTCGTGGCAGTCTTGGCGGGTTTAGTCGTGGCAGGAACGGTCGTGGCAGAAGAGACCACCGTGCCGTCGCGCAGGATTTTGGTGCTGCTCGTGGCCGGAGGCTTAACCGTCGTCTGTGTCGTGGCACCGGGCTCGGTCACGATAACCTTACCGTCTTCAAGGAGTCCGATATTTTCGAATTCCGGCTGTGTACCGGCAGCCGTGCCGGTGTCGGCGTACACAGCAAGCGGTGCCAGAAGCAGCGTGAACATGATTACCGGCAAGAGTACGAGCGTTACTTTTATTCTCAAAGCCTCAACCCCACGTTTTTTGATTGGTAATGTCACTATCGCATCTACCATACAAAAATTCTACCCTTATTCACCCTTTTTTTAATCATGCAAGCGGTCGAAAAGGGTCATCCTCTAGGGTGATTGAAGCGCTCGTGCCGGATTTATGCTTCTTAAACCTGTTCTTGATGGATTTCGTTCTGTTGTGTTATGTCTGCTGACAGAGAGCACAGAAGCCGCAACTCTAAGCGCGCATTAGATTTACCGACAACGCACGAGCCCGTCAATAAACCGCTGCCATATAATACCATATATAAATATTACTACAAACCGTTGACACACACACTAGGATACTATGCTAGACGTATAGATTTTACCGACATTATATAAAGCAGACAGCAGAACCTAAATTGCTGAAACGCGATGCTTTAGCATAAAAAACAAAACGAAAGAAGGTGGGGTGGTCAATTAGGCATTCTTTAACGCAAGTCTTTATTTTATAGCGCCGGAATATGCTCTAAGGTTTGTAGGCGGGAAAATGAAAAGGCAAGTA
The DNA here is from genome assembly GCA_030018005.1 of Actinomycetota bacterium. GTDB lineage: Bacteria > Actinomycetota > Aquicultoria > Aquicultorales > Aquicultoraceae > Aquicultor. The sequence continues at coordinate 24,913 of JASEGT010000007.1, forward strand.
TTGTATTTGCATCAACAACAATCCATATATTTAGTTGGTGCTAATACAAAGCCCCAACAAGATTAAGAACAAGGAGGAATTAAAGTGCGTAGGACAAAAAAGCTCACCATTGTGTTTTTGCTTTGTCTTAGTTTTATCTTAGGTACGGCTGTTGCATATGCTGTATCGTGGGTTACTTATAATGGTAATGCGTCATCCGGGTGGACTGGAGCAGGTACGTTTAATGTTGCCAGTGGCACTGGTCATGGTTATGACGGCACATTATATTGGGCCAAATCAAATCAAATCAAAGCTCTTCTGTTGGTCAATGGCGACCTGGAGCGCCAGCGAGTTACTATTATGATGTCTCCGTTTATGTGCCAAACTACTATACAACAGCGCCTAGCGTAAAATATACAATGCTTCATAATAATTACGAGAGCGCATCATTTATTTTATCAAACTATAATCAAGTTAGTGACGTGTGGGTCAAGATGGGTAACTTCTATAAAAAGGCAGGCTGCGATTTTATGGTGCAGATGAATGGCTCTGGCCAGCCATCTACAAATGAATATATTGCCTGGGATGAAGTGCGAGCCTATAAGCCATAGTCAGGAGGGGATAGACATGAGATTAAGCGGAAAACTAGTATCAATAGTTCTTGGAATGTTTCTAATGTTTGGAATTGGCATAAGTGCGGGTGCCCACTATATTCTAAAACCCGCAGTCGCTGAAAACAAAGGTAGTTTCGTCAATATTCATACGATTGTTAGGAATCTGACCAGCGATCCTGTACTTGCTAAGGCCATGAACACGAATGCAAATTACAACACACTTATAGGTACTATCAAAAAGAACAGTTCCAAAGAAAACTCCAGTGCTGAATTGACTGTCCAGCAAAATCCTGCTCTCTACAGCGTCGTGTATACCCCTGATCTTCGAGATCCTGCGGAAACTATCGAGGAGAAGAACAACGGAGATAAGGTTTTACGATTTGACAAGAAGAAACAGAAGAAAGAGTATTCCAATTCGATTCCAGAAATGACTACATCTGGAGCCAGGGACAGTAATACGATTTATCCTAATTGGAATGGAACATCTACTCAGATTCATGAAGTAAATGCATTGCTTCATCCTGAAATATCAATACAGGGTTTATTTACCAGATCTATAGTCACCAACAAGGGCGTTGCTGAGATAGCCGGTAGAAAAGCCACTGAGTATATGGTTGAACCTCGAGTTAAGAAAGAACAGCTCGACTTTGATAAAATAGATAGATACGAGTTCTTCTTTGATAATGAGACCGGTATTCTCTTAAGAACTGTGAGTTACGATGGCAGCAACATAAAAGAAGAAATATACTTTGAAAAGATAGATATCGACCGCGAGATCGACCAGAACATTTTCAAATTCTAGTTGAGCCTGTCGCTCAAACTGTCACTCAGCAGGAGATGGAAAAAGCGCAAGAGCAATACTTTGCATATCTGGAGGATCTGCTTAAAAAAGCAAAAGTCGAGATTCTCGATAGTGAATAGATAATCCGTCTCGATGCTGTGCGAGGCAGAAAAATAACGCTGTTATAAAGAGCAACCTGAATAAATCGGTTGCTCTTTATATTCGTGCGCCCGGCAGGGCGCACGCACTTGAGGGTGAAAGTCCCTTACAGGCCCGACAGGGGGAACTGTTAGCTAAACGGCAAGGGTGTCTACCGTGAGGTAGAATCTAAAGGAAGCCGAAGGCAAAACACTGGCCCGACGAACAGAAATCGCATACGAGGCGGCTATGCTGGATGAGAAGGCAAATATCTTCAAAGTCCGGTACCTGTACGGAAAGCATAGTCGTATATGCGGCGGGTATAAGTGGGAAGGTGCGCGCGCATTACCCGGGGAGGTCTGTCAATCTGCCATATGTGCTACCATCATCGCAAGGTGGCGGGATGGGATGGCAGAAGTCAGCAGAGGGCATACTAGGCCTTTCGACCAGGCTGAAGGCCCGAACATGAAATACGAAGTAGCACTTTAGGTTTCGCAAGTGAAGGAGGCGCAGTAAAGATGGTTGAGATACCAAACACCCACCCAAAAGGAAGCGGACGGAATTCGCAGGGCTTTGGGATAGGTGCGCCAAACACTGCGGCAACGAACAAGAACGCACACTTCAAAAACGACAAAGTAATGGAAGCAGTGGTCGAACGCGAGAACATGAAAGCGGCTTTAAAAAGAGTGGTGGCAAACAAAGGAGCCCCCGGCGTTGACGGGATGAGAGTCGAAGAACTCACCTCGCACTTGAAAGAAAACTGGGAGAGCATCAAAGAGAAGCTCCTGCAGGGCAGTTATCTACCAGCCCCCGTGCTTTTAGTCGAAATACCAAAAGCAGGCGGCAAGGGAACAAGGGCGCTGGGTATCCCCACCGTGCTTGACCGCCTCATACAACAAGCCCTACTGCAAGTCCTAACCCCGGTCTTTGACCCCACGTTTTCGCCCACGAGCTATGGGTTTCGCCCGGGAAGGAGCGCGCACCAGGCCCTAGAGGCAGCGCGCTCCTACGTCGCAGAGGGCAAGAGGTGGGTGGTAGACATCGATATCGAGAACTTCTTCGATAGGGTAAACCACGACATCCTCATGGCGCGTGTTGCGCGCAAAGTCACCGACAAACGGGTCTTAAGGCTCATCCGCCGCTATCTTACCGCCGGAATAATGGCCGGGGGGATAACATCGCCCCGCACGGAAGGTACACCGCAAGGGGGACCCCTTTCACCATTGCTCTCAAACGTCCTCCTCGATGAACTCGACAAGGAATTAGAGAGGCGGGGCCATGCATTCGTGCGCTATGCCGACGATTGCAATGTCTATGTTCGCTCAGAAGCGGCCGCCGAGCGGGTGATGGCGTCAATCACAGGGTTCTTAAAGAAGCGGCTCAAGCTCAAAGTCAACACCCAAAAGAGCGCCGCGTCCCGTCCCTGGAAGAGAAAGTTTCTAGGCTACTCGATGACGTGGCACAAAATACCCCGGCTCAAAGTAGCGCCCGAGGCAATCGCGCGCTTGAAAGCAAAGGTTAAAACCATCATGCGCAGAGGAAAAGGGCGCAGCCTGGGGTGGATTATCGACGAACTCACACCGCTTCTTCGCGGCTGGGCAAATTACTTCCGGCTGGCTGAAGTCAAAGGTATCTTCGAGGAACTCGACGGCTGGATACGCCGCAAACTGCGCTGTGTTCTTTGGCGCCAGTGGAAACGCACATATACTCGTGTTAAGAAACTCCTAAGCCGGGGATTATCTGAAAAGCGTGCTCTCTGGGCCCACATTAACCTGGGGACCAAATACTTTGCCTGCAAGTTCTGACTGGCTTAAAGCTTATGCTTCATTTAGGAACAGTACTTGGCCTGGTGGTCCTTATGAAAATGCAATCGTAAACCAGACTAATGTCTACTCAAATGGGAGCGGCAATGGGAGCACCACATTTTATGTCGACCCGAAAGGCTCAAGCTGGAATTGGAAAGTTAAAAGTTGGTATAACAAAACTGTTATATATTAAATATTAAGCTTGTTCTCTGATTCGCTAACATTGCTATAGGCAACATACGCTTTGATTGATGAGGACTGGTAAGCTTAGGTATATATGAGGTCAGGGTTTTGCAGTGACGCTATAAGCAGAGGCTTGGTTCTGTATGATTCGTCTGCAATGGTCTGTTTGCACGTCTCTGGAAGCGGAATAACGCCGTATTGATTTACTGTGGCGTTATTCCTCGCGGTTATTTGTTAACAACTTAGTAATACATAGAACAAGGAGATACCGCATTCATGTTTAAGAGAATGATGCTCCTAATTGGTGCCCTGGTCTCGGCTGCAGGTTTTGCTGTTGGGATTTGGCTTTTAAGGGAAGCTACGACTGCTTCTTCGTACAGCCCTAATGAGCTATTAGCAATTACCGGAAAGTTGATGGCACTGTTCTCAGTGCCATCATTTATCAGCCTCTTAACCTATAGCATCCTTATTCATAAAAAGGGTAATAAGCCAGGCAACCATAGCGCTCAATTGCCTTATGTTATTATAACTATAGCTACAATGGTGACTTTCTTAAATGTGATCACCGTAACCAGTCTCGAGGTTAGTCCGCGAATATCCCTGTTCTATGTGCCACTGGCAATCATTGGAATAATTGTTCTTATTAGATTAGCGGATTCGTTTGATGCTGATTCCTGTGAGCAAAATGAATCCAACAATCTATATCGCATGCTTAATGTTTTAACTACTATTTCTGTGTTGATTTGCTTGATATCTTTTGTATATTTTAAACTGTTTCTCAAAAACTATCTTCTGATTCCGATAGCCATTTATGCACTAGTGCCGATTGTAGTCTCGCTAAGGTATCGTGTTTACAGGCCTAACTTGGCAAGCTTTCTGGTGTTGTGGGCCAGCCTTGGCAATATAATCATTGGGGCATCAATATCAATGGTAGCAGGTCTTGTCTATGCGCCAATTATCGTACTTTTAATAGTTACTGGAATCATTAGTTTATATCAGAACTCTTTATAATCGAGGTGAGTTTAGATTATTCAAGAACCAAATAAGCGCTTTGGGCATCGATATCTGAGGAACGCTATTATTCTATTATTAATGATCATGAGTCTTGTGATATACAAGGATTTCCTATCTAACCCAGCGCCTATTGTGTCGGTAAATGGTTTTTTGATCACAAAGGATATGTTATACCAGCGACTTGAAAAGCAACATGGTAAACAAGTGCTTCAATCAATGCTTAGCGAAACCCTAATAAGACAAGAGGGCAATAATCAACATATCACCGTGGGTGAAAAAGAGATGAATGGTCGATATAAATATCTTGTTAGTACTTATGGCTCGGCTAAGGACTTAGAAAGATGGCTAACCAAGCAAGATATATCAAGACCGGAACTATACGAGCAGCTCAGAATGCAAATCATCACAGAAAAGCTTTTAGCGAAGAAAATCATACAACCGACGGAGAAGGAACTAATCCAGGACTATAATCGACTTAAGAACACAGCTTTTGAAGGAAAATCGTATGAAGAGGCAAGGGCTACTATTAAGCAGAGCTACATTTCCATGCAAGTTGGTTTGTTGCTTCCTCGTCTGGAAGAAGAACTTCGAAAAAAGGCAAAGATTACCTATTTAGATGAGACATATTCTATACGAAATGATGAATAAAAAGAACTGGCCTAACGTTGCCTCCATGCGGCCTATGAGGCAATACGCCCATCGCTATAAAACAGTTATGATAAATCAGGGAGTCAATAATGACAAGGAAACCAATAATCCTGGTAGTAGGCGCGGTAATTATATTTTTAGTAGGAGGCCTTGCGTACACATACGCGGAATCTCCGTATTTCAAGCTTGGCCGTCAGATGAAAGAGGCAAGGGAAGGCGCAAATTCGCAGAAAGTTGTAGCAAGAGTTAATGGCAAGTCGATTACCGCAGGGGAGTATGCTGTGCATATGGCAACACAAGCAGACTCTCATAAGCAACTAGGGCTTCCCGCGCCAAGCAAGAAAGACATTATTAATCTATTAGCAAAAGGTATTCTGGTGCAGGAAGAAGCCAGCAAGAGAGGTATCAAAGTAACCGATGCTGAGGTTCAAGCATATATAAATGAGCAAAGAAGGTCAATTGAAGAAATACCCGCAGAGAACAACCAAGTGTATATAGAAGGGCTTAAAGGTCAAGGGTTAACCGAAGATGAATATTGGTCGAGTAAAGAGACCTTTGAGGGCTATAAGAGCAATCTTATCGAGGGTGAACTCAGGAAGCAGTTTATTGGTGAGGCTACCACGCAGCAGGATATGGAAAAAGCACAAGGGCAATATGATGCTTTTATGGAGGATCTCCTTAAAAAAGCAGAAGTTGAGATTCTCGACAGTGAATAAATAATCCGTCTCGATGACGTGAGGGGCAGAAAAATAATGTTGTTATAAAGAGCAACCTCAATATATGGGTTGCTCTTTAAGTTCGGCGCCGGGATAGTGTTTCTCGGCTTGTTTTTATTTCATGCATGTGTGTATTTAGATCTGGCTGTGAGCAAGACGCTTCTTGCAGCTAAAAGCGGTTTTGCGTAGAATTGGTAGAGTGTACAACGCCTGAGACCGGAAGTTCCGATGCGCATGCTCTGCGCGCGAACAAGAATTTGTAATCGAACCAGACGACCCAGCTTCTTATGTATTCAAGTTTTTTGTTTTCGCAGACCGCGCATAAAGTATATGGGTATCGCCGTGGTGATGCTCTGGTGCGGAGCATTTCGAATAATACCGGTGGCGAGGACTGAGGCACTTAAACCGATTTGGATGATTGATTGAATCGATGTCGAATATCGACGATAGGGGGCAAGCATTGAAGGTACTGGTGATTGGGAGTGGCGGGCGCGAGCACGCCCTGGTATGGAAGATAAAACAGAGCCCGCTGGTGGATGAGGTCTTCTGCGTGCCGGGAAACGGCGGAATCGCGCGCGAGGCGACGGAGGTTCCAATCGACCCATCCGATTTCAATGCGCTCGCCGATTTCGCTCAAGCCCAGGCGATAGGCTTGACGGTCGTCGGCCCTGAGGTGCCGCTGGTCGCCGGCATAACCGATGTCTTCGTCGCCCGAGGGCTCAAAGTATTCGGGCCGAGCGCGAAAGCGGCTCAGCTCGAGGGGAGCAAGATCTTCGCCAAAGATATAATGGAAAAATACGGCGTGCCTACCGCCGCCGCAAAGCTCTTTACCGACTACGGCGAAGCCGCCGCGTACCTTGCAACACTCGACGCCCCCTATGTCGTCAAAGCCGACGGTCTGGCCGCTGGCAAAGGGGTATTTATAGCGAAGACGCTGGCGGAGGCCGAGGATGCTGTTAGGAGCTGTCTGCTCAAGGGACAATTCGGAGCGGCGGGCGACAGCGTGGTTATCGAAGAATACATGGAGGGACCGGAGCTTTCGGTTCTTGCGTTTAGTGATGGAAAAAACGTATTGCCGATGGTCCCGGCACAGGACTATAAACGCGCTTACGACGGCGACGAGGGCTTAAATACCGGCGGCATGGGCTCATACTCGCCGGTCCCGATCGTCACGGCCGAACTCTACGAGGATATCGTGGAGTTGGTTTTAAAGCCCATGATTGAGGGCTTGTCCGCCGAGGGTATCGAATACCGGGGTGTTATCTATGCGGGTTTGATGCTCACAAAGACCGGGCCGAGGGTTCTCGAGTTTAACGCGCGCTTCGGCGACCCGGAGACGCAGGCGATTCTTCCGCGCCTCGAGAGTGACATCCTCGAGCCGATGCTGGCGGTCGCCGAGGGCGATATCTCCGGCGTCGAGTTAAAATGGAAGGATGAGGTCTGTGCGACCGTCGTCCTGGCTTCCGGCGGCTATCCAACCGATTACGAGACCGGTTTTGAGATAACCGGCCTCGATGAGGCATCGGCGATGGATGACGTTGCCGTCTTCCACGCGGGGACTAAGCTGAGCGAGGGCAAAATCGTGACTGCCGGGGGCAGGGTGCTCAATGTGAGCGCGCTTGGGGTGGACTTCGCGCAAGCGCGCGAGCGCGCATACGCGGCGATAGAGAAGATTAGTTTTGAGGGTATGCATTACCGGAAAGACATCGCACTCCGCGCTGTCGACATGGGATAGAGTTGTGCAGGGACTTTTACGGCGCGCTTAACTAAGCGCAGCCACTATATAGATGTCAGTTCATCGCGGGCCTGCTCGCCTGCGATGGGTCTCCATACGATTAGCCGGTGGCAAAGGAGTGGTTTTTAAATGATTGAGAGATATTCACGGCCGCGGATGAGAGCCATATGGGAGCTGAGGAATAAGTTCGACAAATGGCTGGAGATAGAGATTCTCGCCACCGAAGCCCATGTTAAACTAGGCATAGTCCCGGAGGACGCCCTCAGGGAGATCAAGGATAAGGCGGCTTTCTCGGTCGAGCGCATCGGGGCAATCGAGGCGGAGACCCACCATGACGTCATAGCGTTCTTAACCAACGTCGCCGAAAACGTCGGCCCGGCGTCGCGCTACGTCCACTACGGGCTGACCTCATCCGACGTCGTCGATACCGGCCTGGCGGTCCAGATGAAAGAGGCTGTCGATATCCTCATCGAGGATGTCCGCGAAATCGTCAACCTTTTAAAAGCCAAAGCTTTGGAGTATAAAGACCTGGTTTGCGTGGGGCGCACCCACGGCATCCAGGCCGAGCCGATGACCTTCGGCCTCAAATTCGCCAATTGGGCGTTTGAGATGCACCGCAACCTCAACCGCCTCGAGCGCGCCAAAGCGGCCATCTCGGTCGGGAAACTCTCCGGGGCGGTCGGCACCTACTCGAACATCGACCCGTGGGTCGAGGAGTTCGTTTGCGAGCGGCTCGGCCTCACACCGGCGCCCGTTTCCACCCAGGTGCTCCAGCGCGACCGGCACGCCGAGTATATGACGGCGCTCGCAATTTGCGCGGCGACTATCGAAAAAATCGCCGTCGAGGTGCGCGCTCTCCAGAAGACGGAGACGCGCGAGGTCGAGGAACCCTTTGCCAAAGGCCAGAAGGGCTCATCGGCTATGCCGCATAAGCGTAACCCGATTATCGCCGAGCGCCTGGCCGGCCAGGCGAGGGTCTTGCGCGCTAACGCGCTGGTGGCGCTGGAGAACGTGGCGCTATGGCACGAGCGCGATATCTCGCATTCATCGGTCGAGCGCATCATTATCCCCGACAGCACCATGCTCCTCGACTATATGTTCGGCAAGCTCAAATGGCTCATCGAAGGCCTTCTCGTCTACCCGGAAAACATGCGGAAGAATCTCGATATGACGGGCGGGCTTATATTCTCGTCGCGGGTGCTGCTGGCGCTCGTCGACAAGGGCATCACACGCGAGGAGGCCTACCAGATGGTCCAGCGAAACGCCATGGCGACCTGGCGGGGAGAGGGCGAGCTTAAGGGTTTGCTCAAAGCCGATGCCGAGGTCGCGAAGCTCATCCCCGACGACGAACTCGACGAGCTTTTCAGCACCGATTACTTTCTGCGCAACGTGGAGACCGTCTTCAAGCGCCTGGAGAAGCTCGAGGATTAATCAAGCTGAGTGTCCGGCTTGGGGTGGAGTTTGTTTATTAACTGTCGAAGTCCGAGCATAGCAGACGTGGCTAAAGCAGATAAGCCCGGTAGTTAAACTATCGGGCTTATCTGCTAAATACTCAGTTTTTGCTTTTAAGAGACTCTGCAAATAGGCGATGCTTTCCTTGGTTACCAACTAAGATCCTAAAATTATTTCTTTGCTTTGCTAGTCTCGGATACAGGAGTAGGCGGTCTGCTGATCACAAAATCATCACTGATGTCATTACCATTATAAGCATCGATAAACACTTGATCTCTATACTTGATCTCGCCTTCTGCCGTATCATAGGAATCAGTATATATAACGTACCATATAAGTCTTTGTTGGCCATTTTTGTCTCTTAATACGTTTAGCTCTGTTTTAATATCTTTAGCACGGCTTGTCATTCTCGGCTTAAGTACATTTAAAGCATCAGCCTCTGATATTTTAGGCTCTGTTGCTATAAGCACATCTTCATCTCTTGCTAGATATTGACCCATTGCACCTGACCTCGGGTCGATCCCGATAGATACACTTTTTAGCAGCTTTGCCCCATTTGGAGCAACCTTTTCCCACTCGACCATGTAGCTGCCGTCCACCATTTCACGAACTTCAGTAAGCTTTAGCTCATCGAAGTTTTCATATTTTGCTCGCACAAACTCTTCGGCTCTTTTTATCGCCTTATCCTTAGTTAGCGGAAGTTGTGTGGGGTCTATTGGATTAGCATCAACTGGGCCAACAACTCCCGCTATTTTTCCGCTCTTGACTTCAACCCAGAATGTACGACCATCATCAGCAGTTATATCATATACTGGGCGGTTTGTGGGAAGATCAATCCTTGACACGGTCCTTACTTTATCGACTTTCGCAAAAGCCTTAACTGAATTAACAGCTTGATCCGGTGATATATCGGGCTGCGAGTTTAGACTATAAGCGGTAAAGCCAAGGGTAACTATAATGCCAATGGCTACTGCTATTACCACGAAGGCTTTGCTCCTACTTAAATTTTTCATCTTTCACTCCTATTACTAAACACTAACTCAATCTCATCATAACATGACTTTGCTTTAATTAATGTTTACGGTGTGCCATATCTGGCAGGCTGAAGTTTTTGCCCATTTTGGCCCCATGTCTCATAGCTTTCTATAGCTGGATCATATGAGCCCGCGCTTTTCGCGTAAGTGGAGGCATCCATTGCAAGATCCACGTCGGCTACATGATGTCCAGATGGATAATCAATTACGTAGTTCTTATCCCAAGCACCTCTAGCGAACCCAGTCCCCCACCAGCCTGAAGTGTAATCGCCAATACAAAGTCTCCAGCCGGTAGCTGCATCAGCACCCCTAGCACGCGCCCATCCTAGGATGTTGCCATAGATTGTAGAATGGGTAACAGCACTTTCGCAGTTTAAAAATACAGCGCACAAACAATCGTTGATATCAGTGCCGGCAAAATTTTTGATAAGCCAAGCTGTGCCCCCATTTTGCCTAGCGGGATCTCGCTTATCCTCTCCAATTATGGCAGTCGCGCTGTTATTAAACCAAAGCCTTCCAGATGCACCGTGGCCGTTTGTTATTAGGATTGCATCATACTTCCACCATGACCATGCAGTGCCGGCTGATAGATTCTGGTTGCTCCAGCAATCATATCCTATCGAATCAAGGTATTGCTCGGCGTTGGATAGAATTCTGGTATCAGTGATTTTGTTATCAGTGCCGACATAGTAAAAATAATCCAAATCAGCATAAGGCGCCGCATAAGCGCTTGCAGCTCCTACGCCTAAAAGCATAACTGCTAAGGCAAGAATTGATACAATCCTTAACTGAGACCTAAACATTTTGCCTCCTATGAAAGAAATCTACTCCACTCATATAGTCTTTACTGCAGCTAGGTTTATCGGACAAACTTACTGTCTTAACACACCAGAGCACCTCCCCCTTTTTAAACTACAACTAATGTCTATAAGGTGTATGCCTTAACATACCATGGTATAAACGTGCTTACTGGAAGTATAAATAAGAAAATAGTGTTGCAGAGGGCGTGACGCCCATTGCGCTCAGGTATTCGCTCAGAATGCTGTGAGAAAAGTTCTACTATGAGCTTGTTGCTCAACGAGGGATTGTGTTGCAGAATATTAACTATATTATTGGTTGAAGTTGTGCATCTATATGTCGGCATAAAGATTTTGAGGCATATAACCATCTTTATAGCTTGAAGAACAAACTTCTTTGCTTGAATTTTAGCAATAACGCACGCTTACAGCACGAACCCCGGCGGAGTCGACAGAAACCTGCACATTGAGTTTGTAAAAGCGCCGACTTGTGTATAATATTGAGTTGCGTAACAGGCCGGAACGATACCGAGTTTTAGGAGGGCACGTGATAGCCAAATCTCAGCATATAATCGAAGGGTCGACGCGGGCGGCGGGTTCACCTGCGGCATGCATGCGACCGTCGCGCGCGGCGAGCGCTAGCGCGGCCGTAAAGGCGGGTGGGAGAAGCTAGATGTGGCGGGTAGAAGTCGCACTCAAGCCCGGCATCACCGATGCCCTCGGGAACTCGGTCCAGAAACAGATTATCGAGGATTTGCGAATCGACGTCGAGTCGGTTGAGACCATAGACGTATATACTATCAGCGCGAGCCTCTCACGCGAGCAGGCGGAAATCGTCGCGCGAGACTTGCTCGCCGACCCCATCACCCAGAACTACCATATCAACGAAAACACCGGCAAGCCCTTTACCGTCGCTATCGAAGTCGGCTACAAACCCGGCGTCACCGACAACGTCGGCGTTACCACGGTCGAGGGAATCGAGGACTTGCTCGCCATAGAATATCCCGAGGGAGAAGCGGTCCATACCTCGAAGCTCTACTTACTCAACGGCAACCTTACCGAGGATGACGCCAGGCGCATCTGTCTCGGGCTTCTCGCGAACTCGCTAATCGAACACTTCCAGATTTGGGGTGCCGGAGCGGATATTCAGGCGACCGCTGAACATATCACGGGCCCGGCGCAAATGGCGGAGTTTAAGCCCGTCGTCGCCGAAGTCGATCTCGATGTCTCCGACGAGGAACTTATCGAGATAAGCCGCCAGGGTGTGCTTTCGCTCAACCTTGAGGAGATGCGCCTGATTCGCGACTATTTCAAGGATGAGGCGGTTCTCGACGAGCGGGCGAGGATGGGCTTAGGGCCGCGGCCAACCGACGTCGAACTCGAGATGCTCGCCCAGACCTGGAGCGAGCACTGCAAGCATAAGATATTCAACGCCAACATAGAATATACCGAGGACGGCAAGGTGGAGCGCATCGCCAGCCTCTTCAAGCAATACATTCGCCGGGCGACCGAAGAGATCGCGCGCACCAAAAAGGATTGGCTCGTCTCGGTCTTCGTCGATAACGCCGGCGTCGTCACCTTCGATGACGACTACAACATGGTCTTTAAGGTAGAGACGCATAACCATCCCTCGGCGCTCGACCCGTACGGCGGAGCCATCACCGGCATCGTCGGTGTCAACCGTGACCCGATGGGGACCGGTATCGGCTCCGAGCTTATCTTCAACACCGACGTCTTCTGTTTCGGACCGCCGGACTTCTCCTATGAGAAGCTCCCGCAGAGTGTGCTTCACCCGAAGCGCATCTTCAAAGGGGTGCGCAAGGGGGTCGAAGACGGGGGCAACAAAATCGGCATCCCCACCGTCAACGGGGCTATCCTCTTCGATGAGGCTTATGTATACAACCCGCTGGTCTATTGCGGCACTGGCGGCTTTATGAAGAAGGTTATAAACGGTAAGCCGTCGCACGAAAAACATGTCGAGCCGGGCGACCTTATCGTGATGACCGGCGGGCGCATCGGCAAGGACGGTATCCACGGGGCGACCTTCTCATCGGTCGCGCTCGACGAGGGGACCTCATCGGCGGCGGTGCAGATAGGCGCGCCGATCGTCCAGCGCAAGATGCAGGACGCGCTCAAAGAGGCGCGCGAACTCGGGCTCTACCGGGCGATTACCGACAACGGGGCCGGCGGGCTCTCGTCGTCGGTCGGCGAGATGAGCGAGTTCAGCGGCGGCTGCGAGGTCGACCTGGAGAAAGCACCGCTCAAATATGCGGGCCTTCAGCCCTGGGAGCTGTGGGTCTCCGAGTCGCAAGAGCGGATGACGCTGGCGGTCCCGCCCCAGGATATCGACGCGTTTCTCGAGTTGTGTGAGCGCCGTGACGTCGAAGCGACTGTCATCGGCACCTTTACCGATTCGGGAAAAATCCACGTAAAATACGACGGCAAGACCGTCTTATATCTAAACAGCGAATTCGTCCACGAGGGGCTGCCGGGCTTGGAGCTAACCGCGGCTTGGCGCCCGCAATCGCAGGCCGAGCCGGAGCGCTTACCCGTAGATTCGGCGGCGCTCACCGGGGCGCTCAAAAAGATTCTGGGCAGCTACAATGTCTGCTCCAAGGAGTGGGTGATTCGCCAGTACGACCACGAGGTTCAAGGCGGTAGCGTCGTCAAACCGCTGGTCGGTATCGCCAATGACGGCCCCTCCGACGGGGCGGTCATCCGCCCGCGCATCGACTCTACGCGCGGCATCGCGGTGGCCAACGGCATCAATCCCAAGTACGGGGAAATCGACACCTACGCGATGGCGGCCTCCGCAATCGACGAGGCGGTTCGAAACATCGTAGCGGTGGGGGGCGACCCCGACCGGGTGGCGATTTTGGATAACTTCTGCTGGGGTAACCCGATTCTTTCCGATACCAACCCCGACGGCGACCACAAGCTCGCGCAGCTGGTGCGGGCGAATAAGGCCTGCTATGATACTGCGGTCGGCCTGGGGACGCCCTTTATATCGGGCAAAGACAGCTTCCACAACGAATACAAACTGGGGGATAAGACCATCGCCATCCCGCCGACCTTACTGATTTCGGCCATCGGCATCGTCCCCGATGTCGAGCGCGCAGTCACCATGGACGCGAAAGCTCCCGGCGATGCGGTTTACGTGCTGGGATTGACCAAAGACGAGCTTGGCGGCTCGCACTACTATATGTTAAACGGCTACAACGGGCGAAACGTGCCGGCGGTCGATACGGCGAGCGCACTCGCGCTCTACCGGGCGCTCCACGGCGCGATGCGGGAAGGGCTCGTGGCTTCGTGCCACGATTGCTCCGAGGGCGGCATTGCCGCTGCGGCGGCCGAATCGGCGTTCGCGGGCGGCTTGGGGATGCGCATCGACATCTCGCAAGCGCCGACCTTAGGCGAACTCGCCGACGAGGTGCTGCTATTCTCCGAGTCGAACAGCCGCTTTGTGGTGACGGTCTCTCACGACAACCGGGCGGCTTTTGAGGCGGCCTTAGTCGGCAATGCGCTGGCGGCGGTCGGTGAAGTCACCGGCGACAACAGGATAACTATAACGGGCGCGGACGGCGCCACCCTAATAGATGCAGGCAATGACGAGCTAAGAGAGGCGTGGCAAGCGCCTCTCAGGTGGTGATACAAATGAATGAAAAACCTAGAGTACTTGTTCTTCTTGCGGCGGGCATCAACCGCGACGGCGACGCGCAGAACGCGTTTACGCGGGCGGGGGCCGACGCCGAGCGCGTCCACATAAACGACCTCGTCGACGGCAGAAAGAAGCTCAAAGACTACCAGATACTGATGTTGCCCGGCGGCTTCTCGTTCGGCGACGATATCGCTTCGGGAAAGGTCTTGGCGAATAAGCTAAAATACAAGCTCAAAGACGACCTTCTGGAGTTCGTCGGGGACGGCAAGCTCGTCCTCGGCGTATGTAATGGATTTCAGGTGATGGTCAAGCTCGGGATTCTCCCCGGTTTTGATGGCGATTACATGCGCCAGGACGTCACGCTTACGCACAACGACTCCGGCAAGTTCGAGGACCGCTGGGTCCACCTCAAAGTCAACCCGCAGTCGAACTGCGTCTTCACGCGCGGCATCGAGAAGGTCATCTACGTGCCTATCTGCCACGGCGAGGGCAAGTTCATCCCCGAAGACGACGCGACGCTCGCGCGGCTGCGGCACAACGGGCAGGTGGCTGCCGAATACGTCGATGAGCACGGTACGCACGGCGGCTATCCAATCAACCCCAACGGCTCGGTCGAGCATATCGCCGGCATCTGCGACGAGACGGGGCGCGTCTTCGGCATGATGCCGCACCCCGAGAACTATATCGTGCGCACCCAGCACCCGCGCTGGACGCGCGAACAACTTGCGGACGAGGGCGATGGCCTGGCGATATTCAAAAACGCGGTCGATTATGTGAAGAAAGAGCTGTAAGCGGGCACGAAGCGTTGCGGAGCGGATAGGGCGGATTGACTATAGTCTAGACTTTCGTTTCTCCTTGTCCGTCGCTAGTTATGATTCCCTTATCGTTGGCGGCATCAACCGCCTCGAAGCGATCTCTTACGTCGAGCTTTCGAAAGATCTTCCGGCAATGGTTGTCTATAGTGTGTTTGCTTAGATTGAGGAGAGTTGCAATCTCTTTATTAGTGAGGCCGTGGCTGATAAAGCTTAGAATTTGCTTCTCACGACCGGTTACTCGATTCTCCATCGTTCACCCTCCACCTTTAAAACTATACTACAGACATGCGTCAGTATAATACTACGACATACGATAGCAACAGTTAGCCGGCCTGTCAATCCAGTTTGACTGGATATCGATAGCAACCTTTAGTTTCAAGGCCAAACAGTCAGCATCACCGCCAACTGTTCAAAAAAGTCCCTCCCAGCCAACTAATTCGCGACCTGGTGTTATTCAACAGCCGTCTCCTCGCAATAGCGATTATTAGTTATATTTGGTTATTGCATCGAACTACCACACAGTAGCATGGAATTGAAAAACCATCTATATGTAAGCAATCACAGCTGCTGGCATTTAACGATTTGAATAGGGCGAGACCAAGGCACAGGAGGTGAGGAGATACAGGCAAGAGCGCAGTCAACCAATAGGATCTTGAGGAGCAAGATCCATATCGAAGGAGGAAGGCAGATTGAAGTATGCAAAAACCGTGCGAATAGTATTAGTGTTATGTTCATTGGTGATGGTTCTAGTGCCAGCTGCGAATGCGTATGCAGCTTATAATGCTACAGGCGCTGCTTCTTACGCGGAGTCTTGGGTTAGCAACAGCCAGACGTTGCGCAATCCAGAGTTTCCCAGTTTCTCAAGCGATTGCACTAACTTTACATCTCAAGCGCTAAACTGGGGCGGAGGTAAAGCAGAATTATATGGTTCCTCAGAAGATACAAAGTGGTACTGCGATAAAACCTGGTATGGAACATTTCAATATAGTAATTCCTGGTCAGTAGCTTCTTACTTCTATAACCTTTGGATGGCGCAAGGTGCTACATCTCTTGGTAGCTGGTACGCACCAAGTAGCAACTCGAACTCCGCGCTGAGCAAAGGAGTTCTTCTCTCCTATGATTGGGATAACAATGGTTCTAAAGATCATATGGGTATCGTCACCAATACTGGTACAGATCCGACGTCGCCTAGCTATTCTGGTAATTTGCAGTGTCAACATTCTACCGACAGGTATCGAGCTATTTGGCATTTGCGGCCGTATAATACCTATAGAACCACCACGAGAATAACAGCGTTTAGACCAAATTAAGAAGGAGGGTTTCCTATGACAGAAAAGCACGTGAAGCCTGGATTTATAAAGGTCATTATCGGTGTGCTGTTCGCGAGCATAGCGATCTTGTCTGCTGTGGGTTTTAATAGTTTTGAAAATGCCAAGAATACAGCTGAAATTGAGAAACTTATAAAGGAGTCGGTCATTTGTGCGCAAACGTTAAGTCAATTACCGGAACCATTTCTTTCGAACAACAAAGGAAATGTGCCTGGGGAGATAAAACAAAAGATGTTTGACAAAATTACTGCCAAATACGACGAGATTTATAGCACTGGCTCTGATCTTCAAAAGCGAAGGATTGAATCTTTGAAAGCCGATGTCTTAGGACAAGAGAAGGATCACTTCAGATCTCTAGGCGGCGGTATTGATAAAATTGAGAATCTCGTCGTGATGCTAGATGGTGATCAAGCAACCGCTGAGGCTGATATTAGCACATATGCTAAACTTCGCGAAGCTGATGGAAAAGAATATAAGCCATCAAGCACCGCTCATTATAAGTTTTCATTTATAAATGAAGATGGACGATGGAAAATAACTAAGGAAGAATTCGAAGTTGTGCCTGGTAGCATTTAAGCATGCCTGATATGGCTTGTATTTTTCTGTGTTGTAATCGCACTGGCAGAGGACGAGTCAGGTAGAACAAATTCAGGCACTTTTAATAAGCGGGCGTCTTGCTTCTTGGGCGCCTGCTTATTTTGGTGCGCCCGGCATGGGTGATAGCTTGGCAGTGAAAGATGCTAATGTCGCATCACGCGTCTAATGTCAGATAAAGCCTTTTCAGTTTTTTTGCGCTTTCTGCGGCGTGAACTGCCAATTGATTTTTGCGTTCAGGTTGTTGCGGTGAGTTAGCTCTTGCCTCAACCTCTTGCCTGATCATTGATATCCGATCGATCCGCCCGCTCAGACACTGACTCATCAGGACACGCAATCTAACCCCTGCACACAAAGGCATATTAGCATTTAGGCCAGAGAGATAATGCTGAAAATTGTTTAGCAACCATGTCAGAGACTAATATTGCTATGCTAATATGAATAGCAATATCGCTGTTACGTCATTACAAAGAAAATCGCTTATGGCATTTCGAAGGCTTCGCTATGCCGTAGCATTAAATCTAGGAGAAACCACTTATGGAGCTATACCGGTTTATTGTTACTATAATGACGTTGATAATATTACTAAGCGGCTGCACTAAAGCCGAAAACTCTCCTTTGCCGCAAGACGGCGTATCAACATCAGAAGCAAGGGCTGAAAAACCGATTGATGGAACAACTGATCCGTCGGCCATAACCAGAAATAATGGGCAGTCAAATAAACGGCGCGATATCAGCAGCGATGGGTTTGCGTATGTGACAGATCAAGAGGTTTTTCAGCAAGTAGAAGCCGATGGACGAGAGATATGGTTCGACAAGCGTTACACGGGCGATGGCGAGGTTCTTACGTATAAGGGTACTGCATATAGTAGGGGCCTTGCCATTGATCACCTGAGCCCAAACGGCATTAATGATCCACGGACATTTGCTTTTGTCAAGTATAGTATATTAAAAGGTGAGTACTCCAAGGTCACCGGTCTGTTATTCTTCGATGACACATCGAAAGTCCTAACTAGTAGCAAGCTTATTGCGTATGCGAATGATAAGAAAGTGTTTGAAAGCGCTGAGATCAATCAGGCACTTACTAGCACTGAGGTTAACTTTGAATTGCCTAAGCACGTACAAACAATAGGCTTCAGGTTCGAAACAAGCCTATCTAATGGTGCAGTTCCGCGGCTTGTATTCGCTGATATCAAGGCAATTAAAGCTAAATAATAGGTGCGGCTAATTTACTAATCGTAAAGAGTTTGCCGTGGTAAAATAGAAGCGCTCAAAGATATCGACCTGGTTATCGGTGAAGGTATCTTCGGATTGCTTGGTCCCAACGGGGCGGGTAAGACAACCATCTTGCGAATCGCCGGTACTCTTCTCGAGCCGACCGCTGGTCTCGACGATACCAGCGCTCTGACCTCTGACCCAAGCCGGCTGTATCCCCTGTAGGCTTAGACCTATATCTCACCCCCGATATCTGCTATCCTATAAGCATCAAATCCGCGAGGAGAACACGTTGAGTTCTGAGTTTGACGACAATCGGCCCGACAAGCCCGAAGAGGCCTGTGGAGTCTTCGGGATATACGCGCCCGGGGAGGATGTTAGCAGGCTGACCTACTTCGGGCTGCACACGCTTCAGCACCGGGGACAGGAGAGCGCCGGGATGGCGGTCTCGGACGGGCAGTCCACCATCATCTATAAAGACATGGGTCTTTTAACGCAGGTCTTCGACGAGCGCAACCTCGGCACACTCCAGGGCGATATCGCGATAGGGCATGTGCGCTACTCGACGACCGGCTCGAGCCTGTGGGAGAACGCGCAACCGGTCTATAAGACCTTCAGCGGCGGGAGCGTCGCGCTCGCGCACAACGGCAACCTCATCAACATGCAAGAACTCCGCGAGGATATGCGCAAGGAGGGCATCCGTTTCCGGTCTACCTCCGACAGCGAGGTCATCGCGTCGCTCGTGGCGTCGCGAGCCGACCAGGGGATGGGAATCGAGCAGGCCATCAAAGAGACTATGGGGATTATAAACGGGGCTTACTCCGTCCTCATTCTGACCGAGCAGACCCTCTACGGCATGCGAGACCCGTACGGCATCCGCCCGATGGTCATCGGTAAACGCGGCGAGCATTATGTCGTGGCCTCGGAGAGCTGTGCGCTCGACATCGTCGGCGCGGAGTATGTTCGCGACGTTGCACCGGGCGAGCTTATCATCATCGACCAAGACGGCTTGCGCAGCGAACAAGGAGTTGAACCCAAGAAGTCCTCGCTCTGTATCTTCGAGTTTATCTATTTTGCCCGGCCGGACACTAAACTTCTCGGGCGGCTGCTCTACAGCGCGCGAGAGGCGATGGGTATAGAGCTGGCCAAAGAGGCTCCCTGCGACGCCGACCTCGTCACCGGGGTGCCGGATTCAGGGGTGCCGGCGGCAATCGGTTATTCGCAGGAATCGGGCATCCCATACCGCGAAGCGTTCGTAAAGAACCGCTATATAGGGCGGACCTTTATACAGCCGACGCAGACGATACGCCAGGTCGGCATAAAACTCAAGCTCAACCCGCTTAGCGAAGTTGTCAGCGGCAAGCGGGTCGTCGTCGTCGATGATAGCGTCGTGCGCGGAAACACCAGCAAGAAGCTAGTCGCGATGCTTCGCGAGGCGGGCGCGACCGAGGTCCACATGCGGGTCAGCTCGCCGCCGGTCGAATGGCCGTGCTTCTACGGTATCGACACGGCCGACCAGGGACAACTGGTAGCGGCGGTCAACACCAATGAGGCGATACGTAAATTTATCGGGGCCGACAGCCTAAGCTATCTCAGCCTCGAAGGACTGGTCAGGGCGACCGGTAATAAGCGCGAGGACTTCTGTCTCGCGTGTTTTGACGGGGAATACCCGGTCGATGTGCCGGAAGATTTGAAGATAACCAAGTTGATGCTGGAAGAGGAGCAAAACAAGGTAGATGGATAAACAGGAGAAGAAGGGGCTCACCTACAAGGACGCGGGCGTCGATATCGACGCGGGCGAAGAGGTGGTCGAGCTGATAAAAAAATCGGTGCGCTCGACGTTTCGGCCGGGCGTTTTGACCGACATAGGCGGCTTCGGCGGCCTTTTTTCACTTGATATCGCCAGATATAAAGAGCCGGTTTTGGTCTCGGGAACCGATGGTGTCGGGACCAAGCTCAAAATCGCGCAGGCGCTAAATAAGCACGACACCGTCGGCATCGACCTGGTGGCGATGTGTGTAAACGATATTTTAGTTCAGGGGGCCGAGCCGCTATTCTTTCTCGACTACTTCGCGACCGGCACGCTCGAGCCGCACCAGGCGGCGGCGGTAATCGAAGGTATCGCCGAGGGGTGCCGTCAGGCGGGCTGCGCCTTGCTCGGCGGTGAGACCGCCGAGATGCCCGGCTTCTACGAGCCCGGCGAGTACGACCTGGCGGGCTTTGCCGTCGGCGTCGTCGACAAGAGCGACATCATCACCGGTGAAAAAATCGAAAAAGGCGACGTTATACTCGGCCTCGCCTCGTCGGGCCTCCACAGCAACGGCTACTCGCTCGTCCGCAAGTTGGTAGCCGACGGCGGGTTTTCGTTGGAGCGCGCCTACTGGGACGGCGGTCGCAGCCTGGGCGAGGAGCTAATCGAGCCGACCAGAATCTACGTAAAGAGCATTCGAAGGCTGATGCGAGAATTCAACATAAAAGGACTCGCCCACATCACGGGAGGCGGCCTGACCAACAATATACCGCGAATCTTGCCGCAAACCGTCGACGCCGAGTTAATGCTCGGCTCCTGGGAGGTGGCGCCGGTCATCGAGTTTGTGCAGCGCGAGGGCGGTGTCGCGCTCGATGAGATGCTCAAGACCTTCAATATGGGAATCGGCATGGTTGTCGTTGTTGCCAAAGGCGACGCTGAGAAAGCGCGAGATATCCTCACCGGCGAAGGCGAGGAGGTCTATGTGATAGGCGAGATCGTCGATGGCAAAGGGGAGACGAGATATGTCGGTTAAGCTTGGTGTTTTGATATCCGGAAGCGGGTCTAACCTGCAGGCCATCATCGACAGGTGTGAGGCCGGCGAACTCGGCGCCGAAGTCGCGGTCGTCATAAGCAACCGGGCCGACGCCTACGGCCTGGTCCGTGCCGAGCAGCACGGCATCGCCCGCGTTGTTTTGCCACGCAAAGCCTTCGCCGACGAGGCGTCCTACAACAGCGCCATTCGGGATACGCTCAAAGAACACGACGTCGAGCTGGTCGTGATGGCGGGCTACATGCGTCTTCTCGGCAAAGAAGTACTCGATGCTTATCCCAACCGGGTCGTCAATCTCCACCCGGCGCTCTTACCCTCTTTTGCCGGCGCCCACGGCGTCAAAGACGCCCTCGACTACGGCGTTAAGGTCGCCGGCGTCACCGTACACTTCGCCAACGAGGTCTTCGACGAGGGCCCTATAATTCTCCAGGAAGCGCTCGCCGTTCGCGAAGACGATACCGAGGAGACGCTCGCTGTGCGCATCCACGAAATCGAACACCGGATTCTACCCGAAGCCATCAAGCTCTATGCCGAAGGCCGCCTCGAGGTCGTCGGCAGGAAAGTGCGGATTAGGGCGTAGGGGCTTGGCTATGTCATGTAACCGCACGCGGGTCCGCTGTTAGTTCGTAACAAATCTATCGCATCTTCCATAGCCGAACCCTCGGGCTTAAAGTATAATCTTTAGTGGTATATTCGCTTGTAAAACGTAAGTGTTGATTATAGGAGGCGATGGATGATAGATAAAATCAAGATTCAAAGAGCGATTGTAAGCGTCTCGGATAAGACCGGGGTCGTCGAGTTCGCAAAAGGCTTGTCGACCTTTGGCGTAGAGATTCTCTCGACCGGCGGTACCGCCAAAGCGCTGCGCGACGCCGGTATCGACGTCGTCGAGGTCTCCGACTACACTGGCTTTCCCGAGATGATGGAGGGGCGCGTCAAGACTCTCCACCCTAAAATCGCCGGGGGCATCCTGGCCGACCGGAGAAAAGACGACCACATGCGCCAGATAGAAGAGGCCGGCATCGGCCCCATCGACCTCGTCTGCGTCAATCTCTATCCCTTCGCGGCGACTATCGCAAAACCCGATGTCACACTCGACGAGGCGATTGAGAATATCGATATCGGCGGGCCGACGATGATTCGGGCGGCGGCTAAGAACTTCGAGGGTGTAGCGGTTGTCGTGGAATCGATGTGGTACGCGAAGATTATAGATGAGATGCAGGCGAACGACGGGGCTATCGGGCGTGATACGCGCTTTGCGCTCTGCCAGGCGGCCTTTAAACATACCGGACAGTACGACTCGACCATCGCCCAATATCTGGCCGGGAAAGATGAGTTCCCGGATGTCGTAAGCTACACCTTCGAGAAGATAATGGAGCCGCGCTACGGCGAGAACCCGCACCAGAAAGCGGCGTACTATCGCCAGGCGGGCGCCCCGGCGGACGCGCTGGTCAATTTCAAACAAATCCACGGCAAAGAGCTCTCTTACAACAATATCTTAGACATGGATGCGGCGTGGGGCTTGGCCTGCGAGTTCGAAGAGCCCGCATGCGCCATCATCAAGCACAACAACGCGTGCGGCTGCGCGGTCGGCTCCGACCTCGCCGACGCGTACCAGAAAGCATATGAAAGCGATAACGTCTCGGCGTTCGGCGGCATCGTCGCCGTCAACCAGATGGTAGATAAGGCGACCGCCGAGAAGATAGCGCAGATCTTTATTGAGGTCGTTATCGCTCCCGGATATGACCAGGAAGCGCTCGATGTCTTGACGAGAAAGTCGGACCTCAGGCTGATGGATACCGGCGGCGTAACCAAGAAGACCTACTTCGGGCGCGACCTGCGCCGGGTCGATGGCGGGGTTCTTGTGCAAGACTTTGACAATATCGAAGAGCCCGCCGCCAACTGGCAGGTGGTCAGCGAGGTCAAGCCGACCGAGACGCAGTGGAAAGACATGGTCTTTGCCTGGAAGGTCGCGAAACACGTAAAGTCGAACGCCATCATCTATGTCAAAGACCGGGCGACCGTCGGTGTCGGCGCCGGCCAGATGAGCCGGGTCGACTCTACCTGGCTCGGGGCGCGCAAAGGCGGCGACAAAGTCAGAGGCGCGGTCGTAGCATCCGATGCCTTCTTCCCGTTCAGGGATGGGCTTGACGCGGCGGTCGAGGCAGGCGCGGCATGTATCGCTGAGCCGGGCGGCTCCGTCCGCGACGACGAGGTTATCGCGGCGGCCAACGAGCACGGTATCGCGCTGGTCTTTACCGGCAAGCGCCATTTCCGCCACTAAAAAAAGGCTTAGTATTTTAGGCTGGGTTTACTTGTAAACCCGGCCTTTTTTGCGAGGTAAAGTGTATCGAAACGTGCGCCGAGGTTTGGCAGTAACGGCGACGATAAGATTGACATCCGGCATTAACCTGTAGTATCATAACTTTTGCTGTAGCGGTATAGCGTGTGCCGCTACAATATTTTTGTTCAAGGCATTTATAGCTAAATGACTTGGGCCGTTAGCTCAGTTGGTAGAGCACCGGACTTTTAATCCGGGTGTCGAAGGTTCGAGCCCTTCACGGCTCACCATGCCCCCATCGTCTAGGGGCCTAGGACACCGCCCTTTCAAGGCGGCGGCGGGGATTCGAATTCCCCTGTGCGCTCTTCGCTACGCTTCGTGCCCCCAGGG
>JASEGT010000080.1 GCA_030018005.1 Actinomycetota bacterium
CGATGAAAAATATCGGCTTGTTCCTGCGTTTATGCATAACCTGCGTAACGTGCCCTTTACTGACAACCGCGTGCGGGGCGCCGGTCGAGCTGATTACTATGTCCGCATAGGCCATGTGATCGATGAACTCATCGAACGGCACCGCGCTCCCGTTAAACCGTTGCGCCAGGGCTTCGGCGCGCTCGAAGGTACGATTGGTGACGATGACCTTGTTGGCGCCGTTGCTCATGAGATGCGTCGCGGTAAGCTCTATCATCTCACCTGCGCCGATGAGCATGACGGTGCGGCCCACCAGCGAGTCGAAGACACGCTTGGCGAGTTCGACTGCGGCGTAGCTTATCGAGACCGCGTTCTCGCCTATCTCCGTCTCGGTACGGACCCGCTTGCCGGTAAGGAGCGCGTGGCGGAAGAGGCGGTTGAATATGGTCGAGGTGGCGTCGTTTTCAAAAGCGGCGTTATATGAAGTCTTGATTTGACCGAGGATCTGCGCCTCTCCGATGACCATCGAATCGAGACTCGCTGCGACCCTGAAAAGGTGATGCATGGTCGTCTTTCCTTCGTGGAAATAGAGATAATCGCTGATTTGGTCCCGCTTGAGATCGTGGCAATCGCAGATGAACTGGATGATATTATCTTTCCCTTTATCGAGGTCATTTGCGACAACATAGATCTCCATACGGTTGCAGGTAGAGACGATGACCGCCTCGTTGATGCTGGGGTATCCTATCAACGCATGGAGTGATTCCGATAGAACCTGCTCAGGATAGGTTACTTTCTCCCTGATCTCTACTGGGGCCGTCTTATGACTTAAGCCCGCGACGATTACATGCATGATTTTACTCTTTCCTCTAGCTCCAAGTCGTCTTGCGCGCGTATTAAATCTAACGCGTCGGACTCTATCAACCTGCCCAACGCCCGTTTCCGCTCTTTCGGGTCGTCATATTTGTCTATGACCCGCGCCCTAAAACCTCTCAAGATATCGCAGAAGCTGCCGTACTCATCACGATAAGTCTCTTCGAGCTCTTCGCGAATGTGTTTTGCCAACGCGGGACAACTCCCGCTGGTAGAAATGCTGATAACAAGGTCGCCGCGGCGAATGGTCGATGGTACGATGAAGGAGCATAGTTCGGGTACGTCTACGACGTTGACCGGTATTTGGTTATCGGTTGCCTCGCGGTAGACCTCTGTGTTCACCGCGTTATCGTCGGTCGCGACTATTGCAAGCGTCGCTCTGCTAAGGTCGCCGCGGCGGTATTCCCGGCGCGTAATCTTAAGCCTGCCCTCGCGGGCGAGTTCCTCTAATCCCGGCGTCGAATCCGGGCTTATTACTTCCACATCGGCGCCGCACTCCAGCAACGAGGCCACCTTACGCTCGGCCACC
Organism: Actinomycetota bacterium; assembly: GCA_030018005.1. Lineage (GTDB taxonomy): Bacteria > Actinomycetota > Aquicultoria > Aquicultorales > Aquicultoraceae > Aquicultor. Next base: position 1,382 of record JASEGT010000080.1, read on the forward strand.
TCACCACCACCGACGACGACACACTTCCTGCCTTCTAGGTCAACATATAGAGGATAAAAAGCCATTACCTACCCGAGACCTCCACCATATCTATGCATGCTCGGTATGATCTCTGTTATGAAGCTGCTGTTGCCTATAAGGTACGTGAATACTGCGACTACAAATCCTAGTATAGCAAACATTATCGATCTTTTGCCCTGCCATCCGAGAGTCGAGCGCACGAACAGATATGCACCGTACACCACCCAAGTAGCGATTGCCATCAAAATCTTCGGGTCCATATACCACTGCGACCACTCCGGCAACATCTCAGCCCTGATGATTCCGGTGGCGATAACCAGCGTTAAAAACGTGAAACTGAACGCTATGGCCTTGTGACAAAACTCGTCCGATGTCTCCAGAGACGGCAGTTTTTTGAATATTTTGCCCGGCTTTTTCTTGCGCATGTTCTTTAGCTGTCGCTCCTGCAAGAGGTATATAATCGCCATCGCCAGCGCGACCGTCATTGCGGAATATCCAAGGACCGCAAAGGACACGTGGATGCCGACCCAATAATTGCGGAGCTGCTCGGTCAACGGCTCGGTCAACGCGTAGGAATGCCAGGCCATGAACTGCAAGAGCGCCGATATCGGCATGACGAACATGCCGAGCGCTTTTACCTTCGGGTTTTTACCGGCATATAAAGTTTCTATCAGCAGAAAGATGCCGATGATGAACGCGGCAAAAATGACGCGTACCGTAAATGGACCCGCGGTTTGCGATATGCCTAAAGTGCCTGCCCGCATGAATATCACGGTTAGCAGCAGTAAAAATGATGCGAGTGCCGTGCCGAGCGCGGTGTAAACATGAACCCGCCGGTCCGCCCGTGAGGCAAAGTTTCCTATATATGCCAGGCTGCTGGCGACACTACACACCAGCGCCAGCCAAAATACAACGACCGTTAGTTTTTCCAAAATACTCGCTCCCGGCCCAAGGTAAAGACGTTGCCCATCTAGCTCTTAGCCCTTTCTCTCGACGGCTTTACTGAGCGAAGCAAGCTCTCGCTTTACGGCGGCAAGTTTCTTTTGCAGGACTACTACGTAGATTAAGAGAACCGCCCAGATACTCATATAAACGCCTACAACATAAGGCCAGGCCTCTTGAAATTCCATCTATCCTACCTCCAGCTCTTCTTTTAAATACTCGATATCTTCGCGCGCCCGGAGCAAATCGAGGCGCATAATATAAAGCGAAGTCGCAAAAAGCAACATCCCGAACATCGATACCAAGAACGCGGCGAGCATCGGCCCCTCCATCGAGGCACCCTGCAACGTGAAGACCGTCGGGTGGACGGGTTTGAGTGAATCGAGCCGCCCGGCCACAAAGGTCAAGGGCACATTTACAGCCGCTATAATCGAGAATATCGCGCCAAAGCGCGCTTTCGCGCTCTCCTCTTGGACCGAGGAGCGCAAAACGAAATACCCGGAATACATCAGTGTTAGAACTAAGAATGTGGTCAGCCGCGGCTCCCACTCCCACCAGACGCCCCAATCGGCGCGCGTCCAAAGAACTCCGGTGATCATAACGAGAAGCACGAAGATAAAGCCGACTTCGACCGCCGCATAACTCATCTGCTCGTATGAGCGCTTTCTTGTACCGAGGTACATCGCGCCAAACAAACCTCCGAGCAAAAGGAAGACGAACGATGTTTCGGCGACGGGGACATGGAAATAGAAGATCTTCTGACTATAGCGCACGAGTTCTCTATCATCGATTCTTACAACAGCATCCGGTGCTACGAAAAAGGCGAGATAGACTCCGGCCATGAGAAGCAGGGCACCGGCACTCGCCAAGATCAACGACGATTTTTTCACTCAACCACTCTCCTATATGACTGCTGCTATTCGCTTATCACATAATCGTAAAGAGCATACGCTACCAGCAAGAATATTATATCATAAACGGCGATAAACCGCATGGAACGGTAGACTTCGGTCAGCTCCTCGCCCGACATTATGCCCCCTGTCGCACTTACCGCCGCAATCAAGAGCGGTATGATAACGGGCAAGAAAAGTATCGGCAGCATCAAATCGCGCGTCTTCGTATTTATCGAGATGGTAGAGAGCAGCGTTCCGACACTCGCGATGCCGACATTGCTCAAGAAAATCGTTGCGAGAAAGATTCCAGCCATACTCGCGCCCAGCTCCAACCTGAACAAGACAAAGAATATGGGAACCGCGAAAAGCTCGACGATACTTAAGAAAAGCAGGTTGCCGAGCATCTTGCCGAAGAATATAAGCGGGCGGTCGATTGGCGACATAAGCAGGCCCTCGAGACACCCCTCGTCTTTTTCGTGGACGAACGAGCGATTCAAGCCGAGCATCGACATAAACAGAAACGCCACCCACAACAGCCCGCCGCCGACGCGGTCGAGGTCGTTTAGGATAACACCGAAGGCCTGGCTGAAAACGACCATCGCCAGGATGACGAAGAGCAGCATGGCAATGACCATCTCTTTGGTGCGAAGTTCGGCCAGCACGTCCTTTTTTACGATTGCAAAGACCTGTTTGCCAGCAGCCATCTTAGTGCTCACCCTTTACTTTTTGGCGGTATATCTCGTTGAACATATCTTTGTCGAGGTCCGCCTTGTTCTGGTAGAACGCTATCTGCCCGTTATATAGAATCATCGCCTTCGAGCAGAGCGCAAGGCCACGCTCGATGTTGTGCGTGATCATGACAAAAGTATGGTCTTGTCGAATGGTGTCGAGCAAACTCTCGAAGATATCGACCGCATGGGGGTCGAGGCCGGTATGCGGCTCGTCGAGAAAGAGAACCGACGGCCTATGCAGGAGCGCGCGTGCGATAGCGAGGCGCTGCGTCATGCCCTTCGAGAACGTGCGCACGAGGTCGTAGCGCCGGTGGTCGAGTTCGACCTGTTCGAGTAACTCGTCGATGCGCGCATCGAGGTTGTCGACCCCGTACATAGCGCCGTAGAACTTGAGGTTCTCCTCGGCGCTCAAATCCAGATATAGAAGCGGGCTATGCGAGATGAGCCCGATTTTGGCGCGTATCGCAGCCGAGTTCTTATACGGGTCCAAACCTGCCACGGAGACCGTGCCCTCGCTCGGCGCGACCAGCGTCGAGAGTATCTTGACGAGCGTGGTCTTGCCGGCCCCGTTAGGGCCAAAGAGCGAGAGGAAGCCTCCTTTTTCGAGCTCGAACGAGATTTTTGTCAGCACTTTGCGCTTGCCAAAATACTTCGAGAGTCCCGCGACCTCGATTTCGGTTTGCGCGCCCGTAGGCGATTGCTTTTCGTGTTTCAAGAGTTCCGCCATCTGTTTTGGCACTATTGTCCTGCCGTTAATATATATCTTTACACAAAGTTATTCGGTACTTGCGAGCGCTTCATCCAGGACTTCTTCATCTTCCCGCCGGCGCGCTGTTGCTCGCGGCCGTGTCGATTTAGGCCACATCGCGACCATCGTCCCGATACCGAGCACAATACTCCCTATCCAAACAAAGGATATCAGCGGATTGATTTTGATGTTTAGCGCGATTTGGCCCTTATCATCGATTCCGTTGAAGACGACAAAGACATCTCGGAAAGCCTCATAATGAATGGCCGCTTCCAATGTCTGCTGCTGCTGAACCTCGTGGAAGACCATCTTCGGCGCTATCTCGCGCACCGGGGCATTGGCTCCCTTGTCGAGATTTCGCATCTCAAAGATGGCGTTGGTCACTTGCTGCCCGAGGCGGGTCGTCTGACGGTATTCTTTAAGTTTGAGTTCATAGCTGCCGGCTCGAACCTTCTCGCCCGGTGTCGAGCCGAGCGTCGCCGGGATATCATGGACGTACAACATGGAGCCGGCCACACCGAAGATCATTATCGCCATACCGAGGTGGCTTACATAGCCGCCCGTTTGGCTGCGATTAAACCGGAAAATCGAGAATAGCGCGCTGCCCAGGCCGATGCCGAGGTTTTTGGATTTAGTCCGCGCACCCAAGTAAAACAGCTCCAGTACCGCTGTAGCGGCAAAGACCGCGACCACCATCGTCGCAAAGCCCATCGGCCGGCTGATCCATTGCTCGCCGCCCCAGCCCAGGAAGAAGGCGACGCCGGCAACGGTCGCCGCGCCAAGCGGCACTGCCATTTGCTTCAAAAACGAGCCGCCATTCGTCTTCGTCCATCCTAGAAACGGGCAAATCGAAATCAGCAATAGATATAAGATGCCGAGCGGTTGCGCCAACCGGTTGTAGAACTCGGGTCCCAGGCTCTGGCCAAAGAACGGTGGAATAACCGTGCCGCCCGCGATGATAAGCGTAAACCCGACGAGCGAGACGTTATTTAAATAGTAGGTAAAGTGCTTGGAGAGAAAATCGCTGAAGAACTCCTGGGTCTCGAATTCCTCACGTCGTGTTTGAATCAGATAGACCGTAAGCCCGCCCGAGACGAGCATCAACCCGCCAAAGAGGAAGGTTAAATCCCAGCGCAGCTCGGGAAAGGCATGTACCGACTCGATAAGGCCGGAGCGCGTAATAAACGTAGCAAGTGTGCACATCACGAAAGCGAGCGTCGCCAGAGAGACGGCCCATATCTTCATACCGCCGCGCCGACGGTACATCGTGAAGCTATGGAGCAAGGCCGTGCCGGCAAACCACGGTAGAATCGAGGCGTTTTCGACCGGGTCCCATGCCCAGTAGCCACCCCAGCCCAACACGACGTAGGCCCAGAGTGCGCCGAGAAAAATACCGACGGTTAAGAAGAACCATGCGAAAAGCGTCCAGAAATGGGAGCGTTTTACCCAGTCACTCGATGAATCACGGTCGATAAGGGCCGCTATGCCAAACGCAAACGGGATGGTGAGGCCGGCGTAACCCAAGAAAAGCGTCGGCGGGTGAAGCACCATCGCCCAGTGCATGAGCAACGGGTTCAAACCCGCGCCGGTAGGCATCGTCATCCCGGGAAGCGCCGCGCGAAACGGGCTGCTGGCGAGCAAAATCGTCAACATGAAAAACAATTGGACATAGTTCGAGATGTAAAGCGCGCCATTGGTCAGTTTGTCGCTATGGCGATTACGAAACGCTATCGCAGCCGTAAAGCCGGTTATCATCCACAACCACATAAGAAGCGAGCCCTCATGCCCCGCCCAGAAAGCCGCTATCTTATAGAAGACGCTCATCTTTATCGTGGAGTGGTCGGCGACGTATCCGAACGAGAAATCGTTATTGATAAAGGCGATAAAAAGAATCATGCTCGCGAAGGTGATCGTGGCGAACTGCCAGATAATGCCGTTGTTGGCGGCTTTCTCGAACTTCTCCCCTATCTTAGTCTTGCTGCCGGCATAAAAGTTATACGCGGTATAGAGCGATAAGACTATCGAGGCTACCAGGGCAAAAAAACCGACATTATTCATCCGACTTCCCCTTTTCTTCCTCCATCTTGCCCTTATATTTGGATGGGCACTTGGTCACTAAACGATCGGCCTCGATTCTTTCTTGGGAAACGAGCTTACCGTCGACGATTGCTTCGATATCGCTTCCAAACTGCGAGGGCAGCTGACCGCTGTATACTACGGTTATTTGGCTGTGCTTTTTGTCTTTTTCATAGATCGTGAAGGTCACCGTCTTGCCGTCTTTCTTGACGGAGTCCTTCAAGACCAGCCCTCCGACCTTGACCGTCTTGCCGACATACGTCGAATCGGCAGTCACTTCGTTTATGTCCTTGAAGTATGCCGTGCTTTGGCCGGCCGAGCTGTATATCATATAACCGACGACCACAAGTAGAATGCCGGTTACGATCAGTAACCTGATCTTGCTCCTGCTATCCGCCATCTCAGTCTCCTCTCAATAATTCTTTCACAATCTTGAGCTAAAAGAATCGGCCTCGGGG
>JASEGT010000081.1 GCA_030018005.1 Actinomycetota bacterium
CCTATAGAGACATAGCTGCCAAGAGCGGGGTTTCTTTGGGCTCTGTGGGTTGGATTATGAGTGAGCTAAAAAGCCAAGGACATGTGTTCGAAAAAAAGAATGGCGTATTAGGGCTAACCAATCGTACCGAGTTGTTTAGGCGTTGGGTAGAAGCTTACTCAGAACAACTTCGGCCAAAGATTGTTTTGCGAACCCTGGTGGCCCCCAAATTTGACATAGAGGAACTAGTGGCAGGCCTCGATAAAATAGCCACCAATAATCAAATGATGTGGGCACTAACAGGCAAGGTTGCCGCAGATGCCTTTACGCACCACTTGCTTCCTAATAAACTAACATTCTTCGCGAAGAATTGGACGCAAGACTATGAGCGTGAGTTGCGTTGGGCGCCTAGCGGGCGTGGCAATATCATCGTTCTCGATATGTTCGCATCATCGGTCTTATATCAGAACAAACGCTTGAATTATCCATTCCCCCTTGCGCACCCGGCCCTCGTGTATGCCGAGCTTCTGGCTGATGGTACGGATCGCGAGCGCGAAACAGCTGTCATCTTAGCCAAAGACTATCTTTTAGACCTGGTGGTAAACGGATGAAGCTCAACGAGGATGCTATTGAAGGACTTAGGGTTTTAGTTGAAACATGCCAGTCGCTAAATATCGAGCTTGCGTTAATAGGTGCATCAGCCCTCGTATTATATTCTCAAACAAATATGCTTCAGGCTGAAGCCGTTGAGGCGACACGTGATATCGATGCCATAACCTCTGCACTTGACGTGGACGCTGATATTGACTATGGGCTCCGCGGTGCATTTCTTATTGGTTTAGATATCGCAGCAAACTTGGAACAAGCAATACTTGAGCCGATTCATGAATTCTTGGCTAAAATCGAGGATGAAGATTCAAGCATAATAAGCAGAGCAGTCGGGCACAGCTCGCTTCAACTGCGTGAAGCTTTTCAGCTATTTGAAGCTATGAAGCAGGGCTTGCTTAATGCTGGTTAGCATAAAATTGTGCTTTGTGCAAAAACAAAAAGAGCGCCCGCATGGACGCCCTCGATGGCCGAATCTCGGCTGCTCGCCTGTTGTGCCCCCGGCATGAATCGAACATGCGACACCAGGTTTAGGAATATTAAACGCTCGTGTTAAGGGGTATCGCTATGTGATATATTACCTGGTAGTAAGCATACTGTCATTTCACCGCGTCGGCTAATTACCGCAGAGTTTCTTCCTCTGCTTAGCAAGCCCTGTCTGTTTAACTACCGAAAACACGGGAATCAAAGTAAATAACGTTTCTAAACCTAACTGTAAGCGAGGGACAACTATGAACGTTACAATCAGCGAAGGAATGTCGTTTCTCATCTCAGACGAGCTGGGAAATATCGTACCCGACAGCGAAGACGGCCTGTATGGTGAGGACTACCGCTACTTAAGCCGCTATGATTTGTCAATTAATGGCCGCAAACCACTTATAATGACCGGTAGACAAGTTGACTATTATTCCGCCGTCCACTATCTGCAGCTTCCTCAAATCGATGATATCGATGCAAACACAGTTAGTATTGCACGCAAGCGTTTTGTAGGTAATGGTCTACATGAAGACATTGAGATCGTAAATAGTAGCCGGGAATCCGTTCGTTTTGATCTTCGTCTCGAGTTTGAAGCGGATTTTGCGCACATCTTTGAAGTAAAATCAGGCAAACGACCAAAGGAAAAAGCGTATAAAGTACTGTCCGACCAAAAAGCCGCAAGCATCAGCTTAATTCATGACACCAAGAACGGCTATTTTGAAACACGAATTATCTTTAATAAAGCGCCGCTCTTTGATTACCAAGCGGCCGTTTTTACCGTGTCGCTGGAATCGCAACAGAGCTGGCACCTGTGCGTCGATTTCATGACATTACTTTCCGGTGAGGAGAAAAAGCCGAAATATGGCTGCGGTACGCCGGCGCAGACCGCTAAGCAGTCTCCGGAATACCGTGCGGACTGGATCCAGCGCGCGCCTAAGTTGTTTTCCGACTATGACACCCTTCAGCACGCTTACGACCAGAGCATATTCGATATGGCGGCGCTCCGGCTTAAAGGGTCGCGTGTCGGCAAAATAGGAATCGTACCGGCGGCGGGCATACCGTGGTATGATACCTGTTTCGGCAGAGACAGCATCATAGCGGCATATCAGACGCTGCCGTACCTGCCGGACCTTGCTTACGGGGTATTGAGAAACCTGGCCGCATACCAGGGCGCAAAGGTCGATCCCGAGATCGAGGAAGAGCCGGGAAAGATACTTCACGAGATCCGCTGGAGCGGAGTAACGCCTGCGGGAGAAACCAATCACAGCGTCTACTATGGCACTATAGATGCCACACTGCTCTATATCATACTCCTCAGTGAGCTATATAAATGGACCGCCGACAAGGGAATTGTCGAGGAGCTAAAAGACAACCTTATCAAAGCAACGGAGTGGATAGACAGATACGGCGACAAAGACGACGACGGTTATATCGAGTACGCCCGGTCCGGCGACACCGGGCTCGAAAACCAGGGCTGGAAGGATTCATGGGATTCGGTGCGCTTTGCCGACGGTCGGTTTGCCGAAGCGCCCATAGCGCTGTGCGAGGTGCAAGGGTACGCGTACATGGCGAAGCTGGCTGCCGCCGAGCTGACGGAGGTGCTGGGCAAGGGGAGCGAGGCCGAGCGGCTGCGTGCAAGCGCACGCAAACTAAAAACGGCTTTTGATAAAGACTTTTGGATGGAAAAAGAGGGATTTTTTGCCGAGGCTCTCGATAAGAACAAGGAAAAGGTCGATTCGATTACGTCGAATCCGGGTCAGCTCTTGTGGACGGGTATTGTCGACGGCGATAAGGCGGACATCGTCCGCAAGCGCTTATTTGCGCCGGACATGTTCTCCGGCTGGGGAATTCGAACTATGAGTTCAAGTATGGCGGCATACAACGCGATGAGTTATCATAACGGCAGCGTGTGGCCGCACGACAACGCTTTTATCATGAAAGGACTCGTCGATTACGGTTTTCACGATGATGCGCTTCGCGTCATCGATGCGGTCCTCGATGCCGGACAGTACTTTCCGTTCCAGAGGCTACCCGAGCTTTTCTGCGGCTTCGACCGTGAAAGCTCACGGATACCCATCGACTATCCGGCCGCCAGCAGTCCGCAAGCGTGGGCTTCCGGCGCACCGATGTTGATGCTAACGGCGATGCTCGGCATGAAAGCGAATGCGGATGAGAAGATACTTATTCTCAACCCTGGGTTTCCCGCCGACATATACAGGATATTCTTATCGGGTGTCCACATCGGGGGAACGCGGTTGGGCTTTGAGGTGCTCTTAGAGCGAGGCGAACCCAATATCAACATCCTTGAGAATCCAGGGTCGTTTAAGATAAGGCTTGAGGGGCGGCATTAAGACCCGGAAAGGAAGGCTGATGTCTAACCGACGCGCAAGCCCTTGCGGATAGGCTCGGGCAATAGCATTCAGCGTATTGCCGGGCAATCTGCACAGCATGCTTTAGGCGGTTTTGCGTTTCTCGTGCTGCTCGCCGAGCTGCTCGCCGAGGTCGATGAGGGCGTTGCCGATACCTTCCGACATCGTAAGCTCGCAGGATATCGTCTGCGCAAGCTCAGTGATCGGTGCTCTTAACTGCATCGCCTGGGCGGCCTGGTGAATCATCTCATCGGCATGGTGGCCGATGATGTGACAGCCCAAAACCTCTTCGGTGTTAGTATCGGCTATGAATTTTACAAAGCCCTCGCGCTCGTCATCTGCAAGCGCCCTGCCGAGCCCGGCAAATGGGAATTTTTGAACGACATAGGCAAGGTTGTTCTCCTTTGCCTCCTCTTCAGTGATGCCGACGCTTGCAATCTCGGGATAACTCCAGGTAACCCTCGGCATGACCCTTAAGTCGAGCTTCTTTCTCTCTGTAGCGAAGGCATTGTAACCGGCCAAATCACCTTCATACGCGGCCGCCTGCGCGAGCTGGATAAACGGCACGACATCGCCGGCCGCATAAATGTGCGACACGCTTGTTTGGAGGTACTCGTTTACCTCGATACCCTTTTTACCGACCTCGATGCCCGCATCCTCTAAGCCGAGGTCGGTCGTCACTGCATGCCTGCCGGTGGCGATAAGGAGCTTGCTCGCACTTAGCCGCACTTCACCATCGGCGGTATCGATTACCATCGATTTCTCGGAACCTTCGGAGAATACTCTCTTAGTCTTGACGTTTGTGTAGACCGCAACGCCACGCTCCGCCAAATATCGCGTGAGGGCGAGGGCTGTCTCCGCGTCCTCTTTAAAGGCGATTCGAGGTGTCGCTTCGACGATGGTCACTTCCGACCCGAACGAGCTATAAATCGTCGCGAACTCAAGCCCGACCGCAGAGCCGCCGACGATGATTATAGACGGCGGCAGCTCTCGCAAGTTTATCGCGTCGTCGCTGGTCATGAAATCCACTTCGTTCAAGCCCTCTATGGGCGGCACAAACGGTGCGGAGCCTGTCGCAATAACGGCCTTCTCGAATGTGACGTTCTTGCCGTCGATACTCACTTCATTGGGTGAGATGAAACGTGCGGCCCCGTCAAGGATCCGGATTCCTTGTTTTTCAAGGGCCTGTCTCATACCCGGTCCGCTGACCTTGGAGACGATCCGGTCTTTCCTGTCGATTATCTTTGAGAAGTCAAAGCCGATACTATCGGCCGTGAGGCCGAAATCGGAAGAGCGTTTAAGCATCCGAAACGCGGCGGCCGATGCCAGCAAGGACTTGCTGGGCAAACATCCGTAGTTGGGTCAGGTTCCGCCGAGCTTGCCTTTTTCAACCAGCGCGACTTTCGCTCCGAAAGACAACGCGCGCATAGCCGCCGCCGACCCCGCGCTTCCGGAGCCGATAACTAAAAGATCGTAATCCATATCAACCATCTCCGTCTATTCGTTAAACACCGGTAAAAATCAAAAGGGATAATCCTCTAAAACAAGCGGATATCCCTTTTGACAGACGTAACATAGAACTCCTAGGCCGCAAACCCTTTTTCCCGCGCCATTTTGAGGTAACGGTCCGGGTCTTCCTGGAACATACTCATATGCTCCTGGCTGTCGAAGTAGTAGGTTCTGCCCTGATACTCGGCCGTCATGTTGTTTTGTCTCGCCTTGTTCTCATCTACTTCGGTATCCATGCCGTTTGCCGCGCACACAACACATTTTGCCATACTGTACACCTCCTTGATTCACCTGGCTAAGCTGCCGCCTCAACCGGATTTACTTTCTCAATCTTTCGCTCTTTCTTAATCGCCTCATCTGGCCCGAAGGGATGCCCTCCGAAACCATGTCGAATCATAGCGATGGCCCTCGGGGCGAAACTATCCGCTTCTCGTGACGCGAAGAGCTCCATTACCGACGTTGCTATGGCCGGAATGGCCACCTCGCGCTTTAATGCTTCCTCAACGACCCACCGACAATCCCGAATTTCATAAGAGTCTCCCTGGTTTTGCGATACCGTTTAGCTGCCGTGCCGTTGATTTGTTCATCTGCGATGTATGTTACCCGTAAGTATTCGAACACAAACGTGGATTCCACGTCGCATAGCCGGGGATAGCTAGATTATGCGCGCGCTTCAAGATAAACCGTTGGACATTGTTTAAAATATTCTTGAATCGGATACCCGATTACTGGCACAAATAATTCACCGTCCAAGTTAGCAGACGGCTTTGAGGCATAACCTGCGTGTATTGGGGGCTTTATATGAAGGCGGTTGGTCTGGTTCGCGGCAAAGAAGGCGTTCACCTGTTCGATGCGCCGAAACCAACCATAACATCACCTCGCCAAGTGCTTGTTAAGGTCATCGAGGCAGGCATCGACGGGACCGACTTCGAGACCGTCACTCATAATAGGTTCAGCATGTCCCAAGAAGAAGATACGATGATCATCGGACACGAGGCGGTCGGTATAATCGAGGAAGTCGGCAGCGAAGTTTCAACCCTTGCCGTCGGCGACGTAGTTGTGCCGACAGTGCGTCGGGGCTGCGGTTTATGCGCCCCCTGCCTTCATAACCGGAGCGATATGTGCCAAACAGGCTTGTACACCGAACGCGGAATCAAAGGTGCCAATGGCTACTTCACCGAGTTCTTTGTGGACGATGAGGACTATCTCGTTCGCGTTCCCGACGGCTTGGAGCCGTACGCGGTGCTCTCCGAGCCTTTAAGCATCGCCGAAAAAGCCGTAGATGAAATAAAGCATTTTCGCTCAAGGGTGTTTTGGTCGTGCAATCATCCCGAGCATAGTATCGAGTCCCAAGGTTGGGGCAATTGCAAGGTAGCGCTCGTAATTGGCGCTGGTTCACTCGGGTTCCTGTCGACCGCAGTGCTTCGATTGAGCGGCATTCATACGTTTGTCGCAGAGATAGCTCCCGAGGATTCTTTGAAAGTGCGGCTCATCAAAGAACTGGGGGCGCACTATTTAAACACAAAAGATAAAACCGCGCACGAGGTGACAGCCGAAATCGGCAATCCCGACATCATAATCGAAGCGAGCGGGGCAACGGAGCTGGCATTGAATCTGACGACAGGGCTTGCAAGAAACGGGGTGTGCGTGCTGACGGGCATACCAAGTGGTTCGAAAGAAGTCTGTCTAGAAGGCGATCTTATGGCGAGAACGCTCGTCTTAGAAAACCAAATCGTCTTTGGAAGCGTTAACTCCGGCCGAACCCATTTCGACATGGCCTTGCAGGACCTGCAACGGCTGAGGGAAGAGTACGGGACGACGTTAAGCAAGGTGATACAGACGCGCTATTCACTGGGAGATTATAAAGACGCGTTTTTAAAGCGCGATGCGGAAGGAATAAAGAGCGTCTTCAATATTTACGAGGGCGGTGTGTAGCGGATGAGCGCCGGTAAGGTCTACGATATTTCCGCTGCGAGAGCCCACCGTCGACCAGATTTCGCTTGACGTACTCACCTGTCAAGCCGTTGTCTTTGAAATCGACGCTGCCGGCGCGCCGGCACGAGCGATACTGAGAGGCTAGAAAAG
>JASEGT010000082.1 GCA_030018005.1 Actinomycetota bacterium
AGCTGCCTTTAGAATTACAAAACATGACTTAAAGGTACGTCCGGTTTTTCATTTTAAACCCAGAAGAGTAAAAGCTCATTTTGCCATATCTTTTGCTGCTTATTCTCTAGTTAAACACCTGGAATACAGAGTAAAGCTTCAATACAAGAAAATAAGCCCTGAGAGAATACGGCAAATATTAATAAGAGTACAAACAAGTATTCTTTACGATAAGACAAAAAATATTCGCTACGGCCTGCCATCAAGAGTTTCTAAAGATGCTAAAAAGATATACAACATTCTTCAAATTCCTTGCAGCTCAACACCATATGTGATAAAGAAGCAAGAAATGTAGTGCCCTGTAGGATTTTGAAACCCATCACTGCCAGGCCTTTTGTAATTTTTAGGTCGGAAGTCGGGAGCAGGGGTGCGGACACGCTCTTGCGTGCGCGGGCGCTCAGTTATTTAGCGCTCTGCAAATAAGATTAACTAGCGTTTTTCATGCCACCGATTAACCTGCCATCGTTTGCCGTAGAAAGATGAAACTTGAAACTACAGCATTCTTGACATGCTTGTACTTTTACCGCTAGTTCCCGCGGATATATAACCTTCCACGTCTTGCCACATTTTTCACACACATGTTCTTTAGTCAAGGCGAGCCACTCCTTTTTAATATTATACCATCCTGTCTGCGGTTTTGAATATTCCTAGGCAAGATTAATAAATATTGCGCTTGAGGCTCAAGCGTCAGGAAATACCCGCTAAATTGCCGGTAAAAAGCGCGTCATAACGGTTAATCCTAACCTACTCGCGGCGTGCCGAGGGGCTGACTCACTCTATTTGAGTACGGGTCAACCCATAATCGACAAAAACAGGTTATAATAAGGGTGAGTGAGAAACTGCATCCAAGATTTTAAGGGTGATAAATATAGAATTGAATCAATTTCGCGTCGTGGTTGTCTATTCTACTCTTCCTAGTGGATGAAGTTCATCCGGCGCAGCAGGCGGCTGCGGGCTCGATAAGAAGACGATGCTCGAGATAAATGATTTTCAAGAACAAATTGAACTCGAGTTTGGCGGCCGGGTAAAGGTCGCCTCGTATAATATTTACTACGATGACACCGAGGAGGTTGCGCCTCTTGTCGAAAAGGTCTGGAGGGAGCGGCTGCAACTACCGGCAACTTTTATTGACGGAGAGCTGGCCCTCGAAGGATTAATCGACAAAACCTCGATTAGCAGTAAAATGAAAGACCGCTCAAGGTAACATGCGTTAAATAGTCTACTCCTACGGTATTCGCACCACAAAAACCGAACATGGACAATATCTTACGACTTCGGTCGCAACGCTGCCCAGCGGGAACCTGCCATATTCGCGCAGTCCGCGGCTGCCGACTACGACCAAATCTATATTTTCCTTCTCGGCAAAATCGAGAATCTCTTCGGCCACCGAGTTGGCGGTTACTTTCAATACGCACTGGGGCGAGACATTCTGCGTCTCCATATACGCTCTTGTCTCTTCGAGGAGCGCTTCGCTTCCCTTTAGCAACCCGGCCGATATCTCATCTTTTTGAGCATCGGTAAGGGCAATATCCATATCGACCGTCGATGGCGCGACGGACAAGAGAAAGACCTCAATTGCTTTAGACTTTGCATAATCAATCGCGATATCGACCGCTTCCGCCGAGTGTCGCGATCCATCTATCGGCACCAGTACTCTCAAGTGAAACCTCCTCATAAAGCTTTCCCATCGCTAGTGTTCGTGGGAAATTATCCTATAATGCCTGGTAATAAGTTGATTTATTCTAGCAAAGTATCCGCGAGCTGTCTATCCGCGAACCGGGCTACGCCGGTCGTGTTCGGCCTAAAAGCTTAAATTTAGACAATCGACGTCAGGCTTTAACGATTATAAGAGAATCCGGCCTCAAGGTTAACAGCGTATACCGGTTATGATATGCTATTAAGAGCCTAAGCATCCACAACAACAAGGTGGTTTCTGAATGGTTAAGAAACGTGCAAACAAGCCGGGGCATTCCGCGAACCCGCTCTATATTTGGATGCTTTATGTCATAGCGGTCGTCTGCGGGGCGGCATTAATGGGTCTGGAGATACTCGGCGGGCGTCTGCTCTCCCCCTTCTTCGGCGCCTCGGTCTATGTGTGGGGCAGTATAATCTCGGTATTTTTAATCGCTCTCAGCACCGGGTATTATGTCGGAGGTATCATCTCCGACAAAAGGCCGAGCGTTGTCTACCTGGCGGGTTTTATCGCCGCCGCCGGCATGCTCACGCTGATCATCCCGCCGCTCGCTCCCCCGCTATCAAGGTTCTTTTTCTCGACGGGGCTCGCAAATTATGGAGCGCTGGTCGTAGCGATGATTCTGTTCGTACTGCCGAGCATCGGGCTGGGCATGGTCTCTCCTTATGTCGTCAAGCTGGGTGTCGCCGAGACGGTGCGCCTCGGCAATATGGTCGGCAAATTCTACGCGGTTTCGACTTTCGGCAGTATTTTTGGAACCCTCGCCACAACTTTTATCTTGATACCGTATTTTGGGGTTAACGAGGTAATATTTTCGCTCGGCGCCGTTTTGGTGACGCTCGCGTTGATAGTCTTCGCGTACCAGCGTCTCTGGCGCCGGACGGCCTTAGTACTTATCTCAACAGTCTTGATATTGATGGCCGCGGTTACGTCGCCCACCCTCGCGGTGTCAATGCAAGGCATGGATATGGTCTTTGCGCACGAATCTATGTATAACGATATTTTTGTCGGGGATCAAGGTGATATCAGGTATTTGATGTTTACCGAAAAGCTGCTCCAGAGCGGCATGAATAAGAACGCCCCTAATATGCACCTTTTTAATTACACCAAGCTTATAGATGAGGCTGCGGCACATTTTAAGCCTCAAGCGAGCGACTTTTTGCTAATAGGGCTAGGTGGAGGCTCTATCCCGAAAGCACTTCTGGCCGGCCGGGAGAAGATAGTGGTCGACACGGTCGAAATAGACCAAGCGGTCATCGATGTCGCGTACGATTATTTCGACACGCCGAAGCAGGATAATTTCCGGACGATTGCCATGGACGGAAGGATGTTTCTGCAGGCAACGGATAAACAATACGATGTGGTAATACTCGACGCTTACAATAGCCTCTTTATTCCCTATCATTTAACGACTAAGGAGTTTTTCGAAGAGCTGGCGGTGACTCTAAAGCCGGACGGCATCGCGGTTCTAAACGTTATCAGCAATCCTGAAGGAGAATACAGCAGGTTCTTTAAGAGTTTGCTTAAGACCGTAAACGAGGTCTTCCCGGAATGGAGCATATACCTGGCTGAAGACGCAGATTCGAGCAGCGTCAACAACATAGTGCTGGTCGCGTCACGCGAAAAGCTCGACTCACCCGATCATATCGGAGACTTTATCCAATACCGAGAGACGGTAGATTTTTCGCAAGCGATGGTTTTAACGGATAATTATGCGCCCGTCGAACTTCTCTCTGCCGACCTTATGAAGAAGTTCTAGCCAAACCAAAAAGCCTACTCCAATAAGCCGGGAATAGGCTCGATCAGCATCTTATTATCTTCGAGCGAAATCTCTACGACAACATCTGCGATGGCGGGAATCAGATACTCTCGCCCATTTTGAACCACATAGACATCGTTACTGCCCGTGCGAAGCACATCCTTTACCAAACCCAGAAACTCACCGTCGACGGTATAGACCTCTAGGCCTATGATATCGTGAATCCAGATTTCGCCCTCTGGCAACTGTGAGGCTTCCTCGGCCGGAACGACTAGACTGCGCTTTCCGATGGCTTCAGCGTCCTCTCGCGAGCTTATCCCCGCAAATTTGACGAGATACCCGCGTGGGGTCTCCGTTATCCTCTCGATTACCAGTTTCTCTATCTCGGGAATCGGCGGGTTCAGATTGAAGACCGCTCCTTCTTTAAAACGGTCTGGAAAATCTGTCAAGCTGGATACCGCTATCTCGCCGGCCAAGCCGTGTGGACGGTGCGTTTCGCCCACAATCAAATATTTCGGTCGCATTCGCAAGCCCGGCCTCTCTTAACCGATGATCTCTACAATCGCGCGCTTTCCCTCTTTGACCGCGGACGCTTTTACGATTGTTCGTATCGCCTTGGCAATTCGACCTTGCTTGCCTATGACTTTTCCAATATCGTCCGGCGCCACATGGAGCTGCAGGATAACAGATACTTCGCCCTCGACAACTGTCACATTGACCTCATCGGGTTCATCAACGACCGCTTTCGCGAGCATCTCAAGCAGTTCTTTCACTAGACCACCTCCTGCGAGCTACAATTATCCGATAACACCTGCTATTTTCAGCAAATTTCTCGCTTGGTCCGTGGGCTGAGCGCCCTTTTTCAACCATTCAGAGGCCTTCTCATTATTGATTTCAATAAAAGATGGCTCCGTCTGAGGATTATACCGACCGAGGATCTCGATAAATCGACCGTCGCGCGGGGACCTCGAGTCTGCTACTACCACTCTATAATGCGGATTCTTCTTTCCGCCTACTCGCGATAAACGTATTTTTACTGCCAAATCGTCACCTCCTCCACTATTCCACGATTGAACATATTTAAAACTAACAGAAGTCTTGGCGGTTTGCTAGTGGTATGAGCTTAAATTGCGTTACCGCACAGCCAATCTACCACCCGACAACCCGACTAGCTAATAAGTTCTACCCCATAAAAGGGAACGACCCTTTCGGCATGCGCCCCTTACCCTGCATGCTCCCGAGCTGTTTTAGCATCTTTTTAGTTTGAGCAAACTGCTTGAGCAATTGGTTTATTTGGTGGGTGTCCGTCCCGCTTCCTTTTGCTATGCGCTCGCGGCGGCTCCCGTTTATTATATTCGGTGTTAACCGTTCTTCGCGTGTCATCGATTGTATGATAGCGCGAATACGCGCCAGGTCTTGGTCGCTGACTGCAATATCTTTAGGTAATTTATTCATCCCTGGAATCATCTTGATAAGTTGGTTTATCGGCCCCATCTTCTGCATCTGCTCCATCTGGTCGAGAAAGTCCTCGAAGGTGAAATCCGCTCTGCGCAGTTTATCTTCCATCTCTCGCGCTTGCTTTTCGTCTATATTGGCCTGCGCCTTTTCAATCAGCGTCAGAATATCGCCCATGCCTAGAATTCTTGACGCCATGCGGTCGGGATGGAAAGGCTCGAGGCTGTCCATCTTCTCGCCGACGCTCACCAGTTTTATCGGCCGTCCGGTCACGGCTTTTATGGAGAGAGCGGCACCCCCTCGGGCGTCACCGTCGAGCTTTGTCATCACAACCCCGTCGAAGTCGAGTCGATCGCGGAACGATTGTGCGACATTTACAGCGTCTTGTCCGGTCATCGCATCGACCACGAGCAAAATCTGATGGGGCTTAACTTCCTTTTTGATTTGCTCCAACTCGAGCATCATATCGTCGTCGATATGGAGGCGGCCCGCCGTATCCACGATTATGACATCCGAGCCTTTCTGGTTGGCGGCCCTGATGCCGTCTTTGACTATCGTCATCGGCGCGGTCGACGGGTCGTCGCTATAGAAGGATATATTGTTTTCTTCGGCGAGGGTTCTCAACTGGTCGATGGCCGCAGGCCTGTAGACATCGGCGCCGACCAGGAACGGTCGTTTGCCGCTCGACCTTAGGTGGTACGCGAGTTTAGCCGAGGTCGTCGTCTTACCCGACCCCTGCAATCCCACTAACATGATGATGCTCGGCGGTCGCGGGGCAAAACTGAGCTTGCTCTCGGTCGAGCCCATTAACTCGGTCAAACCCTCGTTGACTATCTTTACGACTTGCTGGCCGGGGGTCAGGCTATCGAGGACTTCCCCACCGATAGCGCGCTCTTTTACCTTAGAAACGAAATCCTTTACGACCTTATAGTTGACGTCGGCTTCGAGCAACGCAAGGCGAACCTCGCGCATAGCCGCATCGACATCCTTCTCTGAAAGTTTTCCGCGCGATTTTAGTTTGCCGAATATGTCCTGTAGTTTTGTAGACAAGTTATCAAACACTAAACCCCTACTTTTATAGGTAGTAAATAAAATTCAGCTGGGAATAGTATTCCCAGCCTTGTCAATATTATACCAGGTAGTAAATACTGTCAAGGATTTGGACGGGGTACAAAAACATAGACTAAACCGCATCGCAGGTCACGCAGACAATCCCACGGGGTTAGGCGCTTTCATCGTTGGAGACCGGCGCGGCATCCCTCTTGGTAAGAAGTGCTGCCGCATCGGCGGCCCTCAGGTGATGGTAGGCGAAAGTGATGAACAATCCGTCCAGTATTGAGGTGCTGAAATTGACGAAGCTTAGAACGGGCCAGAAGAGTGCTGTCTCTTCCCCGATGCCGGTCATGGCAAATGTCGGGGTAACCACTATAAACATCAGGAAAAGCACTTGCATGAAATGGCCGCTCACCAACGAGCGGCTTCTTTTGAGTCGCGGCAGTATTCCCTCGGCGCTATCGAAGACGGCGACCGGGGTTATCAGCGAGAACCATACTGAAAACAAGATAGCCGGGATGAGAAAGACAGCGCCGAGCGCATTTGCCGACATGATGAGTAATCCGATGGCGGCTGTGATATAGGTTATGACAATGGCTACAAGATTCAAGGCGAGCAAACGCGCGTAAAGCTTTGCCGTCGTTTTGCAAGCGTTGGATAGACTAAGAGTGGTTGTGCCCCCGTCGTCTCCTACGAGCACCGCTATATAGCCGCGAAACCAGATGCCGGCAAGGAAAACGGCTCCGGCTTCAACAAGAATGTAATTTTCGATCTTGATGTCGCTGCCGGTTGCGGCTCGGAGGTCGACAGCGCCCATCGGAACGAAGATGCTCAAGAGATAGCTGACGATATCGGCGAGCCCGACCGATAGAAGGGCTCCCGCGATTATGGCAATCCAATGCTTATCGAAGAAATAGAAAGCATCCTGGAAAATGTTGAACAGAATAGGCCGTTTCTTACCCATGCAGATAATGTACCATAGCTATGCAATATGCTCACCACTTACCGGCGGTACTGTTCTAAAA
>JASEGT010000083.1 GCA_030018005.1 Actinomycetota bacterium
CATTATTATATAGATAGCTTGCGTTTGCAATCAATAGACGCACTGAATCGTCTCAGTGTATACTCTGAGACCCCACCGACTACCTACCCAAACCGACGGCACCGAAAACAGTGCGGGCGCTGACTCAAACTCGTGGTTTTTCGTGAGAGCAAATCCGGTGCGCGCTCCGATGTCCGAACAGATCCTGGGTGGTTCAATTGAAATGTAAAAAGTAAACAGCTTAAAAGGAGGAGTTGAAATGGGACTGAGAGCGTATTTATTGGTTGACGTAGCGGACGACATGGATCAACAGCAGTTCGTCCAGGCAGTGAGGGATTTGGAAGAGGAGCACACGATTGATTTTGTCGACCCGGTCATCGGGCACTGCGACATGGTCATCATGGTAGAGGCCCCGGTCAGCGTCGAGGTTGTCGCGAAAAAGATCAAAGAGAACTCATGGGTGAACATCGAGATGCTGAGAATCGTAAGCCTCTATGAGCGCCACCGCTCTTCGAAGAAGCAGCTGCTCAAGTCGCTTTCGCACAGCGGGTTCGAATCCTAATAGCGAACTCGTATCACGCGAAGCGAACTTACATGACGGCTGATTTGAGAGACAACGGGGGTGTGTATGGTAACGGATACTAAGACTCGCGAAGCGCCGAGCTTTGCAGTCATCGACGCGATAGTCCATAAGCATAATGCCGAACCGGGCTCGGTCATACCTATCCTGCAAGAGATACAGGATGAATACGGGTATGTTCCGGTGGTGGCGATAGACCGTATCGCGAAGATAACGGGGATAACCAACGGGGAGGTCTATGGGACGGCGACCTTTTACAATATGTTCCGTCTCGAACCGCTCGGTGAGAATTTGGTCAAGGTGTGCCACGGCACGGCTTGCCATCTGGCCGGGGCGGAGCGGATAGCCGAAGCCATCGCGCTTGAAGTAGGCGCGAAGGAAGGCGAGACGAGCGCCGACGGCAAGTTTACTATCGAGCAAGTAGCCTGCTTGGGCTGCTGCAGCTCGGCACCGGCGCTTATGATAAACGAAGAGATATACGGACGACTGACATCCGAATCGGTCCGAAAAGTATTGAAGAAGTGCGCGTGCGGCAACGGGGACGGTGCGTAGTTATGAGTACTGCGAATGGTAGTCCGGTTGTAAAAGTAGGATTGAGTTCTTGCGGTGTCGCCGCGGGTGGTCGCGGGGTCTACGATGCCCTGGCCGCAAAGCTCGAAGACAGTAAAGTATCGCTTATGCAGACCGGCTGCATAGGCATGTGTTACAAAGAACCGCTTGTCGAGGTGCTTATGCCCGGCAATGAGCGGTATCTCTATGGTGATGTGACGCCGGAGAAAGCCGAGCGTATCATCGAAGAGCACTTATTTAAAGGGCAGCCGGTCAAGGATTGGCTCCTGATGGTCGAGGGAAACGGCTCGGACATCGCGAGCCCGCTAGAGGGCCAGCGCCGAATCGTCCTTCGCCACTGCGGAATCATCGACCCGGAAAGCATCGACGATTACATCTCGGTCGGCGGCTACGGGGCGATAAAGAAAGCGCTTGGGAGCATGACGCAGGAGCAGGTTATCGATGAGGTCATCGAGTCGGGCCTGCGCGGGAGGGGCGGCGCCGGCTTTAGCACCGGCATGAAGTGGCGCTTTGCGCGCGAAGCGAAGGGTTCGCCAAAATACATCATCTGCAACGCGGATGAGGGCGACCCGGGCGCGTTTATGGACAGAAGCGTCCTCGAGAGCGACCCCCATAGCGTCCTCGAAGGAATGCTTGTCGCCGCCTATGCTATAGGGGCCGATGAGGGCTATATCTATTGCCGGGCGGAGTACCCGCTCGCGGTTCGACGTTTAAAGCTGGCGATTTCGCTCGCGCAAGAGCGAGGTTTTCTCGGGGAGTCGATTCTTGGGAGCGATTTCAGCTTCGACCTCAAGATTCGCGAGGGCGCGGGTGCGTTCGTCTGCGGCGAAGAGACTGCGCTTATGATGTCTATCGAAGGCAAGCGCGGAATGCCGCGCTCGCGGCCGCCGTTCCCCGCGCAATCGGGTCTCTGGGGAAAACCCACCAGCATCAACAATGTTGAGACCTTTGCTAATGTCTCCTGGATAATAAGTAACGGCGCGAAAGAGTACAACAGCCTCGGCACCGAGAAGAGCAAGGGGACCAAGGTCTTCGCGCTCGCCGGCAAAGTGGCGCGCGGCGGACTCGTCGAGGTGCCGATGGGCATGACCATCAACGACATCGTCTTTAAGGTCGGTGGCGGTACTTCATCAGACCTCGCATTCAAAGCAGTGCAGATGGGCGGCCCCTCGGGCGGTTGTGTGCCGGCAAGTCTCGCCGACACCCAGGTCGACTACGACTCGCTCAGCAGTATCGGCGCTATCATGGGCTCGGGCGGTATGTTGGTCATGGACGAGAGCACCTGCATGGTCGACCTCGCGAAATTCTTTCTCAACTTCACGCAGGATGAATCGTGCGGCAAATGCGTGCCGTGCCGCGTGGGGACCAAGCGGATGCTCGAGATCTTGGAGCGTATCACCGACGGCAAGGGGCATGATGATGACATTGAAAAACTAGAAGGCCTCGCCGACAGCATCAAACGCGCTTCGCTCTGCGGGCTCGGGCAGACCGCGCCGAACCCGGCGCTCACTACCATCAAGTATTTCCGCGAGGAGTATGAGGCGCACATCAAGGATAAGACCTGCCCGGCGAAGAAATGCCCGGCGCTCATAACCTATGAGGTCTTGGCGGATGTCTGTACCGGGTGCACGAAGTGCACGAAATTCTGCCCGACCGGCGCTATCGCCGGGGAGAAGAAGCAGCCGCACGTCATAGACGACGCAAAATGCGTCCGGTGCGGCCTCTGTATGGATGTATGTAAGTTCAATTCAATAAACGTTTTTTAAGGAGGGTAGAAGATGTCAAACATAAAGTTGTTTTTAGACGGCACAGAGGTCGAAGCCGTAGCGGGGAGCACGATTCTCGATGCGGCCCGACATAACGGTGTGGAAATCCCGACGCTCTGCCACGACCCGCGGCTTGAACCGTACGCCGCTTGCCGTATCTGCTTAGTTGAAGTGGAAGGTGCCCGCGGGCCTGTGCCGGCGTGCGCAAACCGTGTAAGCGAAGGCATGAAGATACAGACGAATAACGATAATCTGGCTACCCTCCGCAGGGTATGCCTCGAGCTGCTCGCCTCCGACCATTACGGTGACTGCGTGGCTCCGTGCAAGCTCGCCTGCCCGGCGGGCATCGACATCCAGGGACAGATAGCGCTCATTGCCGACGGGCAGTATAAAGAGGCTCTTAAACTTATTAAAGAGTCGAACCCGCTGCCGAGTGTATGCGGCAGGGTCTGCCCGCGATTCTGCGAGCAGAATTGCCGGCGCAACCTCGTCGATGAGCCGGTGGCCATAAACGCGCTCAAGCGTTTTGTCGCCGACTATGATATGACACAAGGTCCGTTTATACCGGATGTAAAACCATCGACCGGGCACAAAGTCGCCGTTATCGGCGGCGGCCCCGCCGGTTTAACAACCGCGTATTATCTGGCACTAGAGGGCCATTCTGTGACGATATTCGAGGCGAGCCCGCAGCTCGGCGGGATGCTGCGCTACGGCATACCCGAATATCGCCTGCCCAAGGCCGACCTCGATAAAGAGATCGCCGCGATTACAAGCATGTGCGAAGCGGTTCACCTCGAGACGGCCTGCGGCAAAGATTTTACTATCGACAGCCTGAAGAAGGATGGTTTCGGGGCAATATTCATGGCTCTTGGAGCACAGGCCAGCTCGAAGATGCGTGTCGAAGGTGAAGATCACCCCGGCGTGTTGCCGGGCGTCTACTTCTTGCGCGATGTCGCGCTCGGTAAAAAGGTCGTGCTCGGCGAGAGGGTCGCGGTCATCGGCGGCGGCAACACCGCGATGGACGCGGCGCGCACCTCATTGCGCCTCGGCGCAAAGGAGGTCATGGTCGTATACCGGCGCTCGCGAGATGAGATGCCGGCCGCCGTCGAAGAGGTCGAGGAGGCCGAGCACGAGGGAGCGACGTTTCATTTCTTATCGGCTCCCGTAAGAATCGTCGCCGAGAACGATCGCGTGACCGGCATAGAGTGCGTCAAGATGGAGCTCGGTGAGGCCGACAGCTCGGGCCGGCGCAGGCCGGTCCCGGTCGAGGGCTCCGAGTTCATAATCGAGGCCGACACGATTATCGCCGCAATCGGGCAGACGCTCGACATGCCGGCCGATATCGCAGAGGCGGCGCCTGCTCTTAACAAGTGGGGCTATATCGAAATAGACGAAGCGACGATGGCGACATCGATAGAGGGTGTCTTCAGCGGCGGCGATGTCGCGAGCGGACCGGCCACGGTCGTTCAAGCGGTCGGCGCCGGCAAGCGCGCGGCACGTTCAATCGGCCTATACCTCAGTCGTGAGCCGGTCGTTGCGGCCATCACCCCGTTCAACGTAAGTAAGGGTACGCTTGCCGAGATTGACTTGGCCGAGTTTGAATCGGTTAAGAGAATTCCGAGAGCTAAACTACCGGCAATTCCCGTTGAAGAGAGAAAGCTAAACTTCCTCGAGGTGGAATCGGGTCTTTCAGAAGAAGCGGCCCTACAGGAGGCGGCGCGGTGTCTATCGTGCGGCTGCGTCGACGTCTTCGATTGCGAGCTCAAAAAGCTCTCGACCGAATATGGAGTCGATGCTGTAAAATTCGACGGAGAGAAACATCGCCTTCAGATAGCCGATGACCACCGCTACATAGTGCGCGATAATAATAAGTGTATCCTCTGTGGGAGATGCGCGCGCATCTGCTCTGAGCTTATGGGTCTCGGCGCGATAAGTTTCGTCCATCGCGGCTTCGAGACGCTCATACAGCCATCGCTCGGGCAACCACTAGAGGAGACCCAGTGCGAGTCGTGTGGGCAGTGTGTCTCCACATGCCCGACGGGCGCGCTATCCGTCAAGGTAAACATGCCCAAGCCAGGCCCGTTTAAGACCGACGACATACCGTCGGCTTGCCCGCAGTGCGGTATCGATTGTGCGCTGACTTTGCGGGTGAAGGGCACGAAGGTCGTCGAGGTCACATCGCCGCTCAAAAACGCGGTCAACGATGGCAATCTCTGCAAAAAGGGTGCTTTCGGGTTATCGTTCGTGCATAGTAAAAAGCGCATAACCGGCCCGCTCGTAAGGCGAGACGGTCAGCTTGAGCCGGCGACATGGGACGAGGCGCTCACCACGGCGGCGATGGGTTTAAAGGAGGTCAAATCCGAATTTGGAAGCGACAAGATAGCCGTGCTGGCGTCTCCGAAACTGACCAACGAAGAGAGCTACCTTGCGCAGAAGCTTGCGCGCATGGCTCTTAACACCAACAACATCGGTAACTCGGTCGGTGCGCAGGTCAACGACGCGCTGGCGCAATGCTTTGGCAAGAACTCGTCGACCTGCTCGTTTACGGATATAGACCGGAGCGACCTGATAGTCGCCTTCGGCAGCGATGTCTGTACCGACTATCCGATAGTTTCCTTAAAGATCAAGGATGCGGTGGGCAAGGGCAGCAGGCTTGTGGTAGTCAACTCCGAGCCGACGCGCATCGATGCCCTCGCGAACATGACGCTCAAGGTGAGTAAGCGTATGAGCGAGGAGTTGCTCCAGACGATCCTAAATTATGTCTTCAATTACAATCTGGTCGATAGGGACTTCATGGAGCGGCGCACACTCGGTTTTGAGGTGCTTGAGCAGAACGTCCAACCCTACTCGATGGATAAATGGACCGAGTCGTTTTGGATAAAGCCCGCCAAGGTCGTCGAGTTTATTCACCTCTACGTCAGGGCGAGGAACCCGTTGATAATCGTCGACGCCGATAAACTCGAGGTCGAGGAGATGGCGCTCTTAAGCAATCTGGCGCTCGTGACCGGAAATGTCGCACGCGCAGGTGCGGGCATCATCGCACTGCGCGGCTATGGAAACAGCCAGGGACAGATAGAAATGGGCGTCTCTTCGAAATACCTGCCGGGACAAGAGCCTGTCTATGGAGCGACCGCGCGCGCGCGATTCAAGGAGCTGTGGGGTGCGAGCCTACCGAAGGGCGAGGGGCTCGATTCCGAGGATGCGCTGACCGCTGTCAGAAGCGGCCAGCTCCGGGGCGTTGTCGCGATAGCTGCGGCCGATGACGACATAAGCGCCGGTTTGCTCGGCGATGGTCGTACTTTTACGGTTGCGATAGCACCGGTATTGACCGATGCGGTAGCCCAGGCCGACGTGGTGCTTCCCGGGACGACTTTTGCCGAGAGCGACGGGACGTTTATCAGTTCCGAGCAACGGCTTCAGCGCTTGTACCAGGCAATAGAGCCGGTCGCCGGTCGTCATACGTGGCGAATCATAAGCGACTTGTCGTCGAGTCTCGGATACGAGATGAGGTACGAGGCCGCGGCCGATGTCTTTGACGAGATACGCAGGACCGTTCCCACGTACAGCGCGATATCCTTTGACGGCATCGGGATAGGCGGCGCAACAGTGCCGTCGTGTGATGAGCAAACTACGTTCATCGAACCCCAGTGGCTGGAAAAGATAGCCGAATCTGCGGTTCGCAAAGACACATAGGGATTCTTGCGACCGGAAACGGCGCAACGCATGTATAGAATCTTAGCCAAAAGCACGTTGAAGGCGGGGC
>JASEGT010000084.1 GCA_030018005.1 Actinomycetota bacterium
CCCCGAAAAGCGTGTCCCGAAAGTTATGTATGGCATCAACAGCGCATCCGGCCTGCGCGAGCACTTTATCCATTAAGCCCTGCCCTGCGCCGTACATCGGGTCGAGGACGATCCGCAGCTTCTTCTGGCGCAATCTATCGAAATCTACAAGGGACGAAATTTGCTTCACATATTCCGTATACGGATCGATATCGCGCACCAGCGAAGACCCCTGGATGGAAGCTTGGAGCAAACGGCCACTCGCAGTTATCTGGGATATAAATCCTTCTATCTTGCCGGTTATCTCAGGGCTTGCAGGGCCGGCGTATTCGGGGATGAACTTGATCCCATTGTATTCAGGCGGATTATGGCTTGCGGTCAACATTATGGCCCCCGCCGTCCCGTAAACCTTTATCGAAAAAGCCGTGAGCGGCGTCGGCAGCGCCCTTCTCGGCATAAAGACGGGGACACCATTACCGACCATGATGGACGCGCATTCTTGAGCGAACCTCTCCGCAAAAAACCGCGTGTCGTACCCGATGACTATGCCTTTTTCGCCAAGACCTTCGCCTTTGATGTAATCGGCGATAGCTTGGGCTACAATTCTCACATTGGACAAGATGAACGTGTCGTTCATTATCGCGCGCCAACCGTCGGTTCCGAACTTGATTACGGATTCCGCCATATCCACCCCTTTAGATAACCTAATTAATAATTACTCTCCGACCTCGATTACCTCTCTAACGAAATCAGCGAAGTTCTCCACTTCGTGGTCGGCGTCTTTTTGGGTATTGCCCTCCGCGTAAATGCGTACCACCGGTTCATCCGGGTCGGGCAAGACCAATGCCCAGCTCGCAGTGTTGTATATTTTTACGCCATCTATCATCTCCGCCTCATGACCCTTGGCTTTCTCGAGCAACCTTCTCATGACCAGCCCCTTCTTGTCCCACGGGCAAAAAGTGTTCGTGTGCGCGAGGTGATACGGCGGCATGCCGGCGACTATTTCGGAGAGCGGCCTCTCCGCCGCCGCTAAATATTCCATGAGTTTGAAGAAGCTCACAATGCCATCGAATGCCGGCAGGAACCGGGTGAAAATATAGCCTCCACTCTGCGCCCCGACAAACATAACGTTGGTGTCGAGCGCCGATTCCATCATCGCGCGCGAGCTGACCTTTGTGCGGATGACACTTCGGCCGTAGCGTTTAGCGATATCTTCTACAACCGACGAAACGTTTAGCGGAACCGCGATTTTGCCGATGCTTTGCTCGTAGTTACAGGTAAGATAGACGAAGAGGTGAAGCGCGTCGTCGAGCGAGACCATGCGACCCCTATCGTCGATGATAGTGACTTTCTCGCCTCCGCTGTCTATCATAATCCCGAAGTCCGCCTTGAAGGTGTCGACGAGCTTCGATATCTGCTGAGTAGCCGCGTTTAGCTGGTCGGGCGAGATCGTAGTGCGCCGCTCGCTAGTATAAGCGTTGAGGCCGACCACATCACAGTTGAGCTTTTCTAAGAGGTGGGGCATGATAATCGCGGTGCTGCCGAAGGCGTAATCGACGACCACCTTGAAGCGCCGCGCCTGTATTTTATCTATATCCACGCTTTTTAAGACCGCGTCCCTGTAAGCCTCTATCGAGCGCTGCGGGAACTCCGTCTCGCCTATCTGATTGTAGAATACGCGCCTGAAATCCTGGCGGTAGAAATATTTTTCGATGTCCCGTTGCAACCCCTCTTTAATATCGAGACCGTTCGTGTCGAAGAAGTGTATTTCGAGTGACTGCTGGTCAAACGGTGACGTCCGAATATGGATACCGCCGACCTCTTGCCCGGTCTGTATAAGAAAACGGTTTACCGAGGCCGACGTGATACGCAGGTCGTTCGTGGTAATACCGGTCGAGTTTAGACCCGCTATCATGGCCCTTTTTATCATGCGGGACGCGCGGCTCGCATCCTGGCTCACCACCACCCGCGCATCGCGCTTGAGCGTGGTGCCATAGGCCATCGCGAGCTTCATCGCCAGGTCGACCGTAATATCGACGTTTATCAGCCCGCTTACGCCTTTCGCTCCGAAGAGCGTTCTCATGCCGCGCGATTCCCAGATAAGGTTGCTGTTTACGACCGCCCCGGCATCGACTTTCTTATACGGGTAAATCTTTACATCGTGGTTGATTATCGAGTTCTCGCCGAGCACCGAGTCGTCACCGACGACCACGCCCTGCTCTATCCTGACGCCGCTCTTGATATCGCAGCTCTTGCCAATGACCGCGCCGTGAATATGGCAGTGCGACCCAAGATATGCGTTGTCCCAAATAATGCTCCGGTGGGTATGAGCCTTGCTCATCATGAGCACGTTGTTGCCGATTACCGAGTATTCGCTGAGCTCGGCTCCGGCTTCGATTTTTGCGTTTTGCCCAATGACGACCGGCCCCGAGATATCGACCGAAAGGTCGACATCGGCTCCATCGCCAATCCATACGTTGTCGCGCATCCGTATGCCCGGTGGTTGTAGGTTGGATTTAAGGTCGAGAATGTCTTTGTGCGCCTGGACATACTGCTCGAAATTGCCGATGTCGCACCAGTAGCCATCCATTATGCAGCCGTAAAGCGGCGCTCCTTGCTCAAGCAGCATCGGAAAGAGATCTTTGCTGAAATCAAACTTCTCGCCTTTGGGAACGTGCTTGAATATCTCCGGCTCCAGCACATAAATTCCGGTGTTTACGGTATCGCTAAAGACCTGACCCCAGGTCGGCTTCTCTAAAAACCTATCTATCTGTCCGGACTCCTCGGTCATGACGACACCGAACTCGAGCGGATTCTCGACCCGCTTAAGAGCGATAGTGACCATGGCGCCTTTTCGTTTGTGGAAATCCATCAGGTATGTGAGGTCAAAATCGGTTAGCGCGTCGCCGCTTATTACCATGAAGGTCTCGTCTAGAAAGGTCTCAGCCTCTTTGACGCTTCCAGCGGTGCCCATCGGGTACTCCTCGATTGAGTAGTTGAGGTTGATCCCATGAACAGAGCCATCCCCGAAATAGCTTTTAATCAGCTGCGGGAGAAACTGCAGCGTAGCAACGACGTCGGTTGCTCCATGATTTCGCAATAATTCCAAAATATAATCCATGCAAGGTCTGTTCACTATCGGCACCATGGGCTTGGGCTGATTACTCGTCAGTGGTCTGAGCCTCGTCCCCTCACCGCCTGCCATGACTACGGCCTTCATGTCAATCCCCCCCAATAGTTTTGCTCATAATCTTCGTAATGTTAAATCTAATTTGCTACTTCTCAGCTACGCATTAAGGGTCCCCTGGCCAACCTCCTTGACGATTCCTGCTCAATCTTAGGCCTGCAGATACTCCATGACCCATACCTCCGTCTCAGCAGGCAACTCGTCCGCTGATAGCTCGATGACGGCGTCTCGTCTTCTCACTATAGGCATCGATTCCAAAAATGGCCCAACCGGGCCGATGTTAATCGTGGAGACCTCTGTTCTATAATGCATGGGTACTGCGATCTTAGGCTTTAGCTCTCGCACGATTCCGGCTGCTTGCGTATGGTCTATCGTAAATGTCCCACCAACCGGTATCAGTAGAACATCGACATCGTCCAGGGCGTCTCGCTGCTCCCGAGTCATAGGTTGCCCATAATCTCCCATGTGCACTATGACAAGGCCGTCGACGTAAAACTTGAATATTATATTCCCTCCGCGTTTGCTTCCGTTTACTTCGTCATGGAAGGATTCGATTCCTTCTATGGTTGTGCTTCCTATCACAATTTTCCCGCCGGCTTCGACGACCTGCGGTGAGCCTCCAACCGCTTCGGCATTGTCGTGGTCGTAGTGATGATGGCTGATTGTGACTATGTCCGCCTCGACATGCGGAAACGCGTACCCCGTTTTTGAGTTATACGGGTCGGTGACTATGACCATGCCTGCGGACGTCTCTATTTTGAAAGCGGCGTGCCCGAGCCAGCTGATTTTGACTCTACTTAGCAAATCGGATCTCCCCCTCTCGTGCTTGTCTAAGACGCGATTACCCCTCGACCAACCGCCAAAACCGCTAATTGGCTTGCTTGCTTCTAAACGTAGATATTCCCATTTTCAGGTAAATGTAACCGGAGATTGCGGAAAGGACCGCTCCTATATAGAGGGCGAGTAGCCCTGCGGACCGGACGAGTAACATGTTCAACTCGACATCGGCCAGAAGAATGAAGAACGCGGACATCAAGAAACCGGTCGCCGTTTTGCCCAGCATAGATACGCGCAGCTTTACACCGTAGCGGGAAAGCGCCATCCAGCCCAACGACATCAGCGCATCGCGGCCGACGATGACTAGGACCAGCCAAATAGGTATAACCGCCTGAAATTTAAGATAGACCGCGACTGCCGCTACGGCTACGAATAGCCGGTCTACGGTGGGGTCGGCCAGTTTGCCGAATTCCGTTTCCTGGTTGAGCTTTCTCGCGAAATATCCGTCGAAACAATCGGTCAGCGCCGCCAGTCCGAACGCCAGCGGGGCTAACCATCGCGCTTCAAAATCCCCGGCAAACAGCGCATACAGAAATACCGGGATAAATAATAATCTCGAAAATGTAAGAATGTTGGGTATGTTTGAAGTCATCAATCACCCGATCTACCGATTGCCGTCAGCCGTTCCCCCCGCGAGGGGCCTTACCACCCAACCGATAAACTACTCAATTACACCTACGGCTTGCCCTTCGGCTTTTATTTTTATGTCTGCGAGCATCTGCTTCATGTTTTCCCGCAGTTTCTTAGAGAGAAGCGGGTGCAGAAGGGGCGCGAGCATCGGTATCCCGAACTCGAACGAGATACTAAAGGTTATCTTGGTGTCACCGCCGGCTTCGTCGAGCTGCCAAAACCCTTCAAACGTCTTGAGGTCACCTTTTACCTGCTCAAAGTCGATCCGGTTTTCTTCGGGCTTAATCAAATCCTTCTCGACCCATTTAATGACCCGTCCGTCTATCTCGTTTATCCATTCCGAGACCGTATAACCCTCGCCTCGCTCCAGTATGGTGACTTTCTTTACATCCGCCATCATGTCGGGATACTTCTCGAAGTCGGAGATTATCGGGAAGAGCTCCGTTGCGCTCATTCGTACATCGATGGTCTCTTCTATCAACGGCATATCGTACCCTCCTAAAGTTTACGTGAGAAGCGATTTATTTATCTCGGCCGAGTATGCGAACGCTTCCAGGAAGAAGTCGATTTGGTCATAGCCGATTATCAACGGCGGTTGAAGCCTGATGACTTTCGGGTTGTTGAGCATGTGAAGCGCGAGTATCCCTCTATCCTGAAGCGTGTATATCGTGCCCCCGACGAAACCCTCATCCGCGAACTCTACCCCGATGGTCAGGCCCCTCCCGCGGATATCCACAATCAAGTCCGGGTATTTCGCTTGAATTTCCTTGAGCTTCGACAACAGGTACTCGCCTTTTTGGGCGGCCTGCGCGGGCAGGTCTTCTTCGATTATCGCGTCGATTGCCGCGATCGCAGCGGCGCAGGCCAATGGGTTGCCGCCAAAGGTCGACGAATGGATAAGCGGATTCTCTTCGAACGGAGCGAAGACCTCGGGCGTCGCTATGAAAGCGCCGATCGGCATCACGCCGCCGCCGAGCGCTTTGGCCAGCGTCATGATGTCCGGCGCGATATCTTCATGGTCGCACCCGAACATCTTGCCGGTCCTACCCAGGCCGGTCTGAATCTCGTCGAGGATAAGCAGGATGCCCTTGTCGTCGCAGAGGCGCCGCACGTCTCTCAGATAGCCGTCGGGCGGGCAGATGACGCCGCCCTCGCCCTGTATGGGCTCGAGGATGACTGCGGCGGTCTCAGCGGTGACTGCCGCCTCCATGGCGGATGCGTCCCCGAACGGGACATGTTCGAACTCCGGCACTAGAGGCTCAAACGCCGCCTTATATTGCGGCCTTCCGCTCGCGCTAAGCGAACCCATCGATTTACCGTGAAAACCGTTTTGCGTCGCTATTATCTGAGTTTTGCCGGTCGCCATGCGGGCGAGCTTTAGCGCGCCCTCGACCGCCTCGGTACCGCTGTTGCACAGAAACGAGTAGGTCAGGTTGCCGGGAGTAATTTTCGCAAGCTTCTCGCAGAGGTCGGCCATGGGCTTGTTGAGCATGGTGCGCACGCTGGTCTGCGGTATCAGTTTAAGCTGGTCTTCTACGGCTTTTATGACCTTCGGGTGAGCGAAGCCTAGGTTGTAAACGGCGTGCCCGCTGAGGAAGTCTAAGTACCTCTTCCCGCGCGCGTCATACATGTAGACCCCTTCGGTCTTTACCTCAAGGGTCGTCCCTAGAAACCTCATCAACCGGGCAAAGCCCGGATTGACGTATTTATCGTATTTCTCCAGAGTCTCCTCGATGAGCTCTTCGGCGTTGTCCAGTGCTATATTCTCTTCGGTTCGCACTATGCGCATCTCCTCCCTCGTGATATAGGTCTTTCTCCGCACGATTTGTCCTACTCTATTATAAGCATAACGCGCGACTTTTTTAATGGTGTTTTTGAGGGTGTCCCGCAGGCACGGTCAGC
>JASEGT010000085.1 GCA_030018005.1 Actinomycetota bacterium
GGGAGACTCGGTGCTCCACCCCACCGTTGCCCGAAAGCTCATGCAGAGATTTCGCGGCACCACCAAAAACGACGAGCATAGGCCCTTTGAGAAGCTTACCGAGCGCGAGGTGGAGGTGCTTCGCCTTGCCGCCCAGGGCAAGAGCAACCGCGAGATAGCGGACGAGCTTGTCTTAAGCGTTCGAACCGTCGAGGCCCACCTCGGGCATATCTTCAACAAACTCAATGTGAGTTCGCGGACTGAAGCTGTGATATTTGCGCTAAAGGAGGCAATCTTCGCGCTCGAATAAAGTGTTACGGGCGCGGGAGGTACGGTCGTGAAAACCAACCAACCGCTTCGACAAAACCCAAGATCAGGACTGCTGACTAGCCCCCAGTTCTGGTCGATTGCGTTCATTTTTATCCTCATTACCATGCATCATTATAACAACCTGACCAATTATGGTATATTCTTGCTGCCCGACCAGCAGCTCGGCATAACCAGGCATACCATAGACCGCATTCTCTACCTGATACCGATTATCTTGAGCAGTTTTATGTTCGGCCCGCGTGGCGGCGGTATTGCGCTTGTTCTTGCTCTGACGGCAATGCTACCGCGAGCCATATTTATAGCTACAAGCGTCCCGACCGCACTCCTCGAGACCTTTATGGTCACGATCATCGGCGCTTCCGCGCCGATCTGGGCCAGGCATAACATCAAGCAGCAAAAACATCTTGCACAGACGATGGAACGACTTGAGAACACGCAGCAGCAACTCGACACCAAGGTCCAACTGACCATAGAACAAGAGCGACAGCTCGCGGTTATCAAATCATTCGCCGCCATCTTAAGCCAATCGCTCGATATAAAAAACGTCGTGCATACCGCAATTTCTATGGTCAAAGAAATCATGCAGGTCGAAGTGGTGCTGGTCTTCTCTCTCGACCAATTGACTCAGGACCTGCGCATTGTCGACTTCGACGGTGTAAAACCAGAATCAGCGCTGGCGCTCGATGGTATGCACCTCGGTGAGGGTTTATGCGGAATCGTCGCCAAGACAGGGCGACCGATTGCTACCGAAGATACCGCAGACACGCCGGAATTCTGCAATCCTGTAACCCTTGAAGAAGGACTGCGGGCGAAGTTGAGCGTACCGCTTATAGCGCGCGGCGAGATTATCGGAACACTGTGCATTGCGACCCGAACCGAGCGCTCGTTCAAGGAACCTGAAATAAGGCTCCTTTCGGCGCTTGGAAACCTAATTGGAATCGCTGTCGATAATTCCCGCTTATTCCACGAAAAGGAGCTGTCCT
The DNA here is from genome assembly GCA_030018005.1 of Actinomycetota bacterium. Lineage (GTDB taxonomy): Bacteria > Actinomycetota > Aquicultoria > Aquicultorales > Aquicultoraceae > Aquicultor. The sequence continues at coordinate 1,293 of JASEGT010000085.1, forward strand.
CGGTTCAACTTAAAACGTCGGAAATGAAGTATCGCACGCTTTTCGAAAACACGCACGTGGCAATATGGGTGGAGGATCTTTGTGGAAGAATCACGGCCGCGAACCGCGCTGCTTCCCAACTATTCGGTTACGACCTCGAGGAACTTATCGGGACAACGAGCAAGAATTTTTTACTGGAAGACAGCCAAATCCACTCGGGAACGATAAAATCCAAGCTCTTAAGCGGCGTAGAGGAGCGACTGCCATACACGGAATCCGTTATCAAGAAGGATGGTTCAACCGCATTTATCAGAGTGACAACAAATCTGGTTTCGACAAACGGGCACCCCGATGGATTCCAGTTTATCGGCCGCGATATCACCAACGAGGTAAGAATGCAGGAGAACCAGCAGTTTTACCTTGAACAGATCACTAAGGCGCATGAAGATGAGCGGCTTCGTATCTCTCGCGACCTCCATGACAGCGCGGCACAAGACCTAATCGCCGGCCTCCACCAGCTCGAAGAATTTTGTGAAGGCCGAACCAACCTGCCGAAAGAAGAGCTAAGCTTTCTATGGGCACTCCACGGCCAACTGAAGGACACGCTTCACGATATTAGACAGCTAAGCCGTAACTTGCGCCCGTCAATTATCGACGACTTAGGCATCCTCCCGGCTGTTGAATGGCTCACCGAACAACTGACCATTGAGGACAACATCGAGACAAACCTTGCGGTGAGCGGCAACGAGCACCGGCTCGCCCCGGAGATAGAGGTAGCGCTCTTTAGAATCGTTCAGGAAGCACTGCGAAACGTGGTCAAACATGCCGATGCGACGGAGGCCCGCGTGTCGATAGAGTTCGGCGACGATGAAACCAAAATCACTGTGGCAGACAACGGCAAAGGTTTCGAGATGCCCGCCAGTCTCGGTGAATTCTCTCGTCTCGGAAAGCTCGGTATCGATGGTATGCAGACGCGCGCCCGACTCGCCGGTGGAACTTTCGCCGTTAATTCGGGTCCCGGTAGAGGCACAACAATCGCGGTTACTATCCCCTCGTAAACCCGCGTACTCCCTCTTGAATGATTCCCAGACGAGGAAAGAGGCCGGGTTTGACAACCCCGCCTCTCAATATATTTTTATACAACTCGTCTCTGTTTTCGCTGGCGCTATGCCTCTACTTTTAAGTCGATCACATTGTCCCGATATTCCCGCAATACGTTGCTTGAAAGCTCATCGAAGACTTCGAGCATCCTCACCATGCCCACCAGCTTTTGCCTGTTCTCCAAGACCGGTACGATAATAAGGTCGTTATTGATCATCATGTGAGCAGCCTTCACGATTGAATCGCCCGGCTCAAGAATCGCTTTAATCGGTTCCATCGCCTCGCTCACGGGACGCTCAGCAATCTGTTTGGACCCTTCGTCAAAGAGCGCGTCCCAGATAATCGAAAGCTCAGACCTATCACCAACTAATCCTTGTGCTTTTTGCGCGTGTTTCAAGAAGTTAGGCTCTAGGCCTTTAATGACATCGCGCATCCGAAGCGTGCCCACAATCTTGTTTCCTTTGAACACGAGCGCGACAACCGGTTTGATGCACCGCTCTCCGGTGATGACCGATTTTTTGAAAACATGAATTGCTTGCTTCAACGAATAGTCAATGGGGATATGGGGGTACTCTGAACTACTCACTAAAATGTCTTTCACACACTTCTTAACCATATTGACGACCACCTTTTTGTGTAAACAACCGACACACATGGTATTGGCCCCCAGCTTTTCGACACCGCTCAAGAGGTTTGGCGCATTGTCATCTCCGGTATACCTGGGGCTTCGTGACCGGCAATGCCCGCCTCCCGTTCCGCTGAACCCGTCATCTCTCGATTCTCAACCCCCTTAGGCAACTGCCTGTGCATCATGTCGAAGCTGGGTAAAAAGGCGCGTATGAGCTTTGATCTGAACGCAAACCCGGTGACCGCGATGGGGAATTGTTCTAGCAGTTTTGACCCATACGCGCCTCGTACCCTCACTCTTTATTTGCCATCGGCATTGCCTTTGGCTACATAATCCGGCTAAGCCGGTTTACGCCTCTACTTTCTTACCTTTCGTCATCGAAAGACCTATTCCGTCGAAGATATAGAAAACGGCGTATCCGAACCACAGCGTATAGATAACGTAAAAGATCAGGAGGCCCGACATGATGCCGGCCTTCTCGGAGACCTTCTTGGCCTCGATGCCGTAGTAGTTGTAGCCGGGCTCGACAGCTTTTTTCAAGACATCGCCGGTTATCTTCGACTCTGCTATCTTGCCTTCTTTTATAAACTTTTTGTCCATTTTACTAAGTGTGAGCCACCAGCTATTGAGCAATACCTTCTCGCCCTTCGCATGCGCGTCCGGCTTCTCGCTATAGGCGACTAAGACAGCTTGGCCGTCTTCATAGCCATACTTAGCGACGACTTTCCCGCCGTCGTTAAAGTACATCGCGTCCGCGTCTTCAAGCGCGCTGGCTAGCACCTTTCCTAGGTCTCCTTTGATGTTGAGTTTGGTGCCATCGGCTCTAACGTCGGCGCCGGCGTGCTCCAACAACATCATCGAACTCTTAACAAACTCAGGCTTCTCTAAATCTATGTCGACCTCGAAGTTTGTACCATCGAACTTCTCGTTCTTCTCGGCTACCTTCTGCACAAAGTAAGATGAGCCTTTTGATAGCTTATTAAACATATCGTCGGCAAATTCCAGACCATTCATACCGTTGCCGAACGTCGGCGTAAATATCCAGAACAACACGCCAAAGAACGATACAAGGAGAGCGAGACCGAGGATGAGACTGTTTTTATTTTTAACCATTGCTTATCCCTCCGACCTCAGTACCTTAAGATTTCCAAAGAACTTACTGAATATCCAGACGCCGAAGATGCCGATGGCCGTCCAGAACAAGATGTTGCCGACGAACTCGATGTAGCCGACCATAGCGTTGGGCATGCTGGTATAGCCCATCTCGTTGAGTTTCTTAGGCAACACGGAGACCCTGTTGATAAAACCTGCGATGATGGTTATCGCATAGAACGCCCTGATGTGGATACCTTTGACGACCTTGGTCGTCAGGGCTCCGACCTGAATGCCGATGAGCGAGCCAAGAAGCATGCCCATAGCCAGTGTATAGAATACATACCCATGGATAGCATACTGGCCGACACCGGCGACCCCGGACGTAAAGATAATCTGCAGAATATCGGTACCGACCGTCGTCATCGTGGAGATACCATACATGTAGACGAACATCGGGAAGGTGACGAACCCACCGCCGACGCCCATAATCGAAGCCAGTGTTCCTACAAATATACCGCCAATCGCGAGAAGGACTCCCGAGACTTGCCTCCCGCCGAGGTCCTCATCGAAGGTTATCATCGGGGGAATGTGAATGCTCTGGATTTTCTGCGACAACGGATTGATTGCGGTAGAGCTGCCGCCGTGCGCGCCGCCGGTGTCTCCGGTGCGTTTTGCTTTTAGATAATCAGCCAGCGCGTAGAAACCCAAAAAGCCCAGGAGCAGCACGTAAACAATGCTGATAAACGTGTCGCTCAAGGCGGGGCTGATATTGTAAAGCGTTTTGTTGATATAGCCACCGATAAAGGTACCGGTAAATGTTCCAACTAAGAAAGCCGCGGCAAGCTTCACAGAGACATTCCCGAGTTTTTTGTGAACCGCCGTGCCCATGATGGCCTTTGCGGCTATGTGGAAAAGATCCGTTCCGACTGCGAGGATTCCCTTCACACCAACCGCCATTAGCGCCGGTGTGATGATAAAACCACCACCCGCACCTATCGCACCCGTAATCAACCCAGCAGCTAAACCTACAAGAATCGATACCATAAAGACGTCAATAGAATAAAAAGCCGGTGAATATGCTGTTTTCGAACCCAGCATATCTGCGGCGTCGGCTACCGATATCAAGAATATCGGCACCATCATCAGAAGAAGGATCATCATCTTCTTCTTGCTCGCCAGGATGCTCATAGACACTTCATAATCCCACCTGGCATGAGCTTCAGCTCCGGCCTTCATAGCCTCGAAGACCTGTCGCGGAACACTCATATAACCTACCTCCTTTATTAGTGTTGTGTGACTGTAGTGTGACGCATGCTTGTGCGTTGCATCTGAATTAATAGAGATTAACGGCACAGCTTCTTATGGAGCGCTGTCCGGCTCTCTTAGTCTGCGATTGTAAATTTTCAAGAGATGTCCTGGGCATGGAATGTCCTGGGCATACTAGATCGCATGGTTAGATAGATCTAATAACCAAGCCTCTGGTCTGCGGGCCCAATGCAGAGTTACAACAGAAAATCGCGGTCTGGGTCCGTAGATCGTCACTACGTCTCTAATGAACACCGGGTTTGTAACAATTGTTTCTTTGGATTATACTCGCATCAGTGGTTTCGTCAATGCTTTTCTAGGTATTATCACCTATTTCTTTTATGTATATATACGTGGGTCTATTCCAAGGGCTCAATTCGCTGTCAATAAACAACCATCAGTTCCTTTTGTTCGCAATCGACGGTTATTGCAATACTTTGCGAGTATTAAATATTTACTGAATCAAGCGAAAGCGGCTCGAAGCAATTCGGTGTTTAGGCGTCGTTCTAGAACGGCTCGATATCCTCGCAATTCAATCCCTCCTTCGACGCGGTTCTCAGGCAACATGCCTTTGCTATGAGCTTGACAAAGAAATTCCTAAATGATATGCTAATTGGAACAATTGTTACATACTCGTAGCGGTCACATTACCGGAGGTCGTCCACCATGGGCGCGCAAATCCTTCGGATTAAATGCAGCAGGTTCAAGCTTTATCGGCTTCGGGCATATATTGTCTGGGGTGTCTTTTGTTAATTTTCGGTTTTTCAGGTGGCAATCTGCTTTTTTGGGTATTTCCAACCTTAGAGAAGGAACCGCAGAAAGAGCTTGCACCATTGATTTTCAAACTGTGTCCAACGTCCAATATCAATAGCGTCTACCAGTATAAGGAGGTAAAATGGCAGGATTAGTTCCCCCACATGGTGGCGGTGATTTAAAACCGCTACTGCTCAGCGGCGCCGAGCTGCAACAAGAGATGGAAAAAGCCAAGACTCTCGAGAAGGTAATGATGACCTCACGCGAGACCGGCGACCTTATTATGATGGGTATCGGTGCGTTTACCC
>JASEGT010000086.1 GCA_030018005.1 Actinomycetota bacterium
ATAAAGCGCGGGTAGCTTTTGAAACAAGAACGCTGGCGCTCTATTTCGACTACCTTCCTCATCTCGAGCGTTTCCGCGAAGATTTTCTGAAATCCGTGAAGAAGCAGGGGATAATGTAATGGTGGATAAAGCCGCAATCGACAGGATGCTCGAAAACCTGAAAACGTACGTCTCCCAGCTGGATAGACTATCAGGTCTCAAACAAGATGAGTTTCTATCGGATCCGGACAAACTTGGCAGCGCTAAGTATTATCTTATAGTTGCGATCGAGAGCTGCATTGATATTTCGAACCACATCATTAGTTCAGAAAATCTCCGCAGGCCTTCGGACTTCGCCGATACGTTCGCCGTGCTTCACGAAAATGGCCTGATAGGTAAAGCATTGGAAGAGCGCCTGCAGAACATGGCCCGTTTTCGCAATTTGCTGGTGCACCTCTACGGAAAAGTCGACAATAAGCGGGTTTACGAGTTTCTCAAAACCAACCTTAGTGACTTCGACGCTTTTGCGAAGCAGATCGCAAATACTGTTGATAAATCTGATCACTAAGCATATTTTTCGGTGGCTATAGCGAGGGAGTAACACCCGTTCCCATTCCGAACACGGAAGTAAAGCCCCTCAGCGCCAATGGTATTGCTCTGGTAACGGGGTGGGAGAGCAGGACGCCGCCGATTCTATAAGGTCTCTGTGCTTTTCGTCAGCATTTATCGGTTGCGTTTGAAAATCAAAATCCACACGTGCGTCTGCTGTTACCTGCTCTTTTACGCTCAAGCGGAGGCAATATTACCATAAACGCGGTCGCCTAAACGTCCGCGCTACCTACTTTTGATTGCAGCACCAGGTAAGAGAGTTAGTGCGATTCTGAGAGGTGGGTGGGCCTCCAATTGGCAGAAACGGGCTACAAGGCCTTGGGCTACGACGGATAGGGCGTCGTCGGCTTCGTTGCGGATTTAGATTGTTTGCCGAATCGGCTGAAGCAAGTCTCGGGAAGACTCGGCGAGTCGATTTGTGAAGCCACTGGTTTGCCGTGTCGGCGGCTCCGGCGGCATGCTATATTATATTATGATGGGCGGCCAATTTTAGCTAACGGCCGCTCTTATAATGTCGCTAAACGCGAGAAATGCGAGGAGATATCGAGCGTGCGGACTACGGAACCTGATTTAATACTGCGTGTTCAGGTATTCAGGGAAACGGAAGACGAATGGAGACCGACAGAGTTCATCATTGACGGTGGTGTCATAACCGGCGTGCGGGATATCGCACCGGAAACGCCCGATCCACGGCTGATGGCGCAGCCTAGCCCGGCCCGCATGGACATGAGCGACTGCTATCTCACCCCGGGTCTCGTCGATTGCCATGTCCACCTCGCCCTTAACGCGGTCGATCTACGGGAGGCGGTCGACGGCTGGCAGGATGAAGCGGTCACGATGACAAGCGTAGCTAAGCGGCTCGGAGCGTACGTTCGAGCAGGCATTGTCTTTGTGCGTGACGGGGGCGACGCAGCCGGCATAGGTCTAAGGGCACGGCGCATGGTCGAAGAAGAAGCGATAATCGGTCCCGGTGTCGTCGCGTGTGGGTACGCGCTTCACAAAAAGGGGTGCTACGGAGAGTTTTTGGGGCCGGGTCTTGGTAATCTCGATGAAGGCGTCGCCAAGCTCGACGAAGCCGTAGAGTATACCCAGCACTTAAAGATATGCCAGTCGGGCTTGGTGAGTTTTGAGCGCTTCGGCGAGGTCGGACCGGCGCAATTCACACTCGATGAAATGACATTTCTTATCGAGCATGCCCACGAGAAGGGGCTCTTCGTGATGGTCCACACGAGCGGCCCCGAAGCCGTCGATATCGCGGTTCGCGCGGGCGCGGACACCATCGAGCACGGTTATTTTATCGCGACCGAAACTATCGAGTTGATGGCGGAGCGGGGCACCGTGTGGGTGCCGACACTTGCGCCCTTGGCGAATCTTCTGGCACGTCCGGAACTGCTCCATCCGGGCGCGGGTTTGGATGTGATCAAGCGCACGGTAGATGACCATAAGCTAAAAATAGCGCGTGCGTATGATACGGGGGCGAGGCTTGCGGTCGGCACCGATGCGGGTGCGGTCGGCGTCGAGCACGGCGAGTCTATCTATGAAGAGATAGAGCATTTGGTATCGGCCGGCATCCCGCGGTGCGAGGTGCTGCGAATGGCGACAGAGGAGGGCCGGCGCGTGCTCGGCATCGAGCCTGTGAATGCGGGCGGGTTCTTAAACAGCTGGCAACCAGGCCATGCCTTTCAAGGTGTTTTCTACAAAAAAGATCCGCTGCGCAATGCTCTAAGCGTAGCCGACATCGAAGCTACCTGCCTGCCCCCGGCTACTGATTTGCCGCTCCGGTCAGGATAGAAACACTAACCACTCAACACAGATAACCCGCTACCCAAAGCCGCTCTTTCCATAAAACCCCGATCCCCGTACTCTTGCGAGCAATTGATATCGAGAGGGATAAGAATCTGCCGGCGGCCCGTGTGCCGCACGCGCCCCTGTGGCATCGTATATAAGGTTTGAGCGCGGAGACCCTATTGCGCGGGTCGACGCCGTATAGCAGACGAGCGTTTTGCGGCGCGTGGTTGCCCGGATGCGCGAAGCGGTTTCTTGCCCAGGGAATGCGGCTTGAAGTGCTGCGGGCCGGCTTTTATCTCGGCGAGGGATTGTTTTGCCAGCTCGCCCACGGTAATATCGAGCAGCTCTCCCTCGTCATAGATGCGGATACGGCTTGTATCCTTCTGGAGCGACTCGAGTATTTCAATCGCGTCACCATCCCCGATGACCCCGAGCGCCCAGGCGGCGTGCCCGCGAGTCGTGTTGCTCGGGTTGCGCAAGAGTCCGATTACCAGGTGTAAGCGGTTTTGCAGCAGGCTTGGATTCTGCTCGCCGATTTTCCGCACCGACCAGAGCAGACCCTTCCACAATCTCGCGTCGTGAATAAAGGAGAAGAGCTTCGGTATCTGGTTTTCGAGCTGGTAGGAGCGCGCCGCTATAATCGCGCCTACCGCCTCCATGGAGCTCCAGGCATTGCCGCCAGAGCGGTCTTCGAGATTCAGAGTCAAGCGGCTGATAATCGTTTGGAGTTTCTCGACGCTTAAAATATAGGGGTCTCTGGCGATGGCCCCGAAGCCCTCGGCGGCGCGCCAGCGCAACAATTCGTCTTCGTTATAGAGGAACGAGGTCAGCTGCCTAATCGTGCTTTTTTCTCTCGATGCCAGCTCAACCAGCTTATCCAGCTCGTTGTCGCTCAAAAACGTTCTTATCTCATCCTTGACGGACAAAGGTCATTCTCCTTCCGGTAACTCGTCTTCTTACTTTAGCCTACCAGCGGTTTTGAATCAATGAGATTAGCGGGCTCCAGCGCGTGCGAGTTCCCTGAGAGACGATTTTGCAAGCTCGCCGACGGTGGTGTCGACCAACTCTCCCGCTTCGTAGATGGCCAGCGCGCCTGCGTCGCCGGTCAGTTTTTCGAGAGCCGGGCGAGCTTCGGCGGCGCGCATCGCGCCCAGTGCCCATGCCGCATGGCCGCGGAGTGTCGCATCGGCGCTGTCCAACAATTCCATCACCTTCGGTATCGAGTCGGCTATCAGATCGGGTCGTTTTTCGGCGATCTTTCGCGCCGACCAGAGGACGCCCCGGCTCAAGACCGGGTCTTCGATAAAAGAGAGCGCTATCGGCGCCAGGTCGGGATAGACGCTGATGCGCGACGAGACGACCGCACCGAGCGCTTCGGGCGCGGGCCAGGCCGTCGCTCCGGACTCTTCCATCAGCGACCATATCAAGCGCCGGGGGATATTGCGGCCCGAGTCGGAGCTATCCGAGCCCTGCCTGCCGGCCACCGCTCCAAGAGCCTCCGCCGCGCGCCAGTGCAGGAGGTCGTTGGTCGAGTATAAAAAAGACAAGAGATATCGCACGACGCGTTGCTTGTCTTTTGCCATCTCCGCCAGTCTTTCGAACTCCTTATTCTCAAGAAGGGTTTTTACCTCATCCTTTAATGACACATCTTCGCCTTTCTTCGCACCTGGTATTTCCCGGGCATCCTTAACTCTAGTGGTGTGCAAGTAATTATGCCATGATTGTCCCGCAAGTTAAAACCTGAACTGTCCCTAGCAGCGATAGTGTCAAATTCAACCACTCGTAGTTTTTCCCCTTACTTGCTCTTTTTTACACAGGTGAAAATGGCGATTAACACTCACGCTTCTCTCGCTGGTCTTGATGTGAGATAGCTGCTGAGCTGAGTGGATCGAGAACAGTGGTGATAAAGATAGCGCTTGTCCCTGGAACTGTATCGATAAAGCGCTCAGTCGCTATGCGGGTTTGATTCACGATGGGGGCGGAGAGATAGAGACTGACGGGTTCGTGCTCGGGCTCGAACAACGGCAGTTGGCTGTCGCGCATATAATCGCGACGCGTGTTCAGGACGCGGGCGACCCGGTAAAATGAACGGCTTTTTATTGCCGGATATTCAACAAAAGAAAGGAGGCGGACGTGATGACGGCGATGCCACTTCGTAAGGAGTTCGAGGAGCTTAAGGAAAAAGCTCACGAGATAGAGGAGAAGATGCACTCGCTTCCGGAGCGGGTTAATACCCCTGAGGAACTGCACTTAAGAGAAGAGTTGATCGACCTCACACTGAGGATGGATCAGTTAAAGGAGGAGCTTGAGGAAGAGCCCGAAGTAGAATACTAGGAAGCGATATTGAAGAATTTATGCAAATGACTGCCGCAGCTTATAAGTATGGCGCGGCAGTCTTTTGCGTGAGAGCGCTGTTTTAGAGACCGGCGTGAAAGCGGGCGCTTTGATGAACTCGTCCGTCGCGCGACTAAGCGCGCAGGCAGTCTCGGAAACCGCGATTTTATTATACGCGCCAGTGCCGGTTTGTCGGGTTGGGGTTTTGGAGGAAGTCACAGGTGGGTATATAAGGACATGAATAGCAGATACTAAGGGGCTGGCGAAGCACAAAAATCGAGGAGGTGTAATAGTGGCTGAGAATGCGGTTTTCGAAGATGCCGGGGCTCTAGTCAGAAGGGCGCATGAAATTGAGGATATGATGCATAGTTATGTAACGGCCTGTACCGGACCTGAAATAGATGCCCTCAGGCAAGAGCTAATCGAAGTGACCTCAAAACTCGATGAGGTCAAGAGCAAGATGGGCGATAAGATAGATGTAAAGTACTAACAGGCACGACTATAAACGAAATCTAAATCGCGCGAAGCAGGTGGGGAGGCGAAGCCTCCCCATTCCCCATTCGCATTCATGCGCCTATACTGCAACCAAGCGTATGTTAATTCATGAAAGGCCGATTCTAAGTACAACGTCATAGGCAATCTGCGAATCATGGCATGTAGAACAGGCCCATGCAGTGCGTGGCCTGCGCATACTGGATAGAATAGCGGAGTCGTTGCGGTAGGATTTTATGGCATTTAACTAGAATATTATGTAAACTTATCTTAAGGGCTTCCCCTAGCAAGGGAGCTACTTTTTGGGCGCGTCTACCGCGGCTTCGGCTCGCGCAAAAACGCGCCGGGAGGCGAACGCAGTGAACACGCAGGAACTGCTCGACGAATATGAAGAGCTGGAGAAGAAAGCAAAAGAGCTCAAAGGAGAGCTACGTTGCCGGCACGATTGTGAAGGGCTTTGTGTGACACCGGAGGTATGGCAGGCCAAAGAAGCACTAATCCATGTTACGATGCGAATGGATGAGATCAACGAGCTTCTTGGAAGGGATAAGCAGCTGGCTTACCACTACTAGAATACAACGTCGCATGCTGGGCATGGCAATAAAAAGAGAGCTTTTTTAGGATGGGAGGCGCAGCATCCCATCCTTTTATATTAAACGGCATCAGCTTATGTTATGATTCGGACAGCAAATGCGCGAACAGCAAGGAGAGCGCCGAATGTATCGAATCCGAATCGACGAGATCATAAATCAACTTCACGCTTCTATCCAAGCCAGCTTGAAAGAGGCGGTCGAGGAAGTTCTTCCCGAGGCGAAATTCGATGAGCACCGGTTATTCGACGCGTTTAAACACTCGGTCGCGCGGCGGTGCCGCCGCTGGGAGCGCGTATCGGATAGGTATGTAGAGCTTGATTGAATCGTCGCTGAACGCCCATATATCATATTAACCTCGAACACCCATACGGCCGGCCATGTGCCGGTAAGAACGGCTAGCTGCTCTTTATCCTAAAGAAACCCAGAACCCGCCCGTTATAATGATTAACAATGTATCCTTGC
>JASEGT010000087.1 GCA_030018005.1 Actinomycetota bacterium
ATTTGTCGGTGACATCACCGACCCAGGGACACTCAACGGGGCGGCTTACAGCATGGATGCCGCCTACCACCTCGCCGCGGCCTTCTTCGTCGTAAACGCCGAGGAGACGCTGCGCATAATCAACTACGAGGGGACCATTAATGTCGCAAACGAGTGCGTCGAAAAGGGCGTCAAGCGCTTTATCTTCCCGAGCTTTCCCTTGGTCCTGGGCCCGCACGTTACCCCGTCTCCCCCGCTGGGTGTCGAGTCTGCCACAATGGCGACCACCAGCTTTCACGCGCTCTACAAGAGACTCTGCGAGCAACACCTGCACATTTTGACCGAACAGGATAAGCTCTCAGTGACCATATTGCGGCTCGGGACGGTTTACGGCCCCGATATTCGACTGATAACGACACTCAAGAAATTTATGAAAGCCGGTCTTTACCGTATCCCGGGGTCGGGTAATAACCTAGCCCACTTCGCTCACGTCGAAGATGTCGTTCAAGGGATGCTCCTGGCGCTCTCAAATGAGCGCGCCTCAGGCCAGGTCTATAACGTCGCGGACGACAGCCCCGTGCGCTTTAAGGATTTCGTCTATGAGCTGGCCGACCTCATGGAAGTGCCGCGACCCCGCACCGCTCCGGTTTGGCTCTTCAAGGGCTTCGCATCGCTTGCGACAGCGTGGGCCGCGATAAACAAGACAACTCCGATCATCAACCGCGACGTCTTGAATTTTAGCCTCTCCAACTTTGCGGCGGACACTACTAAAACACGCGACGAGCTGGGCTTTAGACCAAAGTATCCGACCATATATGCCGGACTGCCTACTTGCGTCGACGCATATCCTGAGGACGAGCGTTCAGAGGCCGGCTAGAGTGGTTATATATAAAGGATGTCAAAGAAAGGTTACGGTGCGTAGAAAGACCGGTAGATTATTATTTGAAGAAAGGGTCGAATTATATGAGTTCTCCAAAACCGCAACCCGGGAGCACGACGCCGGAATTTCGCTTCTCGCCCAATCCCAATAAGGCCCACACCATCAACTGGTTGAGCTGGGGGCCGGAGGCCTTCGAGCGCGCCGAGGGCGAGAAGAAGCCCATCCTGTTATCGTTGTCGGCGGTCTGGTGCCACTGGTGTCACGTGATGGATGAGACTTCCTACTCCGACGAGCAGATTATCTCGATAATCAATGAGCGCTACATCCCCGTCAGGGTCGACGCCGACAAGCGCCCCGATATCCAGGAGCGCTATTTAATGGGCGGATGGCCGACTACCGCGATTCTTACGACCAACGGCGAGACGATGAGCGGGGGGACATACATCCCGCCGCAAGAGTTCATATCGCTCCTCGAAAAAGTCGCCGACTACTATGCGGAGCACCGCGACCGCCTGGAAGAGGCCGCCGAAGAACAGCGCAAGCAGATTCTGCAGGCCGCGTCGATGAAGGAGGCCGCGCATTTTAACCTCGATGAGAGCCTGGTGGGCGACGTTTTGGATATGCTGCAGCGCACCTTCGATGCGAAGCATGGGGGCTTCTCCGATAAGCCCAAGTTCCCCAACTCGCCCGTAACAGAGCTGCTGCTTAGGCGCGCTTACCTCGAAAACAATACCGATTTGCTGGAGATGGCATCGCGAACGCTCGCCGGGATGGCCGATGGCGGCCTCTTCGACCAGGAGTGGGGCGGTTTCTTCAGGTACTCGACCGAGAGCGATTGGAGCGAGCCGCACTACGAGAAGATGCTCGGAGACAACGCGGCGCTCATCCTCGACTACCTCCGCGGCTATCAGGTATCCGGCAACATCAGGCACCGCGATATCGCCGTAAAGACGCTCGACTTCATCGACAAATACTTCGCCGACAAGGAAAACGGGGGCTTCGCGGGCAGCCAGGACGCCAGCGAGGAGTTCTACAAGCTCAATGCGGATGAGCGCCTCAAGCACAAACCCCCCTTCATCGACCCCGTCATCTACGTCGACACCAACGCGGCGATGGCCTCGGCTTACCTGGAGGCTTATCAAGTCCTCGGCGACGAGGCCTACCGTGATTTCGCGCTGCGCACGCTCGACTTCTTAATGGAGACCTGCTTTTCAGATGAGGCGGGCATGGCCCATTACTTCGATGGCGAAGCTCATCTCTTCGGCCGCATAGCGAGCCAAGCCGGCACAATCGGGGCTCTGCTCGATGCTTACAGTGTTACAGGTACGCATAAATACCTGGACGGCGCTACGGCGCTCGCCGGTATCTGTGAAAGGGCGCTCTTAAACAACGACGGCACTTTCGCCGACGGCTCTGATACAAGCGGCGAGCCGCACCTTGGAGCGCTGGCCGTCAAGACCACCCCGGTATTAGAAAACGCGTTGCTGGCTAGGCAACTCTATCGATTATCCTACCTCGGCGACGACTCCAGCTACGAAGAGATGGTCGGCAAGCTACTAACCAACCTCGAGCTGGGCTCGTCTACCCCAATTACCGCTCTCGCCCTGTTTGTGTTGGCGGTAGACGAATTTTTGACCCAGCCGGTGGTCTTGACCGTTGTCACGACCGGGACAGAACCGGGAGCCAAAGAGCTGCTGCGCGAGGCGTTTCAAGCCTATATGCCTGGCAAAGCGATAAAGATTCTCGACCCTGTCAGGGATTACGAGGTAGTCGAAGGTCTGGGGTATCCGGCGGAGAAGCATCCGCTAATCTACCCGTGCATCGGCCGGGCGTGCCTCCCCGCCGTCGAGACCCCGCATGAACTCAAGGGCGTACTCGAGGATCTTCCGGGTCGTCGCAAATAGAGCAGAGCACTCACCTGCCTTGATAGGGCGCGGCTCAGGTGGTAGCCTCTCTATAAAGCATGCGCTAAAGCATCATGCGATAGCGCACCGAACCGCACGGCGAACAAAGCAGACTACAGTGAAGGGCGATGATATAATGCAGGACGTTATAACAATAGGCAGCGCGAGTAGGGATATCTTTTTCTTGACCGGCCGCGGCAAAATCATACCCGATGATTCTATCTTCGAGAAAGCGCTCCTCGCTTTTCCTGTCGGGGCAAAGGTATCGATAGAGCAGGCGCACTTTACCGACGGCGGCGGTGCCTGCAACACGGCGACCTCTCTGGCGCGCCTCGGACTTAAGGTAGCGCCGTATCTCAATGTCGGACGCGACGAGATGGGCGAGCAAATCATCGTCGAACTGGCCGACGAGGGGGCCGACACCCACCTGGTCAACATAGACGACTCGCTCCGAACAGGCACTTCCGTCATCCTGCTGCCGGAGGGCGTAGGCGACCGGACCGTCCTCTTCTATTCAGGGGCGAATCGCAACCTTAGAATCGAAGACTGGACTAAACTCAAAGACACATCGTGGCTGTATGTTAGTCCGATTTCCAGACAAGCGCCCGAACTTCTCTCCGGCCTTGTCGACTTCGCCAAAGAAAATTCGATCAAAGTCGCGAACAACCCCGGCCTCGGCCAACTCGAGCAGGGATTCGGGTATATGGCGCCAATCCTTGAGAAGCTCGATATCCTGATAATCAACCATTCCGAGGCGTTCCATCTATTAAAAACGAGAGACCCGGGCTTTGCGCACCATGACAACCGCACGCTTGTAAGCGAACTCCTAAAGACCGGCCCACAGATAGTCGTCTTGACCTGCGGCGGCGAAGGAAGCTGCGCGAGCGACGGCGGGGCTATCCATTTCCAGGAAGCTTTGAGCGACACGATAGTCGATCCGACCGGAGCGGGTGACTCATTCGGCTCGACCTTTGTGGCCGCGATAATCATGGGCCGTGATATCCGAACCGCCATGCATATGGCTGCAATAAATGCGGCCTCGGTGGTCGGAAGCATCGGGGCACAAGACGGCCTGCTCGAACACGATGAGCTGATGCGTAGGATGCGCGAGAGTGCACTATAGAGCTTGGAAAGCCGATCTATCTCCGAGCGGCGCGCGCCGCGTGGTTATCGAGTGCGTAAATAAACGCCAGGACTTCGGCGACGACCTTGTAGAGCTCTTCGGGGATTTCTTTGCCGATATCGATTGCGCTCAACGCTTCGACGAGCGCGGCATCTTCATAGAGCGTGACCCCTTTTTCCTTAGCCAGCTCCATGATACGGTCCGCAACCAGCCCTGAGCCCCTAGCCAACACCTTAGGTGCGCTGTCTTTGTCGGCCGCATAGCCTAGCGCAATCGCCTTTTTCTTCTCGTCCCTCTTGCCGCCCTTGGCCATTATGCCCTCACATCTATTCCAGCTTGCTTGATGCTCTTTTTCTCTTCAACCAGGCTCCTGGTCGCCTCTTCCGCAGGCAGCATTGCCGCCGAGAGTCTCCCGACCGTATAGCCCAGGGTCTCCAGCGATGTCTTCAACTCTTGCAGCCGGCTGTCGATACCGACGAGCGCTTCGATGTTTTCAATGAAGATGGAGAAGTTCACATAACTGTCGGCCGTTTCCAACAGGGCTCGCGTTTTGCCGAGCGACGGCATATCGAGCGAAAACCCGATTGAAAACCGGGAACCGCGTCCTTCGTCCCCGTCTGCTGCGGGCCGCTGGTCGATGCGAATCTCGGCCGTTCCGAGCCCATCCCCTATCTGAACCGGCAGCGGTATATATATAACCTCTTTGACCTGTGTATCAACCGGAAGGTTTAACACTTTTGTCGAAGTAATCAGGTCGAGCATCTTTTGGATCGACGAGCGCAGCCCGGAAAACAATTCGGACCGCTCAGCAGTGACACCAAGTTGGAGCGCCGCTCTTGCTTCGAGTAGATGGATTTTAAGGTTGTCCAAACTACCCTCATTCCCCTCGAGATATCGCAAGAGTTCGGCTTCACTGTCGATTGCCCGGACAAACGCCTTTATCCTTGCCTCGATAGTCTCGCTGCTCCCCGGGCGGGCCACGGCGGCTCGAATCGAGTTAAGTAAACGCTCCATTTCGGTGCCGGCTTTGCCTTCGCCTTCGAACCTTGAGATGTTTCGCAGTAAGTCGTCGATGCCTCGCCCGGTGTCGACCTTCTCGCCGACGAGAATCTCGACCGCTCGAGCCAGCTCGCTTCCCTTCAGGCCGGTTTGCCTCAAAAGATGCGTCGCCAGCTCTTCCTTGCCGTACTTGACGTCCGCGAGTTTTTCGCTTGCTGTATCGAGTCTTCTAAGCACGACCCGGTCCGGCTTTAGCTCCATGACCATAAGCGTCAACACCTCACCCGCACGCATCGCCAGCTGCGTAGATATAGGAATTTTCATGCCGCCGATGTTTAATACCGCGCTACCCTGGGAGAACGCCATGACCTTTGCGCGCACGATATCTCCCTGCTTGAGGGGCATGCTTAAGTCGGCGTTTCCTGCTAGTGCTTTTACGAATATCGGGGCATTTGCGCCGGTAACATTTATCCCGCCGGGCTGCATCTTCGCTCCTGTCGTCTTAATGTCTGCTAGTTCTTGCCGCTTGTCTTAAACGCATTATAACCGATGCCCCGCCTTCGGTGCGAGATAAGCCGAACGTATGGCTGTCGCCGGCAATCGAATACTAAAAGCGCTAGTTTGGGTAGCGCTTTTTGGTATATTCTGGTAATATATTGCTATGAGCGACTACGATGCCTGGGCAGACGCCCAAAACCAAAAACTAGATAGAATCAAATACCTGCTCCACGAAATCATCTATACGCACGAAAAAATGCAATCTCTTCTCAATGACGCACTAGTAAAATGCCAGGCCGATCGCGGCTTAAAGGATATCGAGCGATATCTGGAGGAGAAGCGACCTTAACCTTTTTCAAACCTCATCACTGCTAGCCGCCCTTTTCATGTCCCCTAAAGTTTGTTCGCACGGGATCTTACACCGCAAAATAACGACTTAACAACCAGCAATTTAATCAATCGTAGCTCAGCCCATTAGCGCTGACCGTCAGGCTAATGGGCTGAGCTACGAGTTATGCGCTATGAGAGACGTTGACAAGCGCGCGAGCGAGCCGCAAATCCCCGATGCGAGTCGATAAAAAGGCAGCATAGGGTGGATAAAACAGGTATAATGATTTAATCGGCTTTCACAGGTCGAACTAGCGGCGGCGCCACGCTGTGATACCGGCCGAATCTTATGTCGTAGCACTTTCGCAC
>JASEGT010000088.1 GCA_030018005.1 Actinomycetota bacterium
TTTTGAGCGATTGCCGTTAACTTCGACATTACTAATAGTTATGTTCGTCTTGAGCGATGTATCGTAAACCTTACCGATATTAACAACGCTCTGCAGTATGTTTTGTTCATGCGTAGGTTTCGCCAATAATCTTATATTTTCCAAGGTCATGTTCGACTTAAGATAAATCGAGCTGACTAGATACCACTTGTCGGTTTCACCAACTAGCGTGCCATCGGTCGGCAGTGCATCAATAGCCGATTGAAGTGCCCTAGTATCATCAGTAACCCCATCGCCCTTCGCACCGTAATCCGCAACACTTATCGTCGCGCCGGTCGTTGTCTGATTATCACCGGTTGAATCGTTAGCGTTTGTTGAATCACCTGTAGTCTGGCCGCCACCGGTTTCCTCCGCCACACCATCATCGTGCGAAATTGTCCCATCAGCAGCGTTATCGTCGTTAACCGGATCTGTTATTTCATCGATTGGCTTGGCCACAGCCTCGTTTTCTAATCCTAGAGTAGTTGGCGTCTTTGCGTAAAGCCAAATGCTATAACCTTTTGGAATAACGTCAGTCGCTTGGTAAGAATTAGTTGATGACTCGTAAGTATACCCCTCATAGCCTGATGGTACTGTAATATCGTGGCCAAACGGATTGCCAACCATGTTCCAGCCGGCATTTAGACTTACTGAGAACCTGGTCGATTGACTCATTGCCATGGTTAAGGTTGTATTTTCTGCAAAGTAAGCCCAATAGCCTTGGCCGGCCACCGTGGTATCAGCGAGTGCGTAGCGTGCCCTTTGCGAATCGTAGGTAAAGAGCTTCTTGTCTAAAGCGGCATCTTTGACATTATCACCCACTGCGATCATGTTCCAACCTTGAGGATAGGTAACCGAAATAACATTAGGACGACCGGGAATGGTTGCGGTATCCGTCGCTACATTTACTGCGTTTTCAGCAACAGCCATCCCAACATAGCTTCCTGACGCGGAGCCGATAATAGGAAATGATAACTGCGTCGCTATGGCTAAAGCTATAATAATTGCTATGGGTTTTCGCATACGCCGCTTCTCTGGGGCTTTGAGTGAGTGCTTCGGTTTATATATGGCACCTGTGAGCCACCTAAACTTGAAAGATTTTGTGTGACGCTGTAACCTTGTTTCATGCATTAGACACCTCTACCCTTACTTAATCTTTGCACACAAAGTGCGTTTGGCTAGACAACAAGACGCTTTGATGATTGGCAGACAGGCCCCAAAAGTGTCGCCAATTAGAAAATAGCACAGTTAATAATATCGTCAAGATTAATCGCTTGCTACTAATACGCTGGTCACAAGCTATTTATTTTCATAATTAGTGGAGTATTTTGTGGTCTTGACGCTGCTCAAATGGGTTAGCAGAAGGCAGAACAAACGCTATCTTGAAACGATAAAGACGAACACAAAGATTATCACAAGAATAATTATCGTAGCAATAAACAGTGGTCTCGCGTAGAAGCTTCGAGTAGTCGCCTTGCTGTCATAAGCGCTACCGGATTGCTCATAGTTTAAACTCTCGGAGGCACGCAAATCAGCGCCGTTTATCACAAAACCGAGAATACGGGCGCCGGCTTTCTCAAGTGCCACTTTCGCTGCGAGAAATGATTTCTTATCGGTTTTACCGAAGCTCGCTACAAGCAGAACGCCGTCAGCTTGTGATGCCAACATAACAGCATCGGTCACTGCAAGCGCTGGGGGCGAATCGAGGATTACAAAATCATAAGCCGACTTTGTTTCTTTGAGTATCTCCTTCATGCGCTCTGAGGTCAGAAGTTCAGCCGGATTAAGGGGAACCGGACCGCTCGCAATAACTGTCAGACCTTCAATCGAAGTTTGCTGTAGTGTGTTATCCGCTGCTGTTTGCCCTGCTAATAGGTTAGCTAGGCCAACGTCATTCGCCAAGCCAAGCAATTCATGAACTCCCGGCCTTCTAAGGTCACAATCGACAACTAAGATCTTCTGCCCTGCTTGCGCGAGTGCAATCGCAAGGTTAACACTAATCGTGGTCTTTCCCTCCTGGAGGCTGGGACATGTTACTACGATTGTCTGGGCAGACTTATCGTGATTAAAGTTGCGAACATTAATACTGAGACTCCTAAACGACTCAGCCAAGAAAACGTTTTTGCTGTTGCTAAACAGGGCTTCTTTTGTCTTGGCAGCCGGAATTACACCTAGAGACACCAAACCAGTTAGCCTCTCTGTCTCCTCGGCTGTTCTCACAGAGGTATCAAGTCGCTCCAATAGAAACACTAGCCCTATTCCTGTTGTTAAACCAAAGAGTAGCCCCGCAATCGCATTTAGGGCGGGCTTTGGCCGAACAGGCTCGTTCGATGCTACGGCAGGCTCCACAACGTCTACAATAACGCTAGTACGCTCGGAGAGTGCTAGTTCCTTTACGCTCTCAGTAAAGTTATCTCCCATGGCGTTTGCTATACGCGCAGCTTGCTTTGCATCCTTATCTTTTACCGTTAACTTAATTATCTGAGTATCGCCAATTGGTTCAGCGCTTAGTTTATTTAATAAATCAATCGGCTCTACTGAGAGGTCTAGTTCTTCTATCACTTCTTCGGCCGCAACTCTTCCCTGCAAAATTTCGCTAAATGTCTTAGTAAGCTTTTCGTTCATAAGCATAACCAAGTAGGGGTCTGTCGCTGGTTGGTTTGGTTCTACAATCTGCCTTTGAGAAACAAGAAGCTTTATTGATGCCTCATATACCGGGGTCGTTCGTAAAGTGAAGATATAGGCTGCTGTAAGGGCGATGAGTATAGTAGCGAGCACTATCCCCTTTCTTTTAGCAATTATTTTGATGTATTCCACGAGGTCTGTATCGTTAGAATCACTCATAAGCAAAAAATTGACTAAGAAGTATGTCTACGGATAAGAATTGAAAATTTAGATGCTCTAGAATTATGAGTAACGCCCTTCCTTGACTTGCACATCCCAGCAAACTAGGCAACCACTGAAATTTTTGGCAAGCATCCTTCTGTTTATATATCAACAATACTTATTCTCTAAACCTGGTGAAGCAAACTAGCTCTTGCCTTAAATATACTAATCCAGGCAATTTAATGAAAACATTCCATGGCTTGGCTTGAAAATCAGCACATCCCCTGCACACAATCGCAAGCACTTCTGTTATACCCGAAGTCATGAGGTTTCGATTATGGGGTAGCTACTGGTCGCCGATTAGGATTTTATCTCATACGAATACGTGATGCCGGCGGCTTCCGGCATCCCAAGAATAGTCGCGCGCACCGAGCAATACTTCTCTTCCGAAAGCTCGATGGAGCGCTTTAGCGCCTCTTCGTCGATGTTATCTCCTTTGACGCGATAGACCAGCTTAATCTCATTGAACGATTGGGGATAATCCTGGCGCTGGCTCCCTTCCACCCCGACAGAGAATTCGCGTACATCTTGGCGCTTCTTCTTCATGATAGAGATGACATCCATCGCGGTACATCCGGCCAGTGCGATGAGAAGGAGTTCGCTCGGTTTCATCCCGATACCCTCCCCGCCCGCTGCGGGCAAACCGTCCATAACTACCGCGGAATTGCGCTCGTTTATCCCGACAAATTGCAGCCCCTCTACCCATTTTACGTTCGCTTTCATATAGTGCTCATCCCTTCCATAAAATCCTTATTTGAACATCGATAATAGCGTCGGTGCGCCCGTCAGACAAAGAAGGCCGTAATTATAAGTATTCTCTCCCCATAAGCCTGCCGGTAAACCTGCAAGCTCGCTTAAAGACCTTCCCAATGCAAGCAGGCGCTTAAAATCCCGCTAGTATGGGTATATTTTGCATGATTTGTATCGAGGCACAGAAAGGAGACCTCATGTTGGAACTGACGGATTTAAAAGTAGAGGTTTCTGGAAAAGAAATCCTACACGGGGTCAACCTTACAATCGACACGGCCCAGACGCACGTCCTTTTCGGGCCGAACGGCGCCGGGAAAACGACGCTTCTAATGTCGATAATGGGTTTTCCGGAATATACGGTTACCGGCGGCCGGATACTCTTTAAAGAAGAGGACATCACGCACCTGCCGCTCCACGAGCGGGCGCGGCGCGGTATCGGGATGAGCTTTCAACGACCGCCGACGATCAAAGGCCTGAAGACCCGGCAGATAATAGAGCTTTCGGGGCGCGGAGGCACGGATATCGATGAGATCGCCGGTGAAGTAAACCTGGGATATCTCCTCGACCGCGATGTCAACGACGGTTTCTCGGGGGGCGAGATAAAGCGCTCCGAGATGGCGCAGCTCATAGCGCAACAGCCGAGCTTCGTCTTGCTCGACGAGCCGGAGAGCGGCGTCGACCTCGAGAACATCTCACTCTTGGGAGGCGCCATCAACAAGCTCCTGCAAAAAGACATGAAGCGCCGGCGGGTCAATTCGTGCCTTATCATCACCCACACCGGCTATATCCTCGATTACGTCGAGGCCGATGTCGGGCACATCCTGCTCGGCGGGCGAATCTCCTGCTCGGGAAACCCGAGGGAGATGCTCGGGCACATCAAAGAAAGCGGTTACGAGGAGTGTGCGATATGTCCAAGCTGCTAGATGATTTGACTAAACGGGCCGAGGCCGCCATCGACAAAAAGGCGCCCTTTGGCGAAAATATCGATTTGAGGAAATACATCAATCCATCGGAGCGCTACGAGTATGTCGAAAACCTCGAGACCCTTAGCGAGGAAGAAAAAGAGCGCCTGATGGCCGTCGGCATCGACACTAAGGCCAAGCAGCGCTCGGGGAGCTTCATCCAGCACGACACGACCGTGCGACACCGCGACTCGACGCAAGAAGGCGTCGAGGTGATGGGCACCGCCGAAGCGCTCGCGAAATATGACTGGATGGAAGAGTACTGGTGGAAGGCGGTCGCCGTCGACCAGGATAAATACACCGCGCATGTGCAGCTTCACCAGAACGACGGCTATTTCATCCGAACGCTTCCGGGAGTGAAGACCACCTTCCCGCTCCAGGCGTGCCTATACTTGAAAGAGGAGCAAATCACGCAAAACGTCCACAATATCATCATCGCCGAGGAAGGCTCGGAGCTTCACATTATCACCGGCTGCACGACCGGGCCGCACGTCAAAGAGGGTATCCATCTCGGGGTCTCGGAGTTCTTTATCAAGAAGGGCGCCAAGGTTTCGTTTACGATGATACACGGCTGGAACGAAAACGTCGCCGTGCGCCCGCGAACCGGTATCATTATCGAGGAGGACGGGGTCTTCCTCTCAAACTACATACTGCTTCGGCGTGCGCACTCGCTGCAGATGTACCCCAACGCCTATCTGAACGGCGCAAACGCGACCGCGCGGTTTAACTCTATCATTGCGGTGCCCGAGGGCTCGCACGTCGATGGCGGGGCGCGCACCTATCTGCGGGCGCCCGGCGCGAAAGCCGAGATAATCTCGCGTACCATCAGCACCGGCGGCACCGTCATATCGCGCGGCCACATGATAGGCGAGGTGCCCGGCGTCAAAGCACATATGGAGTGCAACGGCCTTATCCTGAGCGAGCATGGTATAGTCGCGGC
This sequence comes from Actinomycetota bacterium, assembly GCA_030018005.1. Taxonomy (GTDB): domain Bacteria; phylum Actinomycetota; class Aquicultoria; order Aquicultorales; family Aquicultoraceae; genus Aquicultor. The sequence continues at coordinate 5,557 of JASEGT010000088.1, forward strand.
AGTTCCGGAGCTTGAGGGACGCGTCGCCGATGTCGAGATGTCACACGAGGCGGCGGTCGGCAAAATCGCCAAAGAGGAAATCGAGTACCTGATGGCCAGGGGCTTAAGCGAGGAAGAGGCAAAATCGACCATCATCCGGGGATTTCTCGATGTAAAGATAATGGGCCTGCCCCCGCACCTCGAGAACGCGATTAAGAAAGCAGTCGAAACCGGCCAACAGGGATTTATGTAGCTGCGCGTGAGCGGCGCCGCGTTCGGAACAAGAGTTTTTTCATTACCATTTACTCCGCAAAAAGCCCGCTCAATGCATACCATATACGTTTACCAGGTTTTTATTATCACTTTGGAAACACCCTTGTATAGTGTAATTAGTTACCCCTGAAAAACTCAGGGTAAATTAAA
>JASEGT010000089.1 GCA_030018005.1 Actinomycetota bacterium
TACAGAGAGTCTGCGAGAGAATCGGCTCTCTAGAAAAAGTTGCCCCAAGGGGGCAACTTTTTCCTGGGTGACCGATGGGACTTGAACCCACAGCCTTCGGAGCCACAGTCCGACGCTCTAACCAATTGAGCTACGATCACCATGTTTGGCCGCTCTAAACGACGGCAACCATCTTATTTTAAAACTATTTTGTTCATTATTCAAGGTTTACCGCTTTTCAAAACAATCACCGGCACCAATCAAAATAATAGAGCTACAAAGGATCGTAGATAAAGGACTTGGTATCCTTGGCAACGAACTACGTACGAATAGTTCTTTACTAGTAGTGAGGCACGCGCAATAATGTAGCTCGTAACTCTGGATTTATACAGGAGGATTTAAGTGAAGAAAAGCACGATAGTAATATCTGTTATCGTCACCGTCGTGGTCGTATCAATGGTGGCCATCATCGCACTGGCGCTCGGTGACTTTGGCAAAATCAGTGTTGGCGACGGTAACGTCATCGCCTACATCCCACTGAGCGGCAGCATCGCGGAAGACCAGAGCGCGTCGCTGCTCGGTAGTGGTGCGGGAATAACTCCGGCGTTCGTCAGGGAACAGCTTCAGTTTGCCAACGACGACCCGGCGGTCGGCGCGATTATCTTTAAGCTTGATAGCGGCGGCGGCGCGGTCGGCGCGTCACAGGAAATCGCCGAGTACGTTAAAGACAGCAAGAAACCGGTCGTCATCTTTGCCGGAGACATGGTCGCATCGGGCGCATATTATATCTCGTCGCAAGCGGATAAGATCGTCGCAAAACCGGGCAGCCTTATCGGAAGCATCGGGGTCATCTCGCAGGTATCCGACCTCTCCGGCCTCTATGATAAGTTGGGAATCAAGATGCAGACGATAAAGTCGGGCAAGCACAAGGACATGTTCCAGCGCACGCTCACGGCCGAGGAAGAAGAGAAATTCCAAGCACTCTCAGATGAGGTCTATCGCCAGTTCATCAATGACGTCTCAAAAGGACGCAAGCTCAAGAAAGAAGCGGTTAAGGAGCTTGCCACGGGTGAGCTTTTCCCTGCCACGATTGCCAAGAAGCACGGGCTCGTCGATGTTATCGGCGGCTACCAGGCGGCTATCGATACCGCAGCGAAACTTGCGAAGATCGAAGACCCGCTAGTCGAGGAGTACGCCGGTCCTACTTTTTTCGAGGAACTCTTCGGAGCGCCGGGGTTTCATATTCGCAACCTCATCAGACTCAAGACCCTGGGAGGCGAGTTCTTTCTCTTGGAGCAACTGCAAGCGTCGAACGGGACGCCGCAGTATAAACACTACGGAGGGGAGTAAACATGTATGAAGACGACACCAATGGGTCGGGTTTCGAGCAACCGCCAACGGGCACGGATGAGCCTAAGGCTGAAGCAGCGACCGCGGCAAATAACCTGAGCGAAACGATTGCCGCGCCGGGCGAAGCCTCGGCTGACGCAAAATCTTTTGACGCGCTCGGCGACGAAGCTCCAACTGAGGAAGAACCGCCGTCCGAACTAGAAAAGCGTACCGTGACCGAGCTTCTCTACGGAGTTATCGTGAAACCGGCCGCAACGCTCCGATATGTGGCCGAGCACAGACTGATCTGGGCGAGTTTGTTCATCTATATCGCGATTGCCTGGCTTGGAGCCATCGCATCGATTCCGGGGTCGCTCAACTCGTTTGAGCAATTGCCGAATATGGGTGCTCTGCCGGCCATGTTCAACCCGCGCTCGATTATCATCTTTACCGTCGTCGGGACACCGTTCTTCAGCTTGATATCGATGTTCTTATCTGCCGGCATACTCCATATAATCGCACTCCCCCTCAAAGGAAAGGGCGCGTTTTGGGGACTCTTCAGCGTAATCGGATTTGCAGGTTTCCCGTCGATCATGGCCACACCCTTCGGCCTCCTCGACTATTTCACAGGCTTTGGAACATCACTGTACGCGCTCATCACACTGCCTTTTACCCTCTGGACCATAGTGTTGACGATAATCGGCATTCGCGAGAACTACCATTTCTCGACAGCTCGAGCTATCTGGACCTTCTTCATCCCGCTCATCACATTGTTCTTGTTGGTAATGCTCCTAGTAATCGGCATTATCGCCCTGTTTGTCGGCGCTTTAAGCGGACAGTAGTCACGAGCACACCTTGAGACAGATAAGACTACGACCTTGGGCGCAGTCTTTTTTATGCTTGCGATTAGGGTTCTTTACTATATGCTCATCCGCTAGCAGCGAAAAAATTAGAGCCCGTGCCAGGGCTCTAATGCGGCACGCCCGATAGGATTCGAACCTATGACCCTCGGATTAGAAGTCCGATGCTCTATCCAGCTGAGCTACGGGCGCATGCTTGAGATTAGAAACTACAAGAGGCCTCCAGTCTGAGGCCTTTGGCCACCTTCAACTCTTTAAGGTTTGAGCGGTGTTCTGGAGCGGACGACGGGATTCGAACCCGCGACCAACAGCTTGGAAGGCTGTGACTCTACCAACTGAGTTACGTCCGCATATAAGTACTAGAACTTACTTCTCTGACCTCGCCAACGGCAATGCCTCTCGCCCCGACAAGGTGTTATTAATGTTTGAGCCGCTAGAGAAACCGGCAAAACACATCTCTAAACTGCGTTGATATGATAGCAGAATTGTTTTAGAAAGTCGAGAGAACCGCGCCGGCAGTACCGTGCATTTACAATGCGTTATGGCTGTCGCGCAAAATATGGGCACTTGTCACCTCTGCAACCGTGAGGATGCTTCTCAATATAGGCACAAGACTTCTCCTGCTCTTTAATAGGAAGGACTACGCCGAACTTCTCGCTCAACATGTTGGAAGCGACCATCAAGGCCACCCTTACATACGCCTTGCAGCAACTCGAGCCCGTAAGGTCTCTAAGCGCCTCCGACACGCGCGTCGCCGCGTCCATGGTGATACGTTGCTCGATGTCTTTGCCGCATTTCGAGCTAAGAAGTATCGCAAAACATGCTCCGATAGCGGGTGTGATACCGCAGACTCCAGTCAACCCGCAATATCCCCCGATAGCCTGCCGTTCGATTCTCTTAAACACTTCCTTTATGTTATCATCGGTAATCGTCTTCGAGCCTTCGTTCTTTACAGCAGCCATAAAAGCGCCGCCGGCGATATATGCATGCTGACAACCGAGCATCGGAAGCGCCGGGTGGGCCATCATGAGTTCGGCTATCTCAACGGGATCTTTTAAGGTGGTGGCAAAAGTGGTGTCCATGATTGCCTCAACCGACCCTTTGTTGTGGCAGGCATCGCAGACATAGTGGGCGTTCGGGCATCTTATGTGTCCGGGCTCCGTCGCCCCGCAATAGGCGCAGGTCGACTCTTCGGCCTGATTGAGATATTCAAGCTCAAAGCCACACACCATACAATGCTCGGTATTCTGGTTAGACTGAGCGGTGGTTGCTACACTCTGTTCGGATTCTGGTTCAGACGATTGATACTCCCCGGCATCGCCCGGTTCTGCTCAGCAACTCCCCGCCGCAACCTTGCTTTCCTCATCCATAAAACGCCTCTTCCGATAAGCTCGCTTCATAAACCATTATACACCACGGGCTCACAAGACCGACAGTTGCAGGGTCGGTTATAGCACAGATTTAATCTAATTTCCACTAAAATCGATAATCCCTCAAATTGAAAACAGTTCTCACTAATCCCGATTCTTACGGTTGAAACCGAACTCCAGTAAACCAATCAATTCTCGGTTCTCGATTCTTAGCCAAATAAGATAAGCCCGCTACTTGCCGGCATATTTTCTGGTCGTCCTGACAGGACACTATTCAAACTCAAGGCTAATCGAAAAACTAGCAAAATTCATTGCTGAACTGCCTTGATGCTATATCAAATTTAGTCATAAAAGTCGAGATTTTTAACAGCCCATGTAATTGGGACTCACCAAGCGCTAGCACTTGCCTTCCTCGGCTTAAGAAAAAATGCGCCTCTAAATTATGGCTCAAACTTTCCATCTTTAAAGAGCGACGCATTTTCATGGCTAAAAGCTTGCCAAACCCTATCTATTATCAGAAAAATGTCCTAAGAAAGTATCTTTGGCGATCTATTTTTAGGTTATGCGCCTCCAGCGTTTAAATGCTTTTACATCAGTAGATCAGGTTTAAGCAAATTGATATTCCGTTTTTGTAAAAATATTGTTGATTAATTCCGATAGTACGGTATAGTATTAGTAATACTGCGTAATAATTACGGAGGTGATTATGTTGGGTAGATCAACAAAAATCCTGTCCTTTTCCCTCTCCCCCGAGATGGCGGACGAAATCGAAGAGTTAGCAAAAAAGGAACGCCGCTCTAAAAGTGAGCTACTGCGTGAAATGGTTCATGTCTATAAAGAGCGCCAGGCCGAGGCCGAATGGCAGGATTTATTTGCCTTTGGCGAAAAAACCGCAAAGCGCTTTGGTATCAAAAACGAGGATGAGCTTTTCAAGATTCTTAACGGGACTACATAATGCTACGAGTAGTCTTTGATTCCAATGTCTACATTTCAGCGCTTCTTTTTGACGGTCCCCCAAGACAAATCTTAGAGCTTGCCCAGAAGCGACAAGTAGTGCTCGTTGCCTCCGATGATATTATCAACGAGACCGCCGGTAAGCTTAGAGCAAAGTTCTCCTGGCCGGAACATAAAATTCAACAGTTTGTAAGACAAACGAGCAGGTTAGCGGAACTCTATAACCCTAAAATAAAGCTTTCGGTAGTGGAAGATGAACAAGACAACAGAGTTCTTGAATGCGCTGTCGCCGGGAAAGCGCAAATAATAATATCCGGCGATAATCACTTACTGAGGCTTAAATCGTACGAGAACATCCCTATCCAGAAACCAAAATATTTAACCTATCTTATAGAACAAAAGGATTAGCCATGGAGAAACTAATCGATGTAAGTGAAGCAGAAGCTGACTTTGATGAGCTGCTTAATAGGGCTAGCAAAGGTGAGTATTTCCTCGTTGAAAAAGACGGCGTCATCATGGCTGCTGTTATAAGCTATGAGGAATATGAGTCGCTTGCATGCGGCAGAGCTGAGACTTCCAATTCCGAGGTTAAGGGCACTCTTGAAGGGAGCCAAAAACAGCATAGGCTTGGCGATGTCGGTACCGAAGAAGACGTTTTCAAAATATTGCGTGATAAAGACACCGATTAACATATCACCAATCTCTCAAGAACGGTACCGTTCTTGAGAGATTGAAAGATTGTAGTTCGAATCCTGTCACCTTTCAACTTCCCTATAAAAAGAAAATGGCTTGTGAAAAGCATTTTCACAAGCCAAGCTGTTGTCGTCCTGACAGGACATTATTCAAACTTGGAATTGCTTGAACAACTAGTAGATTACTTCTCTGACCTGAAAATATGATAGCAGGTTTGGTGAAAATGTCGAGGATTTTATGAAGAAAAACCAGCCTCGACACTTTTCAGTAGCTCATTTGCTATATTAGAACTTTCAAGCCGCATAATGCTTTCTTTGGCATTCCCAAAGCTTAAAAGATTTACGCTCCCATACCACACTATCCCTTGGTCGATAATTGCAAATTTCTGATGCATACTTGATTTGAACAACACATTGATGCCTGCATTTTTCAATGTATCAAAGATCTGCTCCAAGGCCGGTTTATTCTTATCTTTAAAGTCTTCGGTCGGCCTTGTTATAACAGTTATTTTTACCCGCCCACCAACCATAGCACCAAAATCTTGCAGCATTTGTACAACTCGCCCTTTAGCAACAAAGGGGCTGACTATCAAAACCTCGCTTGTCGCATTTATAATGTCGTTCTTGTAAATCGGTAAAAAGCTATGCTCATCAAAAATGATATCTATCGACTCTGGTGCAATGCTTTCTCCTTTTGCTTT
>JASEGT010000008.1 GCA_030018005.1 Actinomycetota bacterium
TTGGTGTTCCAGGAGACCTGAGCACCGAGACACTCGGCTACGAACCGCAAGGGGACAAAGGTCGCACTCGCCTTCATCGCCGGCATGATATCTAAGACGGTCGGCTCACCGTTGACAAAGGCTATGTTGTCGCCGACTGTAAGCTGGATGTTGACACCGTTGTGGTCAATGGTTATTAATTTGCTCGCGCTATCCCAAACCACTGCGGCGCCGAGTTCTTCAAAGAATTTTCTAATCGGCACCAACGTGCGCCCTTGACGGATAAACGAAGGGGGGTCGGCGCAGAGTAGTTTGTCGTTGATGTAGACGAGCAGGTCGTAGTTGGGGTCGCGCGATACGAAAAACATGCTCTTGGGATAGGCGATGAATTCTTGCGCGAACATCTTACCATACGGGCCGCCATCGACCGCGCCGATGCCGACGTGCGTGTACTTTGCCTCCAGCATGTTCGCCTTATGCGTCGGGCTCTCCATAAGCCCCTTGAACGCGGCCTCAACCGAGGGTGCGCCTGCCAGGTTTTCGCCTGCAAGGAGCCATCCATCTGAGACACCGGATGCTAGAACCCGGTCGAGCAAAGACCCTGAAACCGGGGAATCGTGGCTGAAGAAGTCGTGCGTTATCATCTCTTGGCCGTAACGGCGGGCCATGAAAGTGAGTTTAGGGTCGACTTCGAGTGCGTTTAGGCCGTTTGCGCGGCGCTCTTTGTTGACGAGGTTGAGCATGTACTGCTCATCGGCGGTTAGGCTGACAGCGCCCGCGGTTCCAACCGCTAGAGATGATATCAAGACTACCAGCGCTGCGATTAGAGCGATACGTGGCCGGAAACTCACTACAACCATCCTCTCGACTTGTCTCTTGCGAATCGTTCATGCTTTTCAGGGTATGTGCGCCGCCTGCAAAACTCGTGCGGCCGACTCCGGTTTTATCCGACGCGCAAGCGAATGATATTGCTACAGTTATATATCGGTTATAGGGGTAGCGACTTTAATGGGTGTTGGGAGCCGACAAAAAACACCCCGCTATTTTAAGGGTGCCGCTAAAAAGGGGCGCAAAGTGAACCCTCTTTTGATAAGATTATTGAGTCGAACGAAGCGCTGACATGATTGCTGCAGTCTAAGGTAGTTATGAAAAAAGTACTGATTTCAGGATATTACGGGTTTGGCAATACGGGTGATGAAGCGATACTCTCGGCGATGGTCACGTCGCTCAAGAGCGAAGTGCCCAACGCTGAAATCACCGTCGCTTCATACCGTCCTTTTGAAACAGAGGCCAAGTATGGAGTCAAAGCTATTCCACGCTCGGTCGGTTCGGTGCGCCAAGCTTTAAAGAAGAGCGACCTTTTTATCAGCGGGGGCGGCGGGCTCCTGCAAGATGTCACCAGCATCCGAAGCCTCGTCTACTATTGCTCGCTACTATTGCTGGCGCGCCTCGAGCGCGTTCCCATAATGATCTACGGGCAAGGAATAGGCCCGTTGAATAGATATTTCAGCAGATTTCTCACCAAATTGGCGATATCGGGCGCGAACGTGATAGCGGTTCGCGACGAAGGCTCGAAAAAAATGCTTCAACAGATAGGTGTCCGTCGCGAAGTGGTCGTCACCGGCGACCCGGCGCTTCTTCTCAAGCCGGTACGGATGTCGAGGCTAAATGGGTTGGAACGGCCCATCGTAGGTTTCGCCCTGCGGGCCTGGCGTGGTATAGAGTTCGGGCGCATAGCGGCGGCCGCCGACAGTATCAAGGCACGCACGGGGTCGAGCATCGTATTCATCCCGTTTCACGCGAAGCGAGACGACTCGGTGGCCGAGCAGATAACGGCGCGGATGAAAGAGCCCGCGACGGTTATAAATGGAATCGAGTTGCCGGCGGAGGTTATGGGTGTCATCGGTGAGTTGGATGTGCTGGTGGGGATGCGCCTTCACTCCAATATCTTCGCCGCGCTTCAGGGCATCCCGTTTCTTCCGGTAGCTTATGACCCTAAAGTTGACGAATTTTCAAAAGCGGTCGGTGCTCACGCACCTATAGCCTGCCGCGACCTCGATGAGCAAAAGCTCGTCCCCGAAGTCGAGCGGCTTTTGGCGCTCGACGGTAACTGGGGCTATTCGATTGAAGAGGCGCGCGGCAAAGCGAGGCAGAACGCGTTGCTCGCGAAACAACTGTTGAAGGAGCGCTACATTCTAGGGGTTCGCTTTGACGCTTTCGAGATGGATGAGGCGATAGCCGCGATTGAGGACCTGATAAAAGAGGGCAAACCGCACCTCATAGTCACTCTCAACGCCGAGATGATGGTCATGGCCAAGAAAGACGCCGCGTTTAGGAAGGTCTTGCAAGGCGCGCATCTGGTCGTTCCAGACAGTATCGGGATTGTGTGGGCGGGTAAGCTGCGGACGCGCGTTCCGGGCATCGACATGATTGAGGAGATGGCGAAAGTAGCCGTGCGCAAGGGCTATCGCATATACATGGTCGGCTCCGAAGAGGGAATCGCGCAAGAAGCCGCGCTAAAACTACAGGAGCGTTATCCGGGCCTCAATATCGTCGGCATCGAGAGCGGCTTTTTCTCGAATAAAGAGGAATCCGGTCTCGTCGAGCGGATTAGGCAAGCAGCGCCCGATATTCTGCTGGTCGGCTTGGGCATGGGCAAGCAGGAGAAATGGATTGCCGGGCATTTACACCAGCTCGGTGTCCCCGCGTGTATCGGTGTCGGGGGGAGTTTCGATGTTATAGCCGGGCAAGTAAAGCGCGCGCCCGAATGGGTGAGGGGCGCCGGTTTGGAGTGGCTCTACCGATTCGCTCAGCAACCAACGAGATTCAAGAGGATTTTGGCGCTGCCGAGATTTGTCTACCTCGTCATACGCGAGCGGGGCTTAATGTAGGCGGGGCTTGATGAGAGCGGCGTTGTCGAGTGTGGGGTAGCGCAAGCCTCGGCGATGCGCAGGCTGAATCTAGAGCAGACGTTATGACCGGGGTAACCACGTATGGCTGTCAGGGAGATGGCGAGGAGATAATACATGAGCAAAGGCAGGGCGCTTGCACTCTCGGCGGGCATAGTGACTATCGCGACTCTTTCGGGCCGCGTATTCGGCTTCGTGCGCGAGGTGGTAATTGCCAACAAGTTCGGCGCCTCCGCCGAGACCGATGCGTTTATCGTCGCGTTCACCATCCCCAACATAATCTACAGCCTCGTCGTCATGGGGGCGCTGAGTGCCTCGTTTATCCCGGTATTCAGCGGGCTGCTCGCCAACGACGATGAAGAAGAAGCATGGCGCCTAGCGCATACGATTCTCAACCTTTTGCTTATTGCTTTCGGTTTTATTGCGGCGGCTTTGATGGTCTTCGCGCCTCAGGTAGTCTTTCTGGTCTCCCCGGGCTTTGGATCCTCAGGTGAACAGCTTGCGCTGGCGTCGAACCTGTTGCGAATAATGGCCCCGGCCCTCATATTTCTTGGTATATCCGGATTGATGGCGGGCACGCTAAATTCATATAATCATTTCGCTACACCGAGTCTGGTCGCGCTCGTGCAAAACGTTATAATGGTCGCGGCTATTATCTTTCTGGCGCAACGGATGGGCATCTACGCCGCCGCCATCGGGTTTCTTGCGGCTTCGGTATGCCAAGTGCTCATTCAGCTACCGGCGTTGTTGAAGCGAAGATTGCCGTATCGCGCGGTGCTGGATTTGCGCAGCGAGCGGGCAAAGAGCGTCGCCAGACTATTCTTACCGGTGCTGGTTGCTCTAGCCGCAAGCCAGTCCAATCTTATCGTCGACAAGTGGTTTGCGTCTTTTCTCGAGACCGGGAGCATATCTTATCTCAACTTTGCGTATAAAGTGGGCAGCCTGCCGTTGAACACGCTCGTCGCGGCGATTGCCATAGTCTTGTTCCCGACGCTGTCCCGGCAGGCCGCGATGCGGGATATGGAAGCGCTGCGCAACACAATATCGCTCGGCGTTCGTATTATCGCGATGGTCGCGGTACCGGCATCGGTAGGTCTGTTTGTCTTAAGCAAACCGATAATAGGTCTTCTATTCGAGCATGGGGCGTTCGGGCCGGCCGCGACGGTTGCGACAGCGGCGGCGCTCGCCGCGTACTCTTTCGGCCTGGTCGCTATGGGCCTTAATATGCTGCTCGTCCGATCATTCTACGCGCTCCATGACGGAGTGACGCCGCTCAAAGCGTCGATCGTCTTTATCGTCTTTCTGATAGCGTTCGACATAGTTCTGGTGCGCCCGTTTGCGCACGTCGGCCTCGCTTTTAGCTATACAATCGCTGTAAGTGTCATGGCTTTGGTCATGCTCGGCGCGCTTAGAAAACGCCTCCAGGGCTTGGATGAGGCAAAGCTTATATCGTCTTTCGCGAAAATCTCCTTGGCGGCGGTGGCGATGGGGGTGGGGGCGTGGTTTACGGCGTTATACCTGAGCGCGACGCTTGCCGGAGGCACGAAGCTTGCCGAGCTGATGGCGGTAGGGATTGCGATAAGCGTAGGCGCTCTTCTATATCTTGGTGTTCTGGTCTTGGCTCGGGCCGATGAGATAGCGATTATCCGGCGGCTGATTCGCGGCAAAATCTCGGGCAAGCAGGTCGCCGCGGACAAGGCTTAAGAGAGCATATATCCCGGCAGCGGGTTGACAATCAAACCTAAAACCAACATGCTTTTACTTACAGTTGGCAACCGATAAAAAAAGCAGATAGATGATTACTTTGAGCGGGGAATACTAATGGAGCTAGTAGAGCAGCTAAGACGAAACCTTAAGGAGACGCTTCGCTACATAAAAGAGCGGGTTGCGGGAACCGTCGATATTGGGATAATCTTAGGGTCGGGCCTTGGCGGCCTGGTCGACGAGGTTGAAAACGCCAAAAGCTTTACATATGATGAATTACCGCATTTTCCGAGACCGACGACCGAGGGCCATTTTGGGAACCTGGTTATCGGAATGCTCGCCGGCAAGCGTGTAGCCGTGATGCAGGGACGCTTCCACTACTACGAGGGCTATACTTCGGCCGGCATATCTTATCCGGTCAGGGTGTTGAGTGGGCTCGGCGCGAAGACTTTGATAGTCACGTGCGCGGCCGGCGGCCTCAACCAGGATTTTACGCAAGGCGATATAATGGCTATTAAGGACCATATCAATATGATGCCCACCAACCCCTTGGTGGGGGCGAACGACGATGAGATAGGGCCGAGGTTTTTGGACATGACCGAAGCCTATAACAGCGAATATCTAGCGCTGGCGCGCCGCGTATCCGAGACGGAAGGCATACCGCTTAAGGAGGGCGTCTATGTGGGCCTGCTTGGCCCGGCTTACGAAACGCCCGCGGAGATAAAGTATTACTCGACGATGGCTGATGCCGTCGGTATGTCGACCGTGCCCGAGGTGCTTACAGCACGCCATGCCGGGCTGGATGTGTTGGGGTTCGCGGTGATCACCAATGTCTCGGGCGGGCAGCACAAAGTAAGCCACGAAGAGGTTATAACCGCCGCGCAGAAGTCATCGGAGTCTCTTATCCGTTTGATAATAAAAGTCTTAGAGAAAATGTAAGCTGCAAAGGAGCGATAGCATGAAGCATGATGTAAAAGACCTCGGTCTCGCGGAGGCCGGGAAGAACAGAATCGAATGGGCCGACAAGGACATGCCGGTGTTGCGCCTTATCCGGGAGCGGTTTGAAAAAGAAAAGCCCCTCAACGGCGTAAAGCTGGCCGCTTGCCTTCACGTCACGTCGGAGACGGCTAACCTGATGCGAACACTAAAGGCCGGCGGGGCGGAGGTCGTGCTTTGCGCCTCGAATCCGCTGAGCACGCAAGACGATGTGGCGGCGTCCCTTGTAAAAGACTACGAGATACCGGTCTTCGCTATAAAAGGTGAAGACGACAAGACCTATTATGAGCATATCCACGCGGCACTCGACTTTCACCCCGAAATCACGATGGACGACGGCGCCGACCTCGTATCGGTTCTCCATACCGACCGGGTCGACCAGGTCGGTGAGATAATCGGCGGGACCGAGGAGACGACGACCGGTGTTATCCGTCTCAAGAGCATGGCGGAGCAGGGAGTTTTGCGCTACCCGATTATCGCGGTAAACGACGCTCAAACCAAACATTTCTTCGACAACCGTTATGGGACCGGACAGAGCACGGTCGATGGCATACTGCGGGCGACGAACATCCTGCTCGCCGGAAGGACCTTAGTGGTGACCGGTTATGGTTGGTGTGGCCGCGGTATTGCGATGCGAGCCGGTGGTATGGGGGCAAATGTCGTAGTCGTCGAGATAAATCCGCTCAAAGCGATAGAGGCCGTTATGGATGGCTATCGCGTGATGCCGTCGATAGAGGCCGCGAAAATCGCCGATGTATGGGTGACCGTCACCGGCAACCTTCACGTTATCGACCGTGCGCATTTCGACGCGATGAAGGATGGGGCGATAATCGCGAACAGCGGGCACTTCAATGTCGAGATAAATATCGCGGCACTAGAAGATATGGCCGAATCGCGCAGAGAGGTCCGCAATTTCGTCGAGGAGTTCCTGATCAAAGACGGCCGGCGCATCTATCTGTTGGCCGACGGCCGCCTGGTAAATCTCGCCGCCGCCGAAGGGCATCCTGCCAGCGTTATGGATATGAGCTTTGCGAATCAGGCCTTATCGGCTGAGCTCATGCTTAAAGAGGCGAAGAACATGAAGAAAGACGTCTTCGGTGTGCCGGTCGATATCGACCAGGAAATAGCGCGGCTCAAACTCGCATCCATGGGCATCGATATTGATGAGCTCACGGACGAGCAGTATAAATATCTCCATTCATGGGAGATGGGGACGTAGGGCGAATTCGCGAAATGTTTTGGAGGCGTTAGTATGAAGACAATCGAGTGGAAGAACGGGAAAGTCGTTTTAATAGACCAGACAAAGCTTCCGCTGATAGAAGAGTATATCGTAACCGACGACTACCGGAGGGTCGCCGAAGCGATAAAGATTTTGAGCGTGCGCGGCGCGCCGGCGATCGGTGTCGCCGCCGCTTACGCGGTTGCGCTGGCGGCTATGGAATCCCAGGCAAAGAATACCGAGGATTTCCTGGAAGAACTCGGCAAAGCGATAAAGCTTATCGGGGCGACGCGTCCGACCGCGGTCAACCTCTTCTGGGCGCTTGAGCGAATGAAAGACAAGGCGAGCGCCAATTCACATCTCGCGGTCAGCCGGCTCAAACGGGTTCTTAAGGAGGAGGCGGATTTGATCGCCGCCGAAGAACTCGAGATGAGCAAGAAGATGGGCGATTATGGTGCCGAACTCATCGCCGACGGGGATAACGTGCTTACACACTGCAACGCGGGGGCGCTGGCGACAGTTGATTACGGTACGGCGCTGGCGGTTATACGCTCAGCCCATAACCAGGGCAAAAACATCCACGTCTACGCCGATGAGACACGGCCGCTCTTGCAGGGCGCCCGGCTTACAACGTGGGAGTTGATGAGGGAGAACATACCGGTCACGCTGATTTGTGATAACATGGCGGGCCATTTCATGAGCCTGGGAAAGGTCGATAAGATAGTTGTTGGGGCGGATAGGGTGGCGGCCAACGGCGACATAGCAAACAAAATCGGCACGTACTCGGTGGCGGTTCTGGCCAAGGAGCACAATATCCCGTTTTACGTCGCGGTCCCGGTTACGACCATCGACATCTCGATTCCGGACGGGAGCCACATACCGATTGAAGAGCGTGAGTCGCACGAGGTGACGGGGTTTGGCGGCTTGCCGGTCGCGGCCGAGGGCGTCACCGTTGCCAATCCGGCGTTCGATGTTACGCCCAACCGTTATATCACCGCTATCATTACCGACAAGGGTGTGCTGAAGCCGCCTTACGACAAGGCAATCGCCAGACTTTTTAAAAAATAGCCGGCGACGCTATCGCGGCTCTGCGTTTCGGGTACGACGAGCGGTATGAACCGGGTCGGTGCCGCGGGTGTTAAGATTGCGAGAAGGTAAACCGTTTGCCGGTTTATCTTCTTTTAGGTAGGAGGCAGTATCAACGAATTAGTCGGTATTATCCTGTCAATATTAATACTCATCTCTATCGGGTTCTTCAGCAAGCGAGCCGGTCTGCTCCGGCGTGCGGATAATGCGGTCTTAAACAACATCATCGTTTATATCACTATGCCGGCGCTCATATTTCGCGCTGTTTTCGAATCCGAACTCTCTCTATCCATAATCAAGATATCGATGTTGGCTTTGATTGTCGTCGCCGCCAGTATGCTGACGGCCTTTGTTGTAGGACGTTTTGCGTGCAGCTCGCGGCCGACATTCGGGGCACTCCTGATAGTCGCGGCCGTCGGCAATACCGGATATCTCGGATTCCCGCTGACGATGGAGATTTTCGGCATCGAAAACCTGATAAAGGCGGTCTTCTACGACCTCTTCGGGACCGTCATCATCTTCTTTACCGCCGGTTTGATAGTCGCCGGCAGGTACGGTGAGCGGGAGGGGAAGATAAACATGGTGCGGGAGATACTTCTGTTCCCGCCGCTTCTGGGGTTGGTCGCCGCGTTCATGCTTAAAAGCGTCGGCTTGCCGAAATTCTTGCTCGACGTCATCGGGTTTTTGGCGGGAGCGACGGTGCCGTTGATCATGCTCTCTATCGGGCTGGCCCTTGAGGTCGGGCAGGTGCGCCGATACAAGCTCGAGCTGGGCATAGTCAGCGCCATAAAGCTCTTTGTGGCGCCGCTCACGGCGCTGGGCGGCGCGACATTGTTCGGGTTGAGCCGAGTCGACCTAGGGATAACCGTGCTGGAGGCATCGATGCCCGCGGCCATGTTCTCGATGATAATCGGGTTAAAATACGGGCTGGACAACGACTTTCTGCCGGCGGCTATCGTTACGACGACCACGATAAGCCTGGTAACGATACCGGTGTGGCAATATGTCCTGAGCCTACTGGTGGGTTAGCGCGAGAGAAAATTGGGCTTCTGCTTAGCTGACCTGGTCTTTGACCCCACACTCGCCTGCTGGAGGCCTCGCAGCCGTTTTAGAGCCACTAATACCCCTCTCGTCCTCCTGGAACGGCAGGGCTTACTCCTAAGACGCACCATGCTCAACAAAAGTCAGATATAGATAGCTTTTGCCTTACGTGGATCCTTTTGCCTGCATCTAGCTTGGATTATCCGGCGCAGCACTAGGCGGCGCCGGGGCAACCACAGACCTAAACAGAAACCCAAAGTCATAACCTACCTGATTTTACCTGCATTTACAAGAATCCACAACCGCGCGGCGATGGTCGCCTTTGGAGCCATCGAGCGGTGTTCTGGCCACGGTCAGCACATAAACAACCGCGGCACCCCGTTGTTTCAGGGCACTCGCGCACTCGCTCGCGGTGCTCCCGGTCGTGTAGACGTCGTCGATGAGGAGTACACGCTCGGGAACTTTACCGAAAGCCCGAAAAGCCCCTTTGACGTTGTCCCCGCGCTCGGCGAAACCGAGCCGGTGTTGTTCGGGGATGCTCTTAACCTTTGCGAGCTTTGTGTAGAGCGGTTTATTGTGCCGGCGAGCCAGCTGCTCTGCGAGCAAGCCCGATTGGTTATAGCCGCGCTCGGCTTCTTTGAGTTTGGAGAGCGGGACAAAAGCGACGGCGTTGACATCTCCCATCAGGCGACTCGCCTCATCGTCGATGAATTTACTGAGATGCGTCGCAAGACGCTTACCGTTTCTATATTTCAACGAGTGAATCGCGTTTTTTAGGCTGCCGGTATAGACGCCGCCCGATCGCGCCAAGGTGAAGTGGAGGTGTTTGCCCCGGCATTCACGGCAGTCGGGGACAGGCCGCTCGCAGGGTTTGCCGCACTTCTCACAGACCGGGTCGGTTATCCGTAAAAAGCTGTCGGCGCAGTCCTCGCAGAGCGGCTCGTGCGAGGCGCTTTCGCAGACCAGGCATATCTGCGGGAAAATGAGCTCCGAGAAGCCGCCGAGCAGGCGGCGCACGCCCGACCACATACTGCGAAATGAGCGTGGGGTGCCACTCCCTATAGGAGGGTTATGGCGATTCATGGCGTTTTGCCTACACTGCCGGCGCTTAGCATATTCGGGTCGCTCGTCATAAGTATTAGCATAAAAACACAATAGCATAAAAAGATTTGCCGGCTGTAAGAAACTATTTATAATTATTGTTTTTAAATATCAAGTGATAACACTCGTTTCAGGCTTAAGAGGCGGCGGGCTCAGATACCTTGTGCTGTATGATATGAGACGTCCTTCGCCAATATATACATGTCAAATCCGTGTAATAAGAGGAACCCCTACGCGGCGTGGTATACACGCCACCGGTTTACGGACGACGGGTGTCGTCAAAGTAACCACATTAATATGGCAATATTTACCTGGTGATTGAGTTTCCTGGGTGGTATGTATGTAATTATGGGTACTATAGATAGCACTTTCGTTTTGTAGACGGATTCAAAGTGGTATCATATACCTAGGTTGTTGGTTTGTTTGGATTTAGGAGGTGCACGTGCTTCAGGGAACGGTCAAATGGTTTAGCGCGGAGAAAGGCTACGGATTTATCGAGCTGGAAAGCGGTGATGATGTCTTCGTACACTTTTCTGCCATTCAGGAGGAAGGCTTTAAGACCCTCAACGAAGGCCAGGCAGTCATGTTCGAGGTAGTTGAGGGAGATCGCGGTCCTCAGGCTTCAAATGTCCAAAGACAAGTATAACATTTTGAAGTCACTGAAAACCAACAACGACACCCCATGTATTTTATACATGGGGTTTTACGTTAGTGTTCCGGCAGGGTACACGTACGTGCCGTCACTAATCTAACTATTTAATGTAAAAAAGCATGCCGGCGATTTGCTTTGCTGGTAAACTATGTATACATATGGGAAGATTCTAAGAATAAACGGGGCATAGAGTCGACCTGCGTTTCCGCTACCGTCGTTATTCAAAGCAAAAGAACTGTCGGTCGACCCGAGCATAGTTAGGAGTGTATGCGCATGGAAATAATCGTAAAAGGCAGGCATATGGAGGTAACCGATGCCCTTCGGGCGTATGCCGAAGAGAAAATCGGGAGGATAAGCAAGTATTTCGACAAAATAATCAAAATCGAAATCGCTTTCATAGATGAGAAGAACCCGAGCATCGAGAAATCGAAGACCATCGAGGTTACGGTCTTCCCGAAGGGGCCTATCCTGAGGGCCAAAGAATCCTCGACCGACATGTATGCCTCAATCGATATGGTAGTCGACAAGCTCGAACGGCAAATCAAACGGTATAAGAACAAGCTCTCAAAGAGCGCCAAAGGCTCTCCGAAGCCCGGGGAGATGAGCGCTGCTCTCGTCGAGGTCGAAGTTGAGTTCGAAGGCCCGCGTATCGTCAAGGTCAAGCAGATAGCGGTCAAGCCGATGGACGCCGAAGAGGCGACCCAGCAGATGGAGCTCTTAGGCCACGATTTCTTTGTCTTCACCAACGCCGACACTGATGAGGTAAACGTCGTCTACAGGCGTCGCGACCACAACTACGGTTTAATCGAGCCGATTTCCGGTAAGATGTAACGCCGGTCGCGCAATTGCGTTATAGTAAAAAGGAAGCACTTATCGAAGAAGTAGTTCGTAGCAAGGCGGCAGAAGAGGAACCAAATGAACCCGACGATAGACAACGTCTCGGTCGAAGAGATTGAGAGCTTAATCTGCCAAATCGAAGAAATCAAGGCAGCACGAATCGTAGTCGGTCCGGGCCGCGGAATCGAAGAGATTCATATCTTGGCGAGCTCGGCCAAAGGGCCCAAACAGATCTCCCGGGACATCGAATCGATGTTGATGGCGCAATTCGGCCTACCCGTAAACCACCGCAAAATCAGTATCGCCCAGCTCGGTTCCGCCCATGCAAGGGTGCCGAGAGCGCGTCCGAAACTCGATTCGGTCCGGCACGAAGTCGACGACCGGCGGGCCCGGGTCGCGGTTACCTTGCGCCACGGCGACACGGATTACGAAGGTCTGGTGGAGGGCGTCGCGTCGAGAGCGGGCAGGCTCCGGCTTGTCGCGAGCGCCACGATAGCCGCCGTTGAGCAGATAATCCTAGGAGACCAGGCTTTCGCCCTCGAAGACATCACCGCGATGACTTTGGGCCGCGATACGGTGGTCGTTGCCTCGGTGGCGCTTCTGGACAGTAGCGGCGATGAGACATATGTCGGTTGTGCTATAGTAAAAGACGATGAGCGCGAAGCGATAGTAAGAGCGGTGCTCGACGCTGTCAACAGGCGCTTGGAATTTTTGATAACCCCATAGCGTTAGCGTTGATTCATGGACCGACATCAAAATGTTCGAGACAAAGGTGAACAATCGATTAGTTATTGAGCGGAGCGGTGCTGACCCTTCCGACAGCGAGCGGGGAAGGGGAGAGAACCTAAAAGGAGGTCTCTTTGTTGAAAGCCCGTATTCTGATGACACTCGTTGCTCTTGCAAGCTTGATTCTGGCCGGCGGAGCCGGCAGCAGAATGGGTTGATTTTCTTTTGATGTCGGTCCTTCTTTTATTGAAACAAGAAGGACGACCAGCTGTCGGTTCGACCCTTAACACTCAAAGAGATACAGTGAAGGACATCACTTCTAAGGCAAGAATATTTTTTTATAGCGTATATGCGGCGGCATTTGTGGTTTTGCTAGCGAGTCTGATAACCAAGCCCGCGCTGTCATGGGCGGATGTCGCTTTCTTTGCGTTGTTCATTTTTGTTGCCGACTCGTTTACCATCCCGCTACCCAAGAACGCTTCGATTTCAGTGAGTTTTGCCGTCATTTTTGCGGCGGCGTTGCTCTTCGGTCCCCAGGCCGTTGTAATTGCCAGCCTTATAACGGTAGTCAATATCAGTGACCTCAAACGCAAGATCGCCTGGTATAAGATGGTCTTCAGCGCCTGCAATTATGTGATTTCGGCCTATGCCGCCGGCTACGTCTATATTTTGACCGGAGGTTCTATCGGCGGGATAACCGTCGCCGACTTTCCGTATATAATCGTGCCCGTAGTCTTTGCGAGCACGGTTTTCTTCGCTATAAACACCGGCCTTATCGCTCTCGGCGTCGGCCTCCTAAACGACGAATCACCCGTTGGTATATGGCGTTTCGACTACCAGTGGCTCATCCCGAACTACTTCGCCCTCGGCGTGCTGGGCTTGGTTCTGGCACAGATATACTACCTGACCGGGCCGGCGAGCTTTGTCCTTTTGATAGTGCCGCTGCTCATCGCCCGGCAGACCTTCCAGGTCTATATGCAGTTGCGAGGCGCGTATCTCGATACGGTCAAAGCGTTGGTCCAAGCGCTCGAGGCCAAAGACCCGTACACGCGCGGCCACTCGGAACGTGTCGCCAAGTACGCGGAGCAAATCGCGCGCGAGTTGAAACTACCCGAAGACCGGGTGGAGACGCTTCGCTACGCCGCGCTCCTCCACGATATCGGGAAAATCGGCATCGCCCGCAAGATTCTCAACAAGCCGGGAAAACTCAACAACGACGAGTTCAAGAAGATACAGTCGCACCCCAGAATCGGCGCGGGCATCCTCAGCGACATCGATTTTCTCGAAAAAGCTATCCCCGCGGTCTACTATCACCACGAGCACCTCAACGGACGCGGTTACGGAGAAGGACTGGCGGGGGAGCGCATCCCGCTTCTCGCGCGGATAATGACGGTCGCCGACAGCTTCGACGCGATGACCTCTACGCGCTCATATAGACCGGCGATGAGCGTCGAGGACGCGGCCGAGGAATTGATGGCGTGCTCCAACCGGCAGTTCGATAGCGAAGTGGTCGAGGCTTTCATGCGCACGCTCGACCTGTCGATGGTCGAGGCCGGCCCCGAGATAAAGGAGTTGCAGCTAAGCATTGCAGTCGAGAATCCAGCATAAGGCAAAAGTATATAGGAGTGTCGTAATATCGCTTGGCGTCGTCGCGCTCGCGGTCTACGCTCTGCGCTTGACTGCGGATAATCTCGTCATGGTCGGCTTGTTCGCGCTCGCCGCGATTATCAGCCGGCTTCTCGATATCCGCCTGCCGCAAGGGGGCAAGGTCCACATCGACACGGCGGTAATCATAGCCTCGGTCTTGCTCTTTCCGCTGCCGCAGGCGCTGCTCATCATCGTAATCGGTGTCGTCGTATCGATGCTGGTGCAGCGATTGAAATTAAAGTTTACAGCGACGATGTACCCGCTTTCGCAGCTCGTTTTGATTGTTGTAGCGGCCGCCCAGGTCTTTTACGCGGTCGGCGGTGAAACCGGTAAAATCGAGCCCTTTTACGGCATAACGGCGCTGGTATTGCTCTGCGGCGTCTATACTTTCTTGATGCTCGGCGTAGACCAACTGGCTATCTCCATCAACCGGGGAACACCATACATCCCCGCGTTTATATCGGCGGTCGAGTTTTTGGCTCCGTTTTACCTCGCGCTCTCATCGCTCGGGGTACTTCTTGCGATAATGTATGACGGCATGGCCTACTGGGGTCTGCTCATATTCTTCGTGCCGCTTCTGGTAACGCGCCTCTCCTTTAAATCGTTTCTCGATATCCGCAGGGTTTACCGCAAGACCATCGAAGCGCTCGCCAACACCATCGAGGCGCAGAATCCGCGCCGGCGTGGCCACGGCCAGCGGGTAGCGAGCTACTCGGTCGATATAGGCAAAGAGATGGGGATGCACGGGCGTGACTTGGAGCTAATCGGCTACGCCGCGCTCCTGCACGACATCGGCATGCTCGGTGTCGACGAGGACTCGCTCGACCACCTGCTGGAGCAGGCGAGCGCCCAGAGCGGCGAAGCCCCGCACGCCATCATCGGCGCGGAGATCATCGAAGAGGTCGATTTTCTAAAAGACGCGGCCGACATGGTCCGCAAGCACCACTTCCCGATAGACAAAGTCAGCTCGCCATCCGAGCTGTCGCTCGGCGCGCGCATCATCAACGTCGCCAGCTCATTCGACAAATTCACCCGGTCGGACAACCCCGACGAGCGCCTCACCGCCTACCAGGCCATAACCCGCCTCAAAAAAGACCAAGCCATTCTCTACGACCCCAAAGTAGTCCGCTCCCTCATTAATGTCCTGCGCAAGCAGGGGAAGCTTATGGAGTTTGTGAGCTAATAACCTGTTCATGCTATCCGACCTTTTTGCAGCTTTGCTCGACGATTTCAACAAAATCTTCCTGTGATGATGATTTTATTTACACGAAGTCGCTATTAAATTAAATATCAAGCTTATTAATAGGCATTCTTTGTTGTAAACAGCCACATGCGTAAATGTAGCTTGTTGGCTAGGTGGGGGTTATTTGACGCTTACGCATAAGTTGCAACAGCCAGACCTTGGTTTAGCGCCTGCCAACAGAAAGAATTAGCCCCGTCAAGAATTCCTAAATAATTCAACAATTCGGATTAGCGGATTGACGGATATGCAGCATATCCGTCATAATTTTATTGAGGTGGTAATCTTGATAAGGCGATTAACAGAAAGAAGCAGCATCAGTATTCCGAAAGAGAATCTTGAACATGTCGGTGTGAATCCGGGGGATTATTTCGAAGTGTCGGACGACGGCCGGCGGATTATTCTCACGCCGAAAGTCGTTGATGACAAGTTTTCAGAGAAAGAGTGGGAAGAACTTGAGTCACTAGCCAAAGAGGCGGGCAAGAAATATAAGACAGCTGCCGACGCTAAGAAACACCTCGAAAGGCTGTCCGAGTGAACTACGAGTACAAATCTTCCTTTGAGCGAATGTTCAAGAAGCTTGAACCGGGTGTAAAAATACGTGTAGTCGATGCGATATTCTCACTCATCGACTTCTTCGAGACCGGTCAACGAACTGTCGGTTTCGGACTAAAACAGCTCCGAGGCGATTTTTGGGAAATCAGAGTCGACCTCAAAATCCGAGTCCTGTTTGTTTTCGAAAGCGATACGGTCAGCTTCATAGTCGTCGGAACCCATGACGACATATCGAAATTTCTGCGCAGGTCTTAGAACAAGCAGAAAGTGGGCGGCAAAGAGAAGCTTTGCCGCCCACTTTCCCTCTATTAGAAACTAACCACACTCGACTCGGAAATCAAATTGGCAAATTTAACCGCGTCAATGGATGAGGCGTTCAGCGTTTTAAGGTCTTCTTCAGTCACCCCACGGGCAACCAAGCAAGCCCCTCAAACATAAACAGGAATATTCCCCTTGATAACCTTCGCGATTAACTCAGTTAGGGGCGGATTTTCCTCACTCCTAAGGTTGTTGATGGCAAGTTCTCAGAGAAAGCGGGGGAAGAGCTTGCGTCACTAGCCAAAGAGGCGGGCAAGAAAACAAGACGGCGCCGCAGCTAAGAAGCACCTCGAAAGGCTGTCGGCGTGAACTACGAGTACAAAGCTTCCTTTGAGCGAATGTTCAAGTGTAGAAGTTTGAACTGGATGCGAAAATCCCTCTGTTGTTGATGCGATAATCTCACTATTAAATTAAATATTGACAGCAGGTCTTTTTTTGCTAGTTTATTCATTAATACGACGCCGAAAATATATGAGTAGGACAAGGAAAGGTATCAGACTGCACCAATAGTATAATATTGAAAGCTTACGTAGAGAGATTTTTGCTAGCAGGAATGGCACCAACCAGTTGTAATATAGCTGCAGAAAAAAGCGAGGAGGTGGTGGTTTTACATAAACGAACGTAACCGCATTGAGGCGGCGGTCAATCAATTGGTTTTTTGCTCCGGGAACTGCTTTAACTGTTGCTGAAAGGGTGATACATTTGAGATTAAAGATTGCCATTATTAACAAAGCGGCCATTATGGCATTGACGGCACTACTATTGCTGCCGCTACCTGTTTTTGCGCTACCACTTGGAGAAGGAATCCAGGATGGCGGTGCTACAGTGCGTGGCACTAAAGCTACAATGTATGTGATGCAGACGCAACCCAGTGCAAATCATTTAAACACTGTGTATGTGTACAAAGATCTAGCAAACATGGTGGAATTTGGCTGGTGCTGGTGGGGTCCTGGTTGGCCCTATGGTTCGTACAGTAATCCAGGCTGGTTTTTGCATATTAGTAATAACTCTATAAGTAACTATGAAGAATATACATCCTATGGCAAGATCATAAATGGTACGTTTTATCCGGGGCAAAGCCCGCTTCCCGGTAACCCGACACCTGGCACATACTATCCTCTCAAGGTTGAGAATGGCGGCTATAACAGCAAGGTTTGGACCGCCAGTGTTTACAGCAATGGTCAGTGGTGGCCAAAATATTCAAAGACTTTCAGCCTCCTTGCCGATGGTCTTTCGGTTATTGGCAGCGAGCGCGCTAATTTGAATGATAGTAATTACGCGCACTGGACATCTTGCCAGAACATAATAAGCCAGCCAAGCCAGCCATGGACCAACTGGGTCGCTCCATGGCAAGGACCGAACAATAAATGGAGTTACGACTCTGACTATTGGTGGCGCATGATCTCTGCAACCGAACATTATGTCCAGCATAATTAGAACAGGCAAGAAAGGCGGTCTTTATGAATATTGATAAGGTAAGTAATAAGAAAGTCATCGCTGTCTTCATTGTGCTGGCTGCGTTGCTCTTGGCCCTTCTAGTGGTTCAACGGATGTTGAATGAGACTAATCAAATAAGCGGGGTTTCGCAAACAACATCGACATCAACGCTGAATACTGTTGGCAGTATGACTGGCGGTAGCATGCAAGAAGGCCTTAAAAGAGTTGCGGTTGAGGTAGGGACCATCGAGGAAGCAAAGAAGATAGTACCATACGATTTCCCGGTACCAACGAATTCTAGCGGATACGAACTAACCGGAATATATGTTGAAGACAGCAGCACGGTCTATCTTCGCTATGAAAAATCGATATATATGATCTACCATGCATTGCGGGCAGGATATGATCCAAATATCGATGATACGGAGACGCTTTCTACGGAACCGGAGTTATCCCGAATAGAAGTTAGGGGTTATCGTGGAATCGCGCGCGAGCCCGAAAAGGACGTCCGCGACGGCGTAGCCAGGAGGACCGACGGTATGATAACATGGTATGAGAACGGGCTTGACATCGCAATATACGGCGATGGTTACCATGTCAATCAGCTTATGAGGCTGGCAAATTCTATGAAGTAGTTCCAATGAATAAGTGAGCGTAGCGCTCAACTTTCAATCTGGAGGCGTCGGTGTTTTGCATTCGCCTTAACAGCGACTCTTAGGATAGAGCACAGATGATGAAGAAGAATGCCTGTTGATGGCTGGCTTATCAACAGGCATTCTTTGTTGCATAAGATACATATGACGACATCTCGAAACCCTCTATTAGAAACTGACCACGCTCGACTCCGAAACTAAATTGGCAAACTCAACCGCGTCAATGGATGAGGCGTTCAGCGTTTTAAGGTCTTCTTCTGTCACCCCACGGGCAACCAAGCAAGCCCCTCAAACATACACTGGGATGTTCCCCTTGACCACTTTCTCGATTAACTCAACAAGAGGCGGAAGGCCGACCCCATGCACGCTCTTCGCGACCGCCTCCTTTGTCAAATACGCCCCCTCGCCAAGCAGAGCGATGCCCACCTCTATGCCGGCCTCATGAGCGCCCACAGCAGTAACAAAGGCTAAGGTACACTTAGTCGGATCATCGTCGCGTGGGTGACTACTACCAGAATCTTTTTCATCTTCAACTCCTTTCCTAATTTCGTTTTATGTCTACATCTCCTTTAAGTAAGTTTTTAAACATCGTTGTTAGAGCTGGCCGGGGCGATCTAGACAAACTTAACCAATCTTGAGCGGTATGAGGAGGCCGCTGATGCGCATGATGTAGTTATTGAGATGCATACACATCGCCCAAGGGCATTCCGGACCAAACAAGCCATCGCCAACCGGCGAATTTCTCCCAATCTTCTCCAATGACCATACTCGCGAAAAGTGCTACAATACGTGTGGTTATTCGGAAATCGCACAGCCCTCCGATATTCTGGATTAAGATTACCGACTGCTGTATCCTTAAATGTGATATCACAATTGGAGATGAAGAGAATTGTTTAAGGCACTTGAGAAAGTCCTCCGCATGGGGGAGGGCAAAAAGTTTAAAATGCTTGAAGATAGGGTGGCTGCGGTCAATGCGTGGGAGCCGGAGATAGCGCCATTGAGCGATGCCGAGCTCAAAGCCAAGACTGTTGAGTTCAAGGCGCGCCTCGCCGAGGGCGAGACGCTCGACGACCTTCTGCCGGAGGCGTTCGCGGTCGTTCGCGAGGCGTCCAAGCGCGTGCTGAACATGCGTCACTTCGATGTCCAGATCATGGGCGGCACCGTCCTTCACGAGGGCAAAATAACCGAGATGAGAACCGGTGAGGGTAAGACGCTCGTCGCGACGCTCCCTGTATACCTCAACGCGCTTGAGGGCAAGGGAGTCCATGTCGTTACCGTCAACGATTACCTAGCCAAGCGCGATAGCGAGTGGATGGGGCAGATATACGAGTTTTTGGGCTTCAGGGTCGGCTTGTTGCAGAACGACACGCCGCTCGAGGTAAAAAGGGAAGCCTATCTGGCGGATATAACCTACGGCACGAATAACGAGTTCGGCTTCGATTACCTGCGCGACAATATGGTCAGCCATATCGACCAGCGCGTCCAGCGAGGCCACCACTTTGCCATAATCGATGAGGTCGACAGCATTCTCGTCGACGAGGCCAGGACGCCGCTTATCATATCGGGCCAGCCTGAGCAGTCGGCCGACACCTACTATACCTTTGCGCGGATTATTCCAAAGCTTAAAAAAGGCCGCGATTACGACGTCGACGAGAAGCATCGCACCGTCGCGGTGACCGAGGAGGGTGTCACCCGCGTCGAAGAAGCGCTCGGCATCGACAATATGTACGACCACGTCAACAGCCAGCTCGTAAACCACCTGCAGCAGGGGCTCAAAGCGCAGGCGCTCTTCAAGAAAGACGTCGACTACATCGTCAAGGATGGCGAGGTCATCATCGTCGATGAGTTCACCGGCCGCCTTATGGAAGGGCGCCGTTACAGCGAGGGCCTGCACCAGGCGATAGAGGCCAAAGAGGGCGTGCGAATCAAGGAAGAGAACCAGACGCTTGCCACTATTACCTTGCAGAACTATTTCCGCATGTATGAAAAACTCGCCGGTATGACCGGCACCGCCGCGACCGAAGCCGACGAGTTTATGCACATATATAAATTGGCGACGGTCGTCATCCCGACAAACAAGCCTATGATCAGAGACGACATGGCCGACCTCATCTATAAGACCGAGGAGATCAAGTACAAGGCGGTCATCGACGATATCGTCGAGCGAAACAGACAAGGGCAGCCGATACTGGTGGGCACCGTCTCGATTGAGCGGAGTGAGCTTCTCGGCAAGATGCTCAAGCGCCGAGGCGTCAAACACGAAGTACTAAACGCCAAACACCACGAGCGCGAGGCCGAGATAATCGCGCAAGCCGGTCGCAAAGGCGCGGTCACTATCGCCACAAACATGGCCGGTCGAGGCGTCGACATCGTCCTCGGCGGCAACCCGCCCGAGCCGGGCGAGGCTGAAGAAGTCTTGGACGCCGGCGGCCTGCACGTTATCGGTACCGAGCGCCACGAGTCGCGCCGTATCGACAACCAGCTCCGCGGCCGCTCGGGTCGCCAGGGAGACCCCGGCTCCACCCGGTTCTATCTATCGCTCGAAGACGACCTGATGCGTCTCTTCGGCTCGGAGAGAATCGGCAACATCATGGAGCGGCTCGGCGTCCCCGACGACCAGCCGATAGAGCACAGCATGATATCGAAGTCGATTGAGACCGCGCAGAAACAGGTCGAGGCGCAGAACTTCTCGATACGTAAGCATGTTCTCGAATACGACGACGTGATGAACAAGCAGCGCGAGGTCATCTACAATGAGCGCTTTGCGGTGCTCACCGGCGAAGACTTGCACGAGCGCATGCTTGAGATGATAGACGATGTCATGTCGAGCGCGGTAGCGATATTTACCGGCGATGAAAAATACGCCGAGGCCTGGGATTGGGACGGACTCTTCGCCTACATAAACCAGCTCTTCACGCTCGGTTGGGGCAGGGATTCGATTGACGACGCGACGATTACGCGCGAAGAACTCGAGGAGCGGCTCATCGAGAACGCGAGGGCTGCATATATGAAACGCGAGGAAGAGCTGGGCCCGGAAGTTCTCCGTGATATAGAGCGCATGGTTGTACTGGAGGTAATCGATAACAAGTGGCGCGAGCATCTCTACGAGATGGACTATCTCAAAGAGGGTATCGGTTTGCGCGCCATCGGCCAGCGCGACCCGCTTATCGAGTACAAATCGGAGGCGTTTGCGGCCTTTAACGCGATGAGTGAGGGTATCAAAGAAGACGTGCTCCAATATATGTACCATGTGAAGGTCGTCCGCGACGAGCCCGAGCGCCCGAAAGAGAAGGTCTTGGTGACCAGCGGCGGCGGGGAAGGGCCGAAAAAACCCAAAGTCAACGACGACAAGACCGGGCGAAACGACCCGTGCCCGTGCGGAAGCGGCAAGAAGTACAAGAAGTGCTGCGGCCAGTAGGCGAGGGCAAGTAGCGGGCTCAGGCATTATCCTTTAATGTAATAGCTGCGCTGCGCCGTTATTTAGATTATTAAAACGTTTAGATTATTAAACCGAAATCAGATTCGATCAGGGGTGGCTATAGATTGGCAACAGATTTTAGTGAAGAGATTAGCCTGGTACGTGACAAGATACGAGACATAAAGGATTATCTTTGACGTCGACACTAAGCGCGACGAGATAACCAAGCTTGAAAAAGAGGCGAGCAAACCGGGTTTCTGGGACGACCAGGAAGCGGCGCAAGCCTTAATGTCGAAGATGAGCGATATAAAAGACGACATCTCCGCCTGGGAGAAGGCGGATGATGACGCCGAAGAACTCGAGATAATGAATGAACTCGCGGTCTCCGAAGGCGATGAGGCGCTCGCCGCCGACGTAGAGCGGGGCTTCAGGCGTTTAAAGAGATACGCCGACGACCTCGAGCTGCGGAGCTGGTTCACCGACCCGCTCGACAGCCATAGCGCCATCGTCACCGTCCACCCCGGGGCGGGCGGCACCGAGTCGCAGGACTGGGCCGAGATGCTCATGCGCATGGTAATCCAATGGTCGAAAGATAAAAACTATCAGGCGAGCGTCTATGAGATTGCCGCAGGTGATGAAGCCGGCATCAAGACCGCGACCTTTACCATCCAAGGGAAATACGCGTACGGCTTTCTGCAGGCGGTGCGCGGCGTCCATCGCCTTGTCAGGATATCTCCGTTCGATTACGGCGGCCGGCGCCACACCTCGTTTGCTTCGGTAGATGTCATCCCGGAGGTCGAGCGCGACGTCCAAATCACAATCGACCCCGCTGATCTAAGGATAGAGACCTACCGCTCGACGGGGGCAGGCGGCCAGCATGTCAACGTGACCGACTCCGCAGTGCGAATCACGCACACCCCGACGGGTGTTATGGCCCAGTGCCAGAATGAGCGCTCGCAAACCAAGAACAAAGAGACCGCGATGATAATCCTCCGAGCGCGCTTGTATGAGCGTATTCAGGAGGAGCAGGCGCGCGAGGCGGCCGAGCGGCACAAGCAAAAAAAAGAGATAGCCTGGGGGAGCCAGATAATGTCGTATGTGCTACATCCCTACCAGCTAGTCAAAGACCACCGCACCAGCGTCGAGAAGGGCAACGTCCAGGCGGTTCTCGACGGCGACCTCGATGATTTCATAATCGAGTACCACCGGCAGCGGATTTCGGAAGCCGCCGATGAGCAGAGGGCGACATAAGCGAACCCTGCTGAAGACTGGGCTGTTGTAGACAATAGCAATAATCACGTTAGCCGAAAGTTGATAGATATGACTCAACCGCAAAGGGCAACCATCAAACTCGAAGCAGACCTCCACGTCCATACGGTGGCCAGCGGTCACGCCTACAGCACCGTCGAGGAGATAACGAAGGAGGCGGCCAAGCGGGGCCTTAAGATGGTCGCGCTTACCGACCACGGCCCGGCGCTCCCCGGCGGCGCGCACCGGTATCACTTTTGGAACCTGCGCATAATGCCCGCCGAGCTCAACGGAGTCCACATTCTCAAAGGAATCGAGGCCAACGTCATCAACTCCAACGGTGACCTCGATTTGCCCGAGGACTATCTCGCGCCGCTCGAGCTGGTCCATGCCGGTTTTCATCCGAATTGCGGTTATGTGAGCGGCTCGATCGCGCAGAATACCGAAGCCCTCTGCCGGGCGATGGATAATCCGCTGCTCGATTTTATCGTCCATCCCGGCAACGCGAAATTTCCGATCGACCCCGAGACGCTCGTCGAAGCCGCAGTCGAGAAGGGCGTCCCGCTCGAAGTAAACAACAGCTCGTTCTTGCCGACCACCAGTCGGCCGGCGGCTTACGATTATGATTTGGCTATCGCAGAGCTTATCCGCGAGAAACGCTCGCATGTTATAATAAGCAGTGACGCACATATCTACACACAGGTAGGCGTCTTTGACCAGGCCTTAGAACTGGTTACCTTAGCAGGCATAACCGAAGACCAAATCGTAAACACCTCGGCTCAAAAAGTGCAGGATTATCTTGCCTCAAGGAGAGCCCGGCGTTAGGAGTCAGCGTGAAACGCTGGTGTATAATCGCAACATTAGTCATAGTCTTGGGCGTATTCTTCGCGATAATCGTCCCGACCGTCGTCAGTTACTCGATAGAAAAGACCGTTATCGAGACTATTCGCCGCGATTACGACCTCAAGGATTGCGCCTACGTTCGCGTCGACCACAGCTATCTGGCACTCTTTCGCGGCAAGATAGAGCGCGTCTATATCGAATGCACCAAGAGCGAGTTCAACGGCATCAAGGCCAAGAGTGTAGTAATCACCGTAAAAGATATCGAGTTCGACGTCAGAAAGACCCTGCAGACGCGCGACGCCGCGATTCGTGACATCGGCATGGCCAGAGCGAGCATAGTCGTCAGCGAAGCTGAGATAAACAAGTTTATCGCGAGGAGCTATGACGACTTGAAAGGCTGGCGCATCGGCCTTATGCCTAACAAGGTCGTCGCGAGCGCTGAAATCGAGATGATAGGCAAACTCGATGTCGCGTTCAAGCCCAGGCTAAAGGGGGACCGGCTCGTTCTCGAGCCGACCGAGGCTAAGTTCGCAGGCACCGACAACCTCGGGCTAGACGAGGCTAAGAACTGGATAGGCGAGATAGGACTCGACCTTCCCGTGAGCGACCTGCCGTTTAATATGAAAATTACCAAAGTGCTTGTCCAAGACGACCAGATGTTGGTCAACGCGGGCAACTGACAGCGCCCGCACCTCGTTTTAAGTGAGTTTTAGCACTTCCAGCCCGGATGGGCGCATGCAAACGGTCGCCGAATTCTCGAAGTTATTTGCCGCGCGGTGCAAAACGCGCTATAAAGATAGATGGGATTAATTGTTAGCGCCAAAACAGTGTTTTGGCGAGGCATTGCCGGCCGGCTTGCGCCGGTCATATTATATGCGGATTGTGAAAGGAGCAGACTTGACCACGCACACGACAGACAAACAGGCGACCGTCTCATTGGTAGAGGCGAAAGCCAGGACCATACGGACCCGAATAATCAACATGCTTGGCGCGGCGGGCTCGGGTCATCCGGGCGGCTCGCTATCGGCGGCCGATATTGTTGCGACACTCTATTTCCATGAGATGAACTATAATGCGGCGGAGCCTCGGTGGCCGGGGCGCGACCGTTTTGTCTTAAGCAAAGGGCATGCCGCGCCGGTCTTATACGCGGCACTTGCCGAGAGCGGCTATTTTCCCAGGGAAGACCTTGCGACGTTGCGCAAGATAGACAGTCATCTCCAGGGCCATCCCGATATGAATAAGACACCGGGCGTCGAGATCTCGACCGGCTCACTGGGGATGGGGTTCTCAGCGGCGGTAGGGATGGCCCTCGGCCTGAAGATAGACAAGAGCGAATCGCGGGTTTATACGCTCATCGGCGACGGGGAGTCCCAGGAGGGGATAATCTGGGAGGCCGGTATGTTCGCGGCGCAGCACAAACTCGATAACCTTGTCGGCATTGTCGATTATAACAACTTGCAGATAGACGGCCATGTTAGCGATATCGTCGATATCCGGCCCGTCGCCGCGAAATGGTCGGCTTTCGGCTGGCACACGATTGAAATCGATGGACATAAGGTTGAGCAGATAATAGGCGCCCTCAACGAGGCGAAATCGATAAAGGGCAAGCCGACTATGATAATCGCAAACACGGTAAAGGGCAAAAACGTCACGTTTATGGAGGGCCAAGTCGATTTCCACGGTAAAGCGCCGTCCAAAGATGAGGTCGCGCAGGCCTGTGGCGAGATTGAGGCATCGGGTCCGCTCGGCTAAGAAAGAGCGCGTGCGGAGGTGTCACCAGTTGCCCGACTCATCGGGCTTGATTTGTACGTTCAAGGGTTCAATAGAAGGCTAGACAGATAGTAAGGAGCACGATGTCTGAGAAGAGAGCGACGCGCGAAGCGTATGGAGAAACACTGATAGAGTTGGGTCGGGCAAACCCGAATATAGTTGTTTTAGAAGCGGACTTGGCGAAGTCGACAACGACGATCAAATTTAAGAAAGAATTTCCTGACAGGTTTTTTGATTGTGGTGTCGCTGAGCAGAACATGATGGCGATGGCGGCGGGGCTGGCGACGACCGGCAAAATATGCTTTACGGGCTCGTTTGCGATGTTTGCCACCGGCCGCGCGTTTGAGCAGGTGAGGAATACGATAGCGTACCCCTCTCTCAACGTTAAAATATGCCCCACGCACGCTGGCATAACCGTCGGTGCCGACGGAGGGTCGCACCAGACCATCGAAGATATCGCGCTTATGCGCGTGATTCCAGGCATGACCGTCATCGTCCCGGCCGACTACTACGAGGCGAAAAAGGCGATTGCCAAAGCGGCGGAGATAGACGGGCCTGTTTATGTGCGTCTTGGTCGTGCAACGCTGCCGATGATATTCGACGAGGATTACGATTTCGTCCCCGGCAAGGCGATTGTCCTCAAGCAAGGAACGGACGTCACGATTTTTGCGACCGGCATCATGGTAAGCAGCAGCCTGGTAGCGGCGGAAAACCTTGCTAAAGCCGGCATTAGCGCTGAAGTTATCAATATATCTACTATAAAACCACTAGACGATAACGCTATAATAGAATCGGCGGTAAAAACCGGAAGAGTGGTAGTAGCAGAGGAACACAGCATTATCGGTGGACTCGGGAGCGCTGTCGCGGAGTTGTTATGCGAGAAGCATCCGGTACCGGTAGCAAGAGTGGGAATAAAGGACGTTTTTGGGCGCTCAGGCGAGCCGGCCGAGTTGCTAAAATATTACGGACTAACCGACGAAGACATCTCCCAAGCGGCGAAAGGTCTACTGGGCAAGTAGACACGCAAGCCCCACTTTCCCGCAAAGCATACCGGCAAAGACCTTTGCTTTATCTCAAGCCTTCTGGTAGCATACCGATTTTGGGAGTGATAGTAGCATGATTAGAATAAAGAACGTGTCAATGTCGTATAAGGGGGCTCATCGTCCGGCGCTCAAGGACATCAACGTCGATATCGACCGCGGTGAATTCATCTTCTTGGTCGGTCCCTCAGGTTGTGGTAAATCTACTTTTATACGCTTGTTGCTTAGGGAATTGATACCCACAAAAGGCGATATCTTTATTGCCGGACATGACCTTGTCAACATGCGCCGATGGCGCGTGCCGCTGCTCAGGCGCAACATAGGCTGCGTTTTTCAGGATTACAAGCTCCTCCCCAACAAGACCGTCTACGAGAATGTCGCTTTCGCGCTCGAGGTTATCGGGCGCCCGACGAAAGTCATCAAAGCGCAGGTTCCCGAGGTAATACGGCTCGTCGGTCTGGAGGAGAAGCTTAGCAATTACCCGGATGAACTATCCGGCGGGGAGCAGCAGCGTGTCTCGATTGCGAGGGCTTTTGCCAACCGGCCCGCCATTATCCTGGCAGACGAGCCGACCGGAAATCTCGACCCGGCGACCTCTAGCGGCATCATGTCGCTTCTGAACAAGATAAACCGGACGGGGACGACGGTCCTGGTCGCGACGCACGACCGCGAGATGGTCGACAGCATGCGCAAGCGTGTAATAGCACTCGAGGAAGGGGCTCTCATGCGAGACCAGCAGCGCGGTGTATACGGTTACGAGGAGTAATGTGAAGGAATTCAGGGAAAGGATTGCCGGCAAAACCCGAATTTCTGTGTTGTATATTTAGAAGGAGCCGAACTCTATGCAATTTCGTCCTTTTTACTTCTTGAAAGAGTCTTTGGTAAGTTTCAAGAAAAACTGGGTCATCAGTATGGCGGGCATCACCACAGTCGCACTATCGCTGCTGCTGGTAGGGGCCTTCATGCTCTTCGCGTTTGCGATGAACAACATCATAAAATCGACCGAGCAGAAGGTCGAAGTAGTGCTTTTCCTGGCCGAAGGGGTGCCCGCCGAATCGGTCGAAGCGCTCCAGGCTGAGATCATCTCCTGGGAAGAGGTTAAAAAGGCGACCTATGTCTCCAAAGAACAGGCGCTCGGCAGGCTGAAGCAAGAATTTAAAGAGTCGGACATGCTCGAGATGCTCGAAGGCAACCCGCTACCGGCGTCTCTAGAGGTAACGCTTAAGAACCCGCAGAAGGCCAACGATGTCGTCGACCGGTTAAAGGGACGTTCTGAGATTGACGATATTAGACACGATAGAGAGACTGTTGAGCGGCTGTTTCAGGTAACCAGGGTCGCGCGGTGGTTCATCGTGGTCTTTGTCGGGCTGCTCGCTTTTACATCCCTGGTTCTTATCGCTAATGCGATTCGCCTCGCCATTTATGCGCGACGCAAAGAGGTAGCGATCATGCGGCTCGTCGGTGCGTCGAACTGGTTTATCCGTTGGCCGTTTTTGCTCGAAGGTATCTTACAGGGCTTCATCGGCGGTATTATCGCAGCGCTCCTGCTGTACCTCGCAAAGGTCATGCTCATAGACAAGATAAAGGGCGCGCTGGTGTTTCTGCCGATCAGCTCGAGCCCGCAGGAATTCTATCAACTGATATTTGCTTTGCTTGCTGCCGGGATGTTCATCGGCGCGGCAGGGAGTGCCATAGCTCTACGGCGGTTCTTAAGGGTCTAAACGAGCCGGGACGCCATCGCAAAGACGATAGATAATGAGCTTGCGGCTACATCGTAGCAATAGTTTGCGCCAGGACGCTCTCTCCTCGCATATATATCATGGCCAAGCAGGTGCGGTTGCTATACGTAAGCTTGAGGATTATGCGCCCTCATGTAGTGCGCTGGTTGACTTGCCAGGCCTCCAATGCTTAACTAATAGCTAATCAAAGGTGGAGCTATGGGTGTTACTACTGCGTTGCGGCAAAAGATAACAGCAGTAATTGCGATATTCGTTATTATCTCTCAAGTTAATCCTGCCTTTTCTTCTGCGGTCTCCACTAAGAAAAGCGAGCTAAACGGTGTCAACAGCCGTCTCAAACAGACTCGTGAAAAGATCAAGCAATCCAAAGCCCAAGAGGCCAGGCTCGTCGGCGAGATAAAATCGGTCGACGACAGCGTATTTGCCGCGCAAAAAGAGTTAGACAGATTCGACGCCGAACTCAAGAAGGTAGGCTTACAGCGCGGCGTGACCGAGCGCCAGCTCGAAGTGTTACAAGTAGAACTTTGGGGTACCGAGCAGGAGCTGGAGCAGACCTCCGCAAAACTCGACGAACAGAAGACCCTTCTAGACAACCGCATAGAAGGTATGTACAAACGCGGAAGCGCGGGCTACCTCGACGTTTTGCTCAATGCGAGCAATTTCACAAGTTTTCTGAACCGGATGCGTTTCCTGGAGTACGTCGTGGCCCAGGATATCAATATAGTCGGCCGGATAACCGACACCAAAGAGATCATCGAGCAGAAAAAGCGCGACGTCGAACAGAATAAAATCGCCGTAAACGGTGAGCGCGTCAAGTTAGTAGCGGAGGAGCAGCGGATTAAAGAGCTGACCCAAGCGCGGCTGACCAAGAAGAAGGCTCTCCAATCTGAGAACGGCAGGAAACAAGCGCTTCTTGTACAGATAAAGGACAACCGTTCAGCATATGAGCTGGCCGAAGACCAGCTTCTCGATGAGTCGTCGCGACTTACCGCAAAAATAAAGGAGTTGGAACGCAAGGGGCGCGGGAGCGGGCGCTCTTCGGCAAGACCGAGCGATTTCTCACCGGGTGCTTTTGCTTGGCCGACCGATGGCGATGTTACATCCTCGTTCGGCATGAGAAAGCATCCTATACTGGGTGTAACACGCATGCACACCGGCGTCGACATCGGCGCGCCTTCCGGACAAGCGGTTATCGCGGTCGATGATGGTGTGGTCATTCAGGCCGGATGGCTTAAAGGATACGGACAGACCGTAATCGTCAGCCATGGCGGCAACACAAGCACCCTATACGCCCATCTCTCATCGATCAGTATCTCCGAAGGGAGCAGCGTTTCGAAAGGGCAGACGGTTGGCAAGATAGGCTCGACCGGTCTGTCTACCGGACCCCACCTCCATTTCGAAGTGCGAAAAGACGGCGAGCCGCAGAATCCCATGAATTGGTACTAATAAATCCTTAGCAAAAACCCGTCTATGTCCATTCGGTGACTCCGTTTATTCTATCGTGGCCCCAATATTTCGCAAGCTATGGCGGATACCCCTGTTTTTGCTTATACTATTTAAAGTCACTGTATTAAAAGAGGTGTAAGTTTTGGATAGAAAAGTTTTAGCCGCAATTGGAGTCGCGCTCGCATTTTTGGTAGTTTTCGCAACATTCGCCGGGGGTATGTTTCTCGGCAAGATGCTCGAGCAGCAGCGTACTGCGGCGTACCAGCAGGGATTACCGTCGGTCCAGAAGGTCCAGGAAGTATTCTCGATAATCGACCACGCCTATGTCGAGGAAGTCTCAGAAAAAAAGCTGATAAACGGGGCGGTGGAGGGCATGCTCGAAGCGCTCGATGACCCCTATACCCACTACTTCGACAAGACACATTTCGACAAGTTTATGGAGGATACGACCGGGCATTTCGATGGTGTCGGCATTGTCATAAGCCAGAACAAAGAGAAAGAATTGATCGTAATATCGCCTATCGACGGCACACCGGCCCATAAAGCGGGCATCAAAGAGAACGATATTATTATAAAGATAGACGACAAAGCGACCAAGGGGATCAATAGCGACGAGGCGGTGAAGTTGATTCGCGGAAAGCGCGGCACAAAGGTCAAGCTGACGATGCGCCGCGAGGGAACAAAGGAGCCGCTCGTTTTTGACCTGGTAAGGGCACAAATCAACATCCCGAACGTCTCGTCTGAAAAGGTCGACGGCGATATCGGGTATCTTAGGCTCCACCAGTTTAATGAGCAGACCCAAGCCGATCTCAAGAAACACTACGAAAAGCTTAAGTCGCAAGAGGTAAAAGGAGTCGTTTTTGACCTAAGAAACAATCCCGGCGGCATTCTCGAGCAGTCTGTCGATGTAGGAAGCATGTGGATAAAGTCAGGCCCTATCGTAAAGGTGAAATCAAGGACGGGCCAAATCGAATCTCGAAATGCGAATGGCGGGGCCGATGAGAAGATGCCCCTCGTCATCCTGGTCAACAAGGGCAGCGCCAGCGCGGCTGAAATCGTTGCCGGGGCTTTGCAGGATTATAAGCGGGCCGTAATTGTCGGCGAGACTACTTTTGGCAAAGCGTCGGTACAGACGGTCATCGATCTTTCAGACGGGTCGGGGATCCTATTGACGACCGATAAATATCTGACACCGAAAGGTCGGATGATTCACAAGAAAGGCATCAAACCCGATATCATCGTCAAATTCGACCCGCACAAAGATAAAGAGGACGTTCAGCTTAAGCAAGCCAAAGAGGTTTTGAGGGAGCTAATCTCGGGGAAGCGGATACTTAAAGCGGCATCGTAAGGCCGCACCCGCCGACGACGTGCGCAAATAAAAATAGCCCAGAGCGTCTGCCCTGGGCTATTTTTACTTCAATGCTACATCCGGTCGTCGTCGTCGATTTCATCGAAGAGCTCCGCCGGTGCCTCTTCGTCGTAGCGTGACGCTGCAAAAATCTCGCGATTGACGCGATTTGCGCGCTTATTGTCTTCTTCAATCGGGGTGAGTTTCAGGATTTTAATGTCATCGACCAATTCTATTACGCTTAAATTGTTATCATGAGGGAAGAAACGTAAATAATTAAAGCTGAGGATGTTCAAGAATATGCAGCCGTTTACGATGAGAGTCGAGGTCTCGGCGTTAGAAAAAACTTTAACCACGACACCTTCGCCCTCGCTGATGGTGCTGCCGTCGACGTTGTAGGTATACTTGACACTCTCGAGGGTCTCGAGGGCGCGTCGCATGTCTTTCTTGTTTATCAGGATGCCTTCATTGACGATACAAGGAGCAGGTGAGGCATGACGAAAGTTTTGCATCGATTCTAACCTCCGAGTCTGTTGCAAGTTACTTGCTCATTCTATAACAGTTACCGGAAACCGTAAATACTAAAAAATCGAATATGGTTAAAACTTTTAAGGGGTGTTAAATGCAGATAACACGCGAACTGATAAAGCTGATGAGTAAAAAGGGATACGCGCCGCAGGACTTGGACGGGCTGGCGGCCGAACTTCATCTTCCGGGCGTAGACAAGCATGATATAAAGAAAGCCCTGGGCTTGCTCGAAGCCGAAGGGAAAGTCCTACAGACGAAGAAGGGCAAGTATGCATTGCCGGCGCAGCTCGATTTGGTAATCGGCGAGCTTCTGGCGAACAAGGCCGGATATGGTTTTGTAAAGACTCCCATCGGCGATGTTTTTGTTCCGGCGAGCAAGATAAACGGGGCCATGCACGGCGATAAGGTCGCTATTCGTATTTCGCGAAGAAAGACCAGGCAGGGTCCGCGGAGTGAGGGCGAGATAGCGCGCATATTGGAGAGGGCTTATGAGGCGGTTGTCGGGCGTTATGAGCGGCACGGCAAGATAAGTATAGTGGTACCGTCAGACAAGCGCATACAGTACCAGGTCTTTGTTCACAGAAACGATGCCATCGACGCGAAGGACGGGGACATGGTCGTCGCTAAAATACTCGAATACCCGGACGGAGTGCGCGCGGCGCGCGGGAGCATTATCGAGATAATCGGCGATGAGACGTCGCCGACGATAGAGATAGACGTCATCGTCCGCGAACATAATTTGAGCACGGAGTTTACACTGGCGACCATGGCCGAAGCCGAATCGGTGCCCGAAAGCGTCATAGTGGCCGATACGATAGGGCGCAAAGACTATCGCGGTGTTTTTACGGTAACGATAGACGGGCTCGACGCTAAGGATTTCGATGATGCCATCAGCATCAGGCGCGATAATAACGGTCATTTCCACCTTGGCGTACATATTGCCGACGTCTCTCATTACGTGGGCATCGGCAGTGCGCTTGACCAGGAGGCATACGAGCGCGCGACCAGCGTCTACCTGGCCGACCGGGTGTTGCCGATGTTGCCGCATAAGCTCTCCAACAATATTTGCAGCCTCAATCCGCGCGTAGACAGGTTGAGTCTCTCTGTTGAGATGGTCGTCGATGAGAGCGGTGAGGTCGGCGATTTCGAGATATTCAACGGGGTGATAAACAGCGATTACCGACTGACCTATGAGCAGGTTGACGAGGCGTTTGCGACAGGGGTTTTCCCGGATGCGGACGTTCGCGACCTTCTAGTCTCGATGCGCGAGCTGAGCGATGTTCTCGAAGGTAAGCGCCTAAGGCGGGGGAGCCTCAATTTCGAGACTATCGAGCCGAAGGTGATTCTCGACGCGAATCTCAGACCCTTAGAGGTCATAGTCCGGGAGCGTACCGCCGCGACCAAGCTTATCGAGGAGGCGATGATTCTCACCAATGAGACGGTGGCCGGCTTTATGTATTGGCAGGATGCGCCGATGGTCTATCGCGTCCACGACAAGCCCAACGAGGAGAGCCTCGTCCAGATAGAGGAACTCATCGAGAATCTTCATTATCCGGTCAAGAAGCTCAAAGGGGCGCATCCGAGGATAATCCAGCAGATAATCACGCACGCGCACAACAGACCGGAGAAGTTGCTCATAAACAACCTCTTGCTGCGGGCGATGAAGCGGGCGAAATACACGCCGTCGAGCATGCTCCACTTCGGGTTGGCTTCACAGAATTATACCCATTTTACCTCGCCAATCAGGCGCTATCCCGACCTCATCGTCCACCGGCTGGTCAAGGCTACACTCGAACAGAGTTTATCCGAGCCCGAGCTGGTAGGCATGGTCGATAGTCTCGTCGAGATTTGCGAGCATAGCTCCTACATGGAGCGCGAAGCCGACGACGCCTCGCGCGAATCGGTCGATGTCAAACTCTGTGAGCTTATGAAGGCGCATATCGGAGAGGAATTCGATGGGACGATAACGGGTGTCGCGGGATATGGATTCTTTGTTCAGCTCGCGAACACGGCCGAGGGGCTCGTGCATATCAAGGATATAACCGACGACTATTACGAATACGATGAGGCTACCTTTACGCTGCTTGGGCGGCGCACGGGGAGGGCGTTTCAAATCGGCCACACCGTGCGGGTCCAGATTACGAACGTCGTCATCGGTGAGCGCAGGATAGACTTTGTGCTGGCCGAGGAGGAACAAACCCGCAAGAAACGCTCGAAGAGGGCAAGATAGCCGTGAGCTGTATGTCGCGGTTGGACTACTTGCACTACGCGACTTCTTCCGGGCCGGAGTTTTCGCCACAATCCCGGCTGCGAAGTGATATAATTCATTAGCATGAAAACGGAAAGAATCGCGGCCAAAAACAGAAAAGCATATCATGATTACCATATCGATGAGACCTACGAAGCGGGAATCGAGCTTAAAGGCTCAGAGGTCAAGTCGATTCGCGCCGGTAAAATCAATCTGAGGGATAGTTACGCGCGCATCGACGATGGCGAGATGTGGCTATTTAATGTCCACATAAGCCCCTATAGCCATGTAGATAAATTTACGCAGCCCGACCCGATTCGGCCCCGCAAACTGCTGTTGCACAAGAAAGAGATACTGCGCCTGATAGGGAAGACAAAAGAGAAGGGTTATACGCTCATACCTCTCAAGGTCTATTTTAACAACCGCGGAAAGGCGAAGGTCGAGATAGGGTTGGCAAGGGGTAAGCTTCTCCACGATAAACGCAAGGATATCTCCGAGCGTACCGCGAAACGCGACATCGAGCGCGCGCTCCGCGAGCGGCAGAAACAGTAGGGTCGAGCGCTTGGTATGCTGAGCGTGAGAGCGCTGGTCCATTTACAGCGGAAGCTTAATTCTATATAATTTACATAGGGTTTTGTACATTGAAAAATGCGCCGGTGGTTAATATCGCCGGCCAAAAATATGGGGGCGACAGGCTTCGACTGAGGTTGGTTTCGGCAAGAGAAGCGAGTCGAGCTCAGACAACTCGTTAAACTATCTGACAAAAAACAAACGCAAACGAACCAGTTGCACTAGCCGCTTAATTGTGGCTCGTCAAACTAGAGATTGCTCACATCTCTAGGGCGACGTCATTTTAGTGAGCTCACTTCACCCGGACGCCCATAAGGGTTGAAGAAAATCTCATGGGATAGCGACCGGTTTACCCTGACTGTGGGGATGCCGGAAGCGAATAACAAACATAGTCTACGCTCGTAGATGCTCTTGTGGAAATGCCTGAGGACGTGGGTTCGATTCAGAAATGGGGTCGCCGGTAGCGGTAACGCTACCAGGAAAAACAAGGCTTACATCGGTGAAATCTAAGTTCGAGAGAATAAGGCAACGCCGAGGGGTGAAAGCCCTCTAGAGACTTATGTAGGAGTCTTGCCAAGTAGGTAAATCTATGGCTCTTACTATACGCCTTGCACCGCACTATAAGAAAAATGCGGTTGAAGACATAGTCCAGTCCTTTCGGAAACGTTAGGGTAGCTGTCCCACCGCCTCCACAAAAATAGGCCGCCTTTTATGGGTGGCCTATTTTAATGTTTGTTAATAGAACATATGTTCGGTATTATGATGTTATGGAAACCACACTCGTAAGGAATTGCCAGCAATGTGGCATAGCATTTAAAGCGCCATTGAGGGAGCTCAAGCGTGGTAACGCTAAGTTCTGCTCAAGAAGTTGTTCAGCAGCTTTTGGAAATCAAGTACGAAAGAAAGAGCAGGTCTCCAATCTAATATGTCATAAGTGTGGCCATGAGTTCTATCGTAAGCCTTCATTGAATAGATCAAGGACTAACTATTGCTCTGAGTGGTGCTTCAGGGAAGCATCAGGGCGCGCTTTTTCCAAAGGAGAGATTCTCCGTCTGATTCAGGATTTTGTTGATAAGCAGGGACGCATACCAACTCAAGTGGAGTTCTCTCGCAAGAGAGGTTGGCTAAACCCGAGCACGGTAGTTGGCCATTTTGGCTCATGGAACAAGGCAATTGCAGAGGCCGGCTTTCAACCTAATTCAGCGTCGATAGGCTATATGTGTTTTGCCAGAGATGGTCATCTTTGCAGGTCTTACAGTGAATTACTGATAGACGATTGGCTTACGGATAATGGAATCGGCCATGATAAAGAAGTTAAGTATCCAGGCAGCAGATTGGTAGCCGACTGGAAGGTCGGAAATATTTTTATTGAATATTTAGGAATCGATATGCAAAGGGACAATGCGATCAGCCGTAATTATCTTGAAACGCTGGAGCGCAAGAGAAGGATTTGCCTGGCCTTAGGCGTGAGATTGCTGGAAATAAGGCCTTTCGATTTAAACAGTATCGAAATAGAGATGTTTCGTTATACCTAGTTTAGAAGCAGCACGGTTTCCAACACAGGACTCGTTGCTCTAAGAATTGCCAAAATAGCTGCTTCAGCCACTGATACTGCTCATAGCAGGGTATTCCTCCGAACGCGCGTTCATGCGCAACCGGCTCTGGCTTCAGAACCGGCACTCATCTTCGCGTTCTGCGTGTCTGTCTCGTCATATTCTTTAAGGTTTTTCTCTGAAGACCGATATTTTTAGAGTAACAGCAAAGCTCTAGTAGGTATCGATCAGCAGTTCTATGAACGGCGGGGAGACGACCATTGCAGGAACGTTATGATTTTCTCGAAAAATTATTGGAAAATTCGGCGGTGGCGACCTTCGTTATCGATAGAGATCATAAGGTCATCTTCTGGAACGGAGCCTGCGCAAAATTAACCGGCTTAAGCAAATCTGAGGTCATTGGAACGAGCGATCACTGGAAAGCGTTTTACAGTCACCGGCGGCCGTGCTTGTCGGATATTGTGGTCGACGGGGATTATCACGAACTCCCGAATTTCTTTACAACATACGGCGAATCGAAGCTCGTACCCGGCGCTGTGAGTGCGGAGACATGGTACGAGGACATGGGAGGCCGGACAAGGTATGTCTTCTTCGAAGCCGCACCTGTCTGTGACGCAAAAGGCGAGTTAATCGCTGCAATAGAGACATTGCAGGACTTCACCGAACACAAGAAAGTCGAAGAGGCTCTTGAGGATGAACGAAGTTTCAATGCGGCGGTGTTAGAGACGGCGGGCGCGATTGTGGCCGTACTCGACCAGGATGGCCGTATCGCACAATTCAACCGCGCCTGCGAGCAAGCGACAGGCTACACGTTCGAAGAGGTGCGCGGAGAATATGTGTTCGACCTCTTGATTCTGCCGGAAGAGAGAGAGGACGTTGAGCGTGTATTTCAAAACCTGAAAGCGGGCATGTTCCCCAACACCTATAAGAATTATTGGCTGACCAAGGATGGCAGTCGGCGCCTCATCGCATGGTCAAATACTGCGTTGGTCGGGCACGATGGGAATGTTGAGTGGGTCATTGCTACCGGAATCGATATTACAGAGAATTATAAGGCCGAAGAAGAATCGACCCTCAAATCCCTGCTTCTTGATTGCGCGAAGGACGCGGTCGTCGTCCATGACTTTGAGGGAAATCATATCTACGTAAATGAAGCTGCCTGTAAACAAAGAGGTAAGACGCGCGAAGAGCTTCTCAACATGTCCGTTAAAGACTTCATCCCTCCCAAGCTCGCGCATCAGTTCGACGAGAGAATCGAATTATTGAAGAAGAACCGCAGCTTGGTCTTCGAATCGTTTCACACAAAACCGGACGGGACTTTGTTTTACGTTGAGGTCTATGCCGGTGTTATCGAGTTTCAAGGTGAAGATGTGGTCATCTCTATAGCGCGCGACATTACCGACCGTAAGGATTCTGAAAGATTGCTCAAAGAGAGCGAGGAACGCTACCGTCGGCTTATTGAATTATCCCCAGTTGCGCTAGCCGTCCATAGCGGTGGAAAGGTCGTCTACGCTAACGCGGCGGCAGCGAAGCTCCTTGGCGCCTCGAAACCTGCTGAACTCATTGACAAACCGGTTCTCAGCTTTGTCCACCCCGAAGACCATGCTCTAGTAAAAGAGCGGATTTCTCTGATGATGCAGGGCAATGAGGTCGATCTAACCGAAGAAAGGTTTGTCCGTCTCGATGGCGGGATAATAGATGTCGAGGTAGCGGCCTCTCCGATTATGTACAACGGCAAGCAGGCCATCCAAGTCACAGTCAGGGATGTGACCGAGCACAGACAAGCGTTGGCCGCTGTCGTGGAGGCGAAAGAGCGGGTGGAACAGCTCTACCGCGTCATGCCGA
Organism: Actinomycetota bacterium; assembly: GCA_030018005.1. Taxonomy (GTDB): domain Bacteria; phylum Actinomycetota; class Aquicultoria; order Aquicultorales; family Aquicultoraceae; genus Aquicultor. The sequence continues at coordinate 37,697 of JASEGT010000008.1, forward strand.
GTGCTGTTTTCACCGTCGACCGCGAGTCTCTTATCACTAGTTTCAACGATAAAGCTGTTCAGATAACCGGCTATGAGGCGTCCGAGATAATCGGCCGGAAGTGCTCGGAATTCGCGCTTGAACCCTGCACTAACAAATGTGGCCTGTTCTCGTCGGACGTACAAAAACCGATTATGGGCAGGGAGTGTACAATACGCCGCAAGGACGGCGAAATCCGGACACTCTCGAAGAACGTGGATGTAGTTCGCGACGCCGACGGCAACGTAATCGGCGGCGTTGAGAGTTTTGAGGATATCACCGAGCGTAAGCATGCCGAAGAGATGCTCAACTATATGGCATTTTATGACCTGCTTACTGATTTGCCCAACCGCACACTGCTGTCCGACCGGCTTATCCTAGCTATCGCCAACGCTCATCGCAGCGGCAATATGATGGCCTTGCTCTTCCTTGACCTAGACAGGTTCAAGACGATAAACGACACGCTTGGCCACACCGTCGGCGACAAATTACTCCAGCAGGTAGCCGACCGGCTCAAAGGGTGCCTTCGCGAAGGGGATACCATAGCCCGCCTTGGCGGCGATGAGTTTACGTTGCTCTTGCCGCAGATAGTGACGGTTGATGACGCGACAAGTGTTGCACAGAAAATAATCGATGTTTTGAAGCCACCGTTTGGCTTCGATGGCCGGGAACTTCATATAACGACGAGCATCGGTATCGCGCTCTATCCGAGTGACGGTAAAGACGTCCAGTCGCTCTTGAAGAACGCGGACATCGCGCTATACCGGGCCAAGGAGCAGGGCAGGAACAATTACCAGCTCTACACGCCGTTGATGAACGCCGAAGCGTTCGAGCGGCTGGCGATGGAAGTCAGTATGCGAAAAGCGCTTGAACGCCAGGAGTTCGTGGTCTATTACCAACCGCAAGTAGATTTGAAGACCGGAGCGATAATCGGTATGGAAGCCCTTATTCGCTGGATGCACCCGGATTTAGGTCTGGTCTACCCGGCGGAGTTTATCCCGATGGCCGAAGAGACGGGCTTGATAGTGCCGATAGGTGAATGGGTGTTGCGTACCGCGTGTGAGCAGAACAAAGCCTGGCAAGACGCGGGATATGCTCCGATAAGGATGGCCGTCAATTTGTCTTGTCGCCAGTTCCAGCAGGTTGACTTAGCTGAGAGGGTGGCGCGGATTGTAAAAGAGACCGGCCTCGACCCCAGGTATCTGGAGTTGGAGATAACCGAGAGCGTTCTTATGAAAGACGCCGATGCCGCAGTCGACACACTCAATAAGTTGAAGAAAAAAGGAATCTATATTTCAATAGATGATTTCGGCACCGGGTATTCATCCCTTGGATATTTGAAACGGTTTCCGATTGACGTTCTCAAAATAGACCGGTCGTTCATCAGGGAGCTGAGTGCCGGAACCGAAGACGCCGCAATTGCCACCGCGATAATAACGGTCGCGCACACCATGAAACTGAAGGCGCTTGCGGAAGGCGTCGAGACCTTGGAGCAGCTAGAGCTCTTGAGGTCGCTCAAGTGTGATAGCATGCAAGGCTTTATCTTCAGCCGCCCCGTACCCGCCGAAGAAGCGTCCAGAATATTGGGCGAGGAGCGCCAGATTCGTGTAGCCTAGCATGTCTGTTGAAGCCGCTCTCACAGAATCCGTCGTCAGAAATCGCATGTCGACACACAGCGTTTCTAAGCCAAGTATCCCCAAGGCTCGTCTATGTAAAAGACTTAACGCAAGTTGGCGTAAAACCGCGCAAAATATCCGATAATCTTTATTATTTTGACCCCATTTTAGCTATAATGAGGAATATTGTTTGAGTGCGGCATTCTTAAGCGAAGTGTCAAAGTGGAGGCAGAATGGATAGCAGGCCGATAGGCATATTCGACTCGGGGCTCGGTGGCTTGACGGTCGTCAGTGAGATTATGCGCCAGCTCCCGCATGAGCAGACGCTTTATTTCGGTGATACGGCCAGGTTTCCTTACGGGCCGCGCAGCGCGGAGGAGCTCCGGGGTTTTGTCTTTGAAATAATAGATTTTTTGCTCATATATGATGTGAAGTTCATAGTGATAGCCTGCAATAGCGCGTCGGCGGCCGCACTCGAAGCGGCCCAGCAATTCTACAGCATCCCGATTATCGGCGTGATCGAGCCGGGCGCGCGCGCGGCGGTTCAGGCGACGCGGAACCGGCGCGTGGGAGTCATAGGAACGCAAGCGACGATATCGAGCGGCTCATATATTACCTCCATGAAGACCATAGATGCCGGAGTTAAAGCCTATTCGCTGGCTTGCCCGGAACTCGCGGATTTCGTGGAGCGCGATGAGATAACAGGCGAGAGGGTGGAGGGGGCCATCAAATGGTACCTCGACCCGTTAGTGCGAGACGGCATCGATAGCCTGATTCTCGGATGCACGCACTACCCGCTGTTGTCGGAGACGATTGCGAAAGTCGCGGGAGATGATATTACATTGATAAGCTCGGCCGAGGAAACGGCGCGCGAACTCAAGGAATTTCTGCAGCGAAAAGACAGCTTCCGCGAGGGCGGCGTAAGACCCGAGCCGAGATTTTTCTCGAGCGGGGACGAGGGTGTCTTTGGCCGGCTGGGGGCACGGTTTTTAGGACAGGAGATAGCTCGCGTCGAGCGCGTCCATCTTCCTTTTAAGGCAAAGGTGAATCGCGTTGAAAAAGGATAGGATCATCTGGCTCACAAGAGGAGCTGTAATCGCGGCGATGTATGTGGCGCTTACAGTGACGCCTCCGCTTAACGCCATAAGCTTCGGAATGGTTCAATTTAGGCTCTCCGAAGCCCTTGGCATATTGGCGTTTTTTGAGCCGGCGGCGATACCGGGTCTGTTCGTCGGCTGTCTGCTGGCAAATAGTATCGGTACGCTCATGGGGACATCCTTGGGCATCCTCGATATAGTATTCGGCTCGCTCCTGACCTTGCTTTCGGCGGTGTTTATCTGGAGAATCAAGCAGCCCTTGCTGGCGTTGACGGCGCCGGTGGTGCTCAATGCTTTTGGCGTTGCCGCGCTTCTTAAAATAGTCCTCGACCTCCCGTATTGGCCGAGTGTTCTCTTTGTGGGAATCGGACAGACGGTCGTCGTATATGGTCTGGGATACCCCCTTTTATTACTCATGCTGAAGCGGCGGATTCTAATCAGGGAAGATATATTTCGCGAAAAAATGAACCGTTAAATAGTCGAAGTCGGGTACACGATCATCCAAATCTACTATCTGAGAGAGTGTACAGACCGGATAATCCCAACCGCGAGCCTTATATTGCCAACCAGCGCTTATTGCTATAACGTGGAAACAAGCATTGATAAAAATCCTCAAGCGTCGCGGGTGTTTGAGCCGCGATATCAAATAACGAAGGAGAGACTCATGGAGCGCGTCGACGGAAGGCGTCCCGACGATATACGGGAGGTCAACATAACCAGGAACTACTTGCCGCACGCGGAGGGCTCGGTCCTTATCGAGATGGGTAACACAAATGTCATCTGCACTGCTACAGTCGAGGATAGAGTCCCGAATTGGCTGCGCGGGCAGGGTCAGGGCTGGGTTACCGCCGAATACGGCATGCTGCCGCGCTCGACCGGCATCAGGATGGTGCGTGAGGCGAGCCAGGGCCGCGTTGGAGGGCGTACCCATGAGATTCAGCGCCTAATCGGGCGCTCGCTCCGTTCGGTGGTAGACCTCAAGGCGTTGCCCGAGGTGACTATTTGGATAGATTGCGATGTGGTGCGGGCCGACGGCGGCACGCGGACCGCATCGATTACCGGCGCGTTTATTGCATTATACGACGCGCTCAGGTGGCTCGTCGCGAATAGGAGAGTAGCCGAGTTGCCGCTCTCTGATTTTGTGTCGGCGGTAAGTGTAGGCGTCGTCGACGGTGTCCCGCTGCTCGACCTCTGTTATGAGGAGGATTGCAGGGCGCAGGTCGACATGAATGTGGTCATGACGGCGTCGGGCAAGTTCATTGAGGTTCAGGGAACCGCCGAAGAACACCCTTTTGAACGCTCTGAGCTGGAGCAGCTCCTCAATTTAGCGGAAAAAGGAGCCTCGGAGCTTATCTCCTTGCAGCGCGAGATTCTCGGAAAGGATTTGTCGGTCAATGTTGGAACTCATCATAGCAAGTAAGAACGACGGCAAAATCAAGGAAATCGTTGATATCCTAGAGTTGTCCGACTTGAGGGTCTACACGTATAAAGATTTTCCCGACTGGCCGGACGTCGAGGAGACCGGGACGACGTTTTACGATAACGCCCTGCTTAAAGTGGAGGCTTTGGTCGAGAAGTACGGTAAACCGGCTGTCTCTGATGATTCCGGGCTTGAGGTAGATGCTCTGGGAGGCGACCCCGGCGTTGACTCGGCCATATACGCGGGCGAGCATGGAAACGCCGCCAAGAACAACGAGAAGCTGCTGCGGGCGCTCGACGGCGTGCCCGAGAATGAGCGAACCGCGCGTTTTCGCTGCGTGGCTATACTAATGACACCGGACGGCTGGCGGGTTTCGACCGAAGGTACAGTCGAGGGGCGCATAGGCTTTGAGCCGCGCGGTGCGCTGGGGTTCGGCTACGACCCGCTCTTTTTTCCCACAGGGGAGACCCGCACAGTCGCCGAGATGGGCCTAGATGAAAAGAACAAGATAAGCCATCGCGGGCATGCGTTCATGAAGATGCGGGATAAGATGGAAGAGGTTCGCGAGCATTTGAAGGATTCGTAATCCCATTGCCGCGAGGGCCGCGTGGGTGACACGCAATGATACGCGACAACGAACAGACATTAATTACTGCACTTTCCACCGACTATGTGTTAAAATACCATCTGGCATACCTTCAGGGTATGCAATATATTTCGGGGTGTGGCTCAGTTTGGTTAGAGCACCGGTTTTGGGAACCGGGGGTCGGAGGTTCGAATCCTCTCACCCCGACAGCTAAATGGCTTGTGAAAAATGCTTTTCACAAGCCATTTTCTTTTTGCCGAAGAGTTGAGAGGTGACAGGATTCGAACTGCTACCAAACACTTGAATTATGCTGTGTTAATTCCCTTCATTTTGCTAAGCTTCTAAAATAAATTGACGATAGGATTGGTAGATGTTACAATATGTCGGGGTAAATATATATGTTACGACAATAAGTATCATGTGAGGCTAATGAACTAATGGCTAGATCAAAGGTACAACAAGTTCTTAATATAGTTAATAGAGAGGGAACAATAAGAGCCCGAGATCTTAATGCTTATGGTATTGAACGGGTATACCTGAAGCGAATGAGTGATCGCGGGCTAATTGAGCATATCGGTCGCGGTCTTTATGCTCTACCTGATGCTGTTCCCACTGAGAACCGTACGCTTGCTGAAGCCGCCAAACGAGTACCTCGTGGAGTAGTGTGCCTGCTATCGGCACTAAGGTTCCATGGTCTGACTACGCAACTACCTTTTGAAATATGGTTTGCCATCGAAGAAAAGGCAAGAAAACCAAAGATCGATCGCCCCATGATGCATTTCGTTCGTTTCTCGGGACTTGCTTTTGATGCTGGTATTGAAGAGCATAAGATAGAAGGGGTAACGGTAAAGATTTATTCTCCGGCCAAGACGGTTGCCGATTGCTTTAAGTATCGCAATAAGATAGGTCTCGATATCGCCATTGAAGCGCTTCGTGAATGTCGCAGGCAGAGAAAATGCTCAAATGACGAACTCTGGCATTATGCAAAAATCTGCCGGGTGGCAAATGTTATGAAACCATATCTTGAGGTGATTATGTGAAAGATAGGCAGATCACCAACTTAGAAGCCTCAATTCGCCAACGCCTATTAAATCTAAGCAGAACTCACGGCGAAGATTTTGGCTTTGTTCTCACCAGGTATGCAAATGAGCGCTTCTTGTATCGCCTCTACCAATCCGAGTATGCCGACAGATTTATTTTGAAAGGTGGAATGCTCTTTCTTGCATGGACAGAAGGGCTATATCGACCGACTCGAGATATTGATTTTCTGGGCTTTGGCGATAACGCTGATGATAGTCTTATCAATACGGTTAAAGATATTTGTGCTACGCCCGTAGAACAAGATGGCCTAGCATTTAATGCTGAGGATATTAAAGTCATAGATATTCGTGAGGATGAGGAGAATCAGGGTAAACGGATAACTCTTAATGCAAACCTTGGGGCCGCCCAGATTCCTTTACAACTTGATATTGGCTTTGGTGATGCAGTTGTTCCTGAGATTGAAATAATCGAGTATCCGACAATGCTCGGGTCGCCCGCACCAAGGCTTCGGGCATACCCTAAAGAGACTGTGGTTGCTGAAAAACTTGAAGCCATAGTTAAGCTAGGCATGGTGAATAGCCGCATGAAAGATTTTTATGACATCTGGATGATGTCAAAGATGTTTGCTTTCAGCGGTCATTCTCTGCAAGCAGCAATCAAGGCAACATTTCATCGGCGCAAGACACCGATTCCAAACGTAACACCCATAGCTCTTACGCATGAGTTCGCAGAAGAAAGGGACCATAAAAAGCAGTGGAGCGCATTTCTGAGGCGCAATCGCCTTGATGTAGGCGGTGTTGAATTTAGTCAAGTTATCGATGAAATATATTTCTTTTTAAACCCAATTATTTCAGCAATTGCCGCTGATCGTGCTTTTAGTAAGGTTTGGTCTGCGGGAGGGCCTTGGAATGACACTTAATGACGTGGATTGTATGGTGACATATCTCATTATATAAGAGATGTGGGATTTCGCCGAAAGGGAAATATTTATGCTGTCCGATGACCTTACGTCACGACTTGAAAAAGCACTAGCAGAAAACGCCAGACTTTGTGATGAAAACCGTCGCTTAAGGGAACAACTTGGATTGCCAGTCGTAGCGGTAGAACCGGTACAAACCACGATTTTCGACATAACTCAGGGTTGTTCAAACACTATAACTAACCTCTCATCTGCTGAAGCCAAAATAGCCTTATTTAGAAGCCTTTTTCAGGGACGCGAAGATGTTTTTGCCATGCGCTGGGAAGGAAGAAGCGGCAAATCCGGCTATTCACCCGCTTGCCTTCATGAGTGGGATCGGGAGCTATGCGCAAAGCCGAGGATAAAATGTGCGCAGTGCGAGAACCGTGAGTTTCGAGCGGTTACGGACGAAATCATTAACAATCATCTATCCGGAAAGTATACGATAGGGATTTATCCGCTGCTATTGGATGAAACCTGCTGGTTTCTTGCGGTTGATTTCGATAAGGCAGTGTGGAGGGATGACGTTGCATTTTTTATACAGGCTTGCAAAGAGGTAGAAGTCCCTGTAACAATTGAGCGCTCTAGATCCGGGGAGGGTGCTCATGTATGGATATTCTTTGATCAGCCGATTTCTGCAGCGCTGGCACGCAAACTTGGGTGTGCACTGCTTACACGCACCATGGAAAAGCGACATCAGTTAGGCCTTGATTCGTATGACCGCCTGTTTCCAAATCAAGATACCTTACCCAAAGGCGGCTTCGGAAACCTGATAGCGCTTCCGCTGCAGTTTGAAGCTAAAAAGAATGGCAACAGTTTATTTCTCGATGCGAATTTTGAGCCGCATCCCGATCAATGGGCTTTTCTCTCAAGTATTAAACGAGTGAGAGCCAAAGATGTTAATCGGATCGTTAAAGAAGTAGTTTCGGGTGGCGACGTAATTGGTGTGAGGTCAAAATTCTTTGATGAGGATGAAAAACCATGGACTCTGTCGCCTTCAGGTACGAGGCCGCTTAAGATGATTGAAGGCCGGCTCCCAGAAAGCGTTCGTTTGATCTTAAGCAACATGATTTATGTTGAAAAACGAGGGCTTCCTCCTGCTATGCTTAACCACTTAATGAGACTGGCGGCGTTTCAAAATCCTGAGTTTTATAAAACTCAGGCGATGCGCCTATCTACGTTTGGCAAACCGAGGGTGATAAGTTGTGCAGAGGATTTCGATAACTATATCGGACTTCCTCGTGGATGTTTAAGCGACGTGTTGGAGGCTTTAGCTGTCCATGGTGTTAGGGCGGAGTTGGCGGATGAGCGTTTTGCAGGAAACTATATCGATGTAGGTTTTCGTGGTGAGCTTGCTCCGCTGCAACAAGAAGCGGCCAATGCGGCATTAGCCCACGACATCGGAGTCATCAGTGCTGAAACCGCTTTTGGCAAGACAGTTATCGGGGCCTGGCTTATCGCTGAGAGAAAGGTCAATACGCTTGTTCTTGTTCATCGGCGACAATTGATGGACCAATGGTGTGAGAGACTTAAGACCTTTCTTAACCAATCACCGAAAGAAATCGGCCTTATCGGTGGCGGTAAAGCCAAACCGACCGGTGTGATAGACATCGGGATCATCCAGTCTTTGAATGCCAAAGGCCAAGTCAAAGACCTCGTCGCTGATTACGGACAAGTTATAGTCGATGAGTGCCATCATATTTCCGCCTTCAGCTTTGAACAAGTGCTGAAGCAGGCGAAGGCAAAGTATGTAGTAGGGCTAACTGCAACACCTGTTCGAAAAGATGGTCATCAACCGATCATATTTATGCAATGTGGCCCCATTCGTTTTCAAGTGAAAGCTAAAGAGCAGGCAGAAAAAAGACCTTTTGAGCATTATGTCATACCAAGATTTACAGGTTTTCGGGTGCCGATAGATAAGGATGCACAAGAACTAACTATTCAAGAAATCTATGCTGAAATAACCGCTAGTGAAATACGAAATCAGCTTATTGCCGGTGATGTCGTAAAAGCTCAAGAAAGCGGCAGGAACTGTCTTGTATTAACTGAGAGAACCGCCCACGTAGAACTGCTTACAAGAAAATTGCGCGATAATATCCCCGATGTGATAGCTTTAACGGGTAGCATGGGAACAAAGGAAACAAAGAACATATTAGCAAGAATATCTGAGACTCCTATCGATAAACCGCTAACTTTAGTAGCTACGGGAAAATACATTGGCGAGGGTTTTGACGAGCCCCGTCTTGATACTTTATTCTTGGCAATGCCTATATCGTGGAAAGGTACATTGCAGCAATACGCTGGTCGGCTTCACAGATTATATGAGGATAAGAACGAGGTCCAAATATACGATTATGTCGATGTCCACATAAGAATGCTTGAAAGAATGTATAATAAAAGGCTTAAAGGCTATGCCTCAATTGGTTATAAAGCAAAAGGAG
>JASEGT010000090.1 GCA_030018005.1 Actinomycetota bacterium
GGCATGCTCGGCATGGGTGGTAATTCGGCGGTTAAAGTCCGCAATGGGCTTGGTAATGGGACCCATAAGCTTGGGGCAAGGGCGTCCATCGCCAGGTGGAATCTGAAGGAAGCCCGAAGCAAAGCCTCGGCTGATGAACAAGAAATGCCGTATGCGGACCGCACGTACGGTGGGGTGAGAGGACGGAGAGCGTGAACCCGCCACCTATCAGATTTACGATAAACTTTCTGCCGGAATGCACTCGCATACTAAAATCGACGTATCACAGCCAAAGTTATTGCGATAGTGGTATTGCGGCGACCTATTTTTTTTTGCTAGCCTGTCCTAGAGAGAAAGCGCTGTCAAAGGCGCGGCAGAAGTAATAGTGACAAGATGATAAAGGGGGTGCTTAATTCGAAATAGGTCATAATTGCCAAAAGTACACCGATGAATTCCTGGGGTTATTAATGAAGAACGTCAACGGCAGAATAAATAAAGAGGAGTAATGCATATGCGATTGCTGAGACATAACTCTTGCACAAGCGGACCCGTGCAGGCGACATCCGTCAATGTGCTCTCAAAAGCGAAAAGATTATCGATCATATTATTGATAAGCGTTTTGCTTATTATTGCCATTTCTCTAACGGCCAATGCATACACAATCTTAAGCAGGTGGCGCTACAATGGAGGGAATATGACTGTCACTTATACGTGGGGGCCTAGTATGCCCTTCTCGTCAGATTGGAAAACAGCATTTAGTACTGCCGCTAGTGATTGGTCGGCTGTGCCTACAAACGTTGACTATGCTTACAATAGTGCATCGGGCAATAAGCTGGGCATAGTAAATATGCCTAGTGGGTCTGCCGGTTATTTTTGGGGTGTGACCGATGCCTATGGATACCTGACGTCGTTTAGTGCGGCCGGCAATACCAATCAAGCCGTCACGGGAACTTACACAAGTACAATGAAAAGGAGTACGGCCGGCCATGAATTAGGGCACGGCCTAGGTCTCGGGGAAGAAAACCTGCGTGCCGCTTTAATGAATCAAAACAGAAATCGCTCAACAGTATATAAGCCACAACAAGATGATATTGATGGTGTTAACTTCCTATATTAGTTTAAATTAAAAGAGGAGTAGAGGCGATATGATCAAGAAAATCGCGGCTGTTGCCGCCGGTGCATTGATTTTGGGACTTTTGGCATTCACGTCGAACTTTCATAATATCAATAATCTAAGTGTTGCCGACAACGTGAAGAGCAAGAAGTCGATTTCAACGACGTATGTGCTTGCCGATCGAGAGGTTTATACGTCGCTAAAAGACCTGAAGAACGCTGTGGATATTGTTGTCATTGGAACAGCCGAAAAGGAGCTGGCAACATATAATCTGTTAAAGGACCTGGAGGACCCCACGAAAGAAAATACCGAATTTCCTCCTGTTATGGGCACAGATTATATGGTCGTCGTAGAGAAGTATTTCAAAGGAAGCGGCGATAATAGAATCATCGTAACCCAGGAAAATACGGCAGACCGCATGCCGATGGAAATCGGCCGCAAATACGTGTTCTTCGTGGATAGTGTTTCCGGCAAGTATAGGTTTGGCGGAGAACCTTATAAGTTTCAAATTACAAAGGGCAAGGTCAAGGCAGATACGTCTAGTTTAAGCGGGCAAGATAAACTTAAGGAAATGGCTGAGAAGGACTTCTTCGCGGAATTGCAGAAGTGAGAGCTAAATTCGAGACTCTGCAGTAGATTGTGAGAAGTTAATTTCTCTGTTGCCCGCACACAGAAAAGGCGGCCGCTAGAAGGCCGCCTTTTTGCGCCATCATGCAGCCGCCGGTAAAGTTTTGTCCGCCCGGTCCGAAATATCGTATATGGAAGACTTTTCTCTATTGCGCTTTCTCGTCGACGCGAGGGGCTCCGATTTGCATATCAAGGCGGGCAGCAAGCCGTGTCTGCGCGTAGACGGCGTGCTCCGTAGCGCCGACCTACCCGTTTTCGACATGGCTGAAGTCGAGCGATTCGCTCTCGCTATGATGAATGACCGGCAGAAGAAGCTTTTCGCTGAGAAAAATGAGATTGATTTTGCGCTTACCATGCCGGGAATCGGACGGTTCAGGGCAAACGTCTTCAAGCAGCGGGGCAGCATCGGTTTAGCTATAAGGCGAGTAATAAGCGAGCAGCTCAGTATCGCCGAATTAGACCTGCCGCCCGTCGTCGAGGAGCTGGTTCAAGAGCCTAGAGGGTTGATCTTGGTTACCGGTGTTGCCGGAAGCGGCAAGACGACGACTTTGAATACGATGATAGACCACATCAACAAGACCCAGCAGCGGCATATCATCACCATCGAAGACCCGATAGAAGTTCTTCATAAAGACATCAATAGTTTCGTCAACCAGCGCGAGATAGGCGTCGATACCGATAGCTACGCAGACGCTCTCAAGCACGTTGTGCGCCAAGACCCCGATGTCATAATGATAGGGGAGATGAGGGATATGGAGACGGCTCAGGCGAGTCTTACGGCCGCCGAGATTGGAAACCTGGTCTTAAGCTCTCTCCACACTGTCGACGCGGCCGAGACTATCAACCGCATCATCGATCTATTCCCGCCGTATCAGCAGAAACAGGTGCGCATCATGCTTGCGGCCACGCTAAGGGGCATCATATCGCTGCGCCTGCTCCCGCGTATAGGCGGCGGCAGGATACCGGCTGTAGAGGTGATGGTGTCGACAGCCACTATCAAGGAGTACATCATAAACGAAGACGAGACCTCGAAGATTAATGAGGCTATCGAGCAGGGCGGCTATTACGGGATGCAAAGCTTCGACCAGGCGCTCTTGTCGCTCATCGAAGCCGACAAAATTCGGAGCGAAGATGCCCTGGCGATGTCTTCACACGCCCACGACTTCAAGCTCAAAGCCAAGCAGGCCGGATTTTTTGTCGCTTAGCGCCTAGCTGCGCGTTAAGTTTCCCGGCTGATGGCGGCGGTCGGGCATTCCTCAATCGCTTCGTCGACTTTTCCGGCGAGGCTCTCAGCGGGCGTTTCGTTTAAGACGTACGCCATGTTGTCCTCTCGCAGCTCAAAGACTTCGGGCGCGATTTGTTCGCATTGCCCGCAGCCGATGCATTCATCGACATCAATTACTATTCGCATGGTATCTCCTTGTCTGATGTTACGTCTTGCGTGCGCGGCTGGGACTTACGAGGTCGAGCCATGTGCGGGCAAAGCCCGGCACCCGGACGCCTAGCCGAGCACTCGTAAATATGACGTAGCCGGCGCAACAGAAAGTCTAACGCTCTAAAACGCCCATGTCAACACGGTGCAGCCGCCTTTACGCGCAAGCTGCCGGTCTCTTGCAAACAAAGCAATCGTCTACATGAACGCTGTGCGTTATGTATTTAGATAACTGGGTAAAAAAGAACAAAAGCGACTCGATTGGAGAGATTATCATGCGCGACGGCCTTAAAATCGGCCGGATTTTCGGTATAGAGATTTCGTTAAACTACAGCTGGTTCATCATCTTTACGCTAATTACATGGGGACTGTCCACGGTATTGTTCCCGCAGTCCGCACCGGGTCTCAACGCGACCACCTATTTGGTGATGGGTGTTGTTACTTCGCTCCTCTTCTTCGGCTCGATCCTCTTCCACGAGCTGATGCACTCCGTTGTCGCTAAAAGCTACGGCTTGCCGATAGAAGGGATAACCCTGATGATTTTCGGCGGCGTGTCGCAACTTGCCGACGAGCCGCAAAGCCCTGCGGTGGAGTTTAAGATGGCAATCGCCGGCCCGCTAAGCAGCCTGGTAATCGGCGCTGTTTTCGTTGCGGTCTTCTTTATCGGCCAAGGAGCCAATCTGAGCCCCGTCTTTTTGTCGCCGGTATTGTGGTTAGGCTATATAAACATTGTGCTCGCTATATTCAACCTGCTCCCAGGGTTTCCGCTCGATGGCGGACGGGTGCTTCGCTCGGCGATTTGGCATTTTACCGGAAACCTGCGGCGAGCGACGGCTATCGCCTCCGGTTTCGGCAAAGCTCTGGCCTACGGGCTGATATCGCTCGGTGTCTTCGGAGTTGTCTCCGGCAATATCGGGCTCTTGTGGTTTCTTCTCTTGGGCTGGATATTGCTGCAGTCCGCCGAAGCCGGTTATCAGCAGGTCGTGTACCGGCTGGCACTCGAGGGAATCACGGTCAGCCAAGCTATGACCCCCAACCCGCAGACAATAAGCCCCGAGATAACGCTCGCTGACGCAGTCACCGACTATTTTACCCAGCACTTGTGGGTCGCTTACCCGGTAACCGATAATGGAGAGGTTCAAGGCATCGTAACGTTCAACAGCGTCAAAGGCGTGCCGAAAATGGCTTGGGACGACAAGCGCGTGCGCGATGTGATGCGCCCACTATCGCTCGATATCGTCGCACAGCCGGAAGCCCTACTTACGGAGGTTCTGCCGAAACTCAACCTCAAGGCGGAGGGACGGATGCTGGTGATGAAAGGCGCCCGTCTGATGGGCATCCTTACCGCGGCCGACGTAACGCGCGTGCTCATGCGCCAGATGCGCTACGAAGAAGCGGAGCGGCGAGCCGGCTAGAGTATGCCCGGCCTAGCTGATTCTCAGACTTCAAGCTGTTTTTGGGGTGCGCTGATACGCGGCGGCGTTGTCTTGCGCGAGTGCGCCAGCGCTTTTTCGTATGCGCGCTCGTGGCGCTCGACAAACGTCTTCTCGGTATACTCACGTTCGACGAGCTGCCGGCAGGCCAAGCGGTCTATCTCCCCGATATGCGCTACGGCATCTACCATGCCGTCTTCGTCTTCGACTATAAAGCCGGTCTTGCCGTCTTGAATAACCTCGGGAACCGAGCCGTTGCGAATCGCGATAACAGGTGTGCCGCAAGCCATCGATTCTATCATGACCAGCCCGAACGGTTCCGGCCATTGGATGGGAAAGAGCACGCATTCGGCTCTGCGGTAGAGTTCCACTTTGGCGGTGTGCTCAACCTCGCCGAGGTACTCGATGTTGCCGCCGAGGAACGGGCGAACCTTCTCTTCGAAGTAAATCTTCTCGTGCTCTTCGCTCGACTTGCCGATCATGATGAGCCTGCGACCGAGCTTTTTCGCGACCGAAGCCGCGATGTGCGCCCCTTTCTCCTCGTTCATCCGCCCGACAAAGAGGAGGTAGTCGTCGCTTGTCGGCGAGAAATCATAATCGTCTAGCTTGATGGCATTGGGTATGGTTGCCAGGAAGTCGAGCCCGGCGTAGTCTGACCGCTGAGCGTCGCTGATGGCGATATAATGCAAATCGTCGCTGACGGACGTGTAATAATCGAGACTCGGTTTATTAGCCGGCCCGTGCATCGTCGCGAGAACCGGTATCGAGAAGAGCCGGCTGACCAGCGCCCCGAGCAGGCGGCTGCCGGTGCCGTCGTGGTCGTGGATAATATCGAACTCGCGCGCCATCTCATACGCCGCCAGGCTGTGTATATTCTCCAGGTAGACGTTTTCCTTGATTAGCTTGTATGGAGCCTTCTCAAAGACGGAGACCAACCGGGTCTCGGTAACAGAGTCACCCGAAGCAAAGAGCGTTACGTCATGGCCCCGGCGGTGCAAGCCCTCGGCGAGAATCGAGACTACCAGCTCTATACCGCCGTAGCCGGGCGGCGGGACCGGGAACCAAGGGGGCGCTATGATTGCGATATTTAACTTGCTTGTCCTAAAATCATTCATGCTTGATAGGATACCCTATATCATGATGTTAATAACTCGTTTCAGGCGAAATCTGCGTCCGCGCTTACTTAGAACTTGGCGTAGGAGCAACTTCGGATGTGTCTGAAAAAACACACATCCTGCGTAC
Source organism: Actinomycetota bacterium (assembly GCA_030018005.1). Lineage (GTDB taxonomy): Bacteria > Actinomycetota > Aquicultoria > Aquicultorales > Aquicultoraceae > Aquicultor. The sequence continues at coordinate 5,828 of JASEGT010000090.1, forward strand.
GTAATGCAAGTCATTTTGGGTATAAAGTATCCATCCTC
>JASEGT010000091.1 GCA_030018005.1 Actinomycetota bacterium
CGAAAATGACCCCCTTAGTGGCTGTTGTAGACGGAGTCATATCGTGGCTCAATAATGGTGAGCAGACCAGTACCACCAACGGACTTCCATATTACAATCTCATGCTCAAGGGCGATGACGGCAACGCCTATTATTATGTCCATCTCAATAACGACACTCCCGGAACCGACGACGGGATGGGCGGGCCGCAGAATGCATATGCTCCCGGGATAGTCAACGGGTCGAGGGTGGCGGCCGGTCAGCATATTGCTTACGTAGGGGATAGCGGAAATGCCGAGGAATCGGGCTCGCACGTTCATTTCGAAATGCACCAGGGCGGTTACAGAAACCCAATCAATCCGTATCCGTCGCTGATGGCGGCCAAGGCCGGCCTCTTTAAAGACATCGGGACGGACGACTGGTGTTTCCAGTATATCTTCTCGCTCGTTAAAAAAGGTGTGGTCAGCGGTTATGGCGATGGAACCTTCAAGCCGACCAGCGCTGTGACTAGAGCGGAGTTTGTAAAAATGGTCGTCACGGCGAGCGGCATAGAGACCCTCACCGCGCATAATGGATATTTTCCCGATGTCTCATCCGCGCACTGGGTTTCACCCTATGTCGAGGCCGCTAAAGAATCGAGTATAATCAGCGGTGATGCAGTCGGCAACTTCAGGCCGGATGAGCTCATAAACCGTGCCGAGGCTGCAAAAATCGTCGTCAACGCGGCAGAGGCCAATGAGAACGCGTCTGGGGACCTCTTCTCGGATGTAGCGGCTGATTTCTGGGCGTATCTTCCGATAATGACCGCGCGCAACTCCGGTATCATAAACGGATATCCGGACGGAACGTTCCGGCCGATCGGCAACGCCAGCCGAGCCGAGTCTACCAAGATAATCTTCTCGATATGCCCGTAACTACGGGAAAGTAGAGCCCGTTATAACAAGAGAGCGGTTTCTAAGCAGGCGCTTGTACAATAAGTCAAGGGCTTTACTAATTGTGAGAACTATGCAATTCTTAGATTTGCCGAAAGAACAGCCGTACCAATAGTCGTAGCTTAAGGCATACTTATGGAAGCAGCCGTTTTCGTAGTAAAGGAGGACACGATTATTAATCGAATAATCACAGCCCTTGTCATGATGCTCATCTTATCGATTGCCTCTCCGGCCACAGCTGCCGCAGCGACCTTCGAAGAGCTTGCGCTTCTCGATTTGATAAACGATTACAGGGCGAGTAAAGGCTTTGGAGAACTAGTTCTTTCGGAACGATTGACGCAAGCCGCTGTAGACCACAGCCTTGATATGGCCTCAAAAGATTATTTCTCGCATAAATCTTTGAACGGCGCCGGCTTTTCCGACCGGATAAAAGCGGCCGGCTATACCCATAACACTGCGCTCGGCGAGAATATTGCCGCTGGTCAATGGAGAGCGGCGGACGCATTTGCTGCCTGGAAATCGTCACCAGGCCATAACACCATCATGCTCAGTAAATCCTATAAAGCGGTCGGGCTGGCCAGGGCATTCGACACCGATGCTAAATACCAATGGTACTGGACGGCAGATTTCGGCGGCGTGGCCGACACGTCGGTGCGGGCTGCCGAGTATTCGGAGGCCGACAATTGGGCCTATGAATATATTCAGTGGTTGATTAAGCAGGGCATGCTCTCGGGCTATCCCGATGGGTCGCTCCGGCCGGAAAATCCTATCACACGCGCCGAGTTTTCAACGCTGGTCGCAAAGTCATTTAAAATCAGCGCCGGCGGGAACAAGGTCTTCCGCGATACGAAAAAACATTGGGCTAAGGACTATATTACGGCCCTCGCCGACCTCGGCTATATCTCGGGCTACGTCGATGGCTCTTTCCGTCCAGACGGCCTTATCACGCGTGCTGAGATGGTGAAGATGCTTACTCGGGCAGGCGGGTTGAGAGTGCGAACGGGCGCGCCGAGTTTTTCAGATGTCGGCAGCCACTGGGCTCGGGATTATATTGCGACAGCCGCATCAAACGGGATTGTAAACGGGTATGCCGACGGCAAGTTCAAGCCGAACGCCAGCTGCATGCGCGCAGAGACCGCCACTTGCGTCTATCGGATAGTCAGCGATTAATACCACAGCAGCGCATTATTAATCGCGCGTTCGCCCTTGCCCTCGTTGGGGTAGTTGCGGACAGCGCCATTAAAGTAAAGGGTGCTAGAGCCCCCGCCGTCGAGGTTCATGGCATCGACGGCGCCATGATACTTTATCTCTTCGGCCAGCTCGGCCAGGGTCATCCCCACGCTATAGAAGCTCATCCGGCCGTCGACGACGAGGACTATAAGGTTGCCTTGCGAGTCGATGCCTAATGCGGTTCTCGGATGCCGTTTTGAGACGATGCTCGACTCGAATCCTTCGTTTTCGACGCTTACCCGGCCGGCCCTCACAAGACGAGGACCTCCGCCGATAGCTTTGGCATCGTCGCGCCAGGACGGCTTAAGATTGAAATTGAGTCTGACGGTGGCGCCTATCCAAGTGTTATTCGTCAGGAAGGTCTTGCCGGAACCGATTCCCGAGAGGACTATACTGTCGAGCGGGATGGCTTTGTTTCCCGTGCCGTACCTTACATCGACAACCGTTCCGATTATCTCGCTGCCCGGAGCAACTGTTTTGTCGACTCGCAGTTCGACTTCGGTGCCGTTGCTGTTGGTCAGGGTAGATGGGCCGTAAAAAGGCGTATATGCGACTATAGTGTCTTTGGAGGGCACCATGTCACGAGCCTTGTTTACCCACGCTATGACGCCGGTTTTCTCGACGCCGCTCGTCGTCTCGAAAGCGAGCGACGCATCGAGTGACGCCCTATCGATAAAGGCGTTTCTGTCGGGCGAGAAGCCGAAGTGCGACCGCTCGTTGATAGGGGAGGAGAGTATCTGCCCGTCGACGAGGAGCCCGCTACAGCCGCTCTTGCCGTCACTCGAGAAGAAATCGGCATTAATACCCGCTATCGCGTTCTTGCGTTTGGCGAGTGAGCTTAACCTTTCGACACCCAGGAACCTGTCCTTGCCGAGCCCCAGGTTGGTAGCGGCTGAGGCATATTTCGGTATTTTCAAGACATGAATACTGAAGGGCCCCGAGTTTTGAAAGCGGCGGTGTTTCTCGTATGTTATCTCGTTTACCGTTGAGGTTTGGACGACGAGGTCATTGCCGACGAGAGAACGGTATATTAGTGCGGCGGCTTCCGCCCTGGTAATAGGTGCGTTTGGGCGGAATGTGCCGTCGGGATAACCGGTGATCAGGTAGTTCTTGGCGGCGGCCTCGATGTATGGCTGTCCCCAATAAGCGCTTGCCACATCGGTAAATGAATTGGTACCGATACTCGCGATAGAGTAGCCTTTTGCCTGGATGAGAATCTTTGCTACTTGCGCCCTAGTGGTTGCGTCGTCGGGGCGAAATGTCTCATCGGGGAACCCGTTCATCCAGGTCGCCCCGATGGTTTTGGAGATAAACTGAGCCGCCCAGTGGTCACTTGACAGGTCGTTAAAACCTATTGAACCGGTCGCTTGTTTAAGCAGAAACGCTTCGGAAAGAAGTTTTGCAAGCTCGCCCCGGCGTAAGCCGTCCGCCGGCCTGAACCGGCCGTCTTCGCCGCCCCTGATGATACCGTGGTCGGCGAGCGAGAGTATCTGCTTGGCGGCCCAATAATCTTTATTAACATCTGAAAAAGAGCTGCCGGGTGCTGCGAACACCGTCGGTGTGATGTTCAGTACAAGGGTTGCAAGCAGTGCTATTGCGAAAACCGCGCGCCTCATGAGATCACCTTTTCTTGGGGTTTTGCTCGAATACGGTCTGTCGTTTTACTTGCGGCCGGTTGCCCGACGGCCGCTCGGTCTAAACTTCGGAAAAAGGGATTATGCCGGTTCACAGCGGTATGTGCCGGATAAAGCACTTAGCTATGTCAGATGATATGGTAACACTATAAGGCGATAAATTCAATTATTAAATAACGTAAGCATGATACTAATAATGAAGGCGCCCTATTGCTTAGACCCGTTTTTTGTCTTACCATTGGACTGCGATATATGTTAGTATCGTTACATTTATAGTTGCAACTTTGTTACGTCGTAGTTTAGGTGGTTGATTGATGGGCTTTTTGCATAGCGATAATTTGCGCAAGACCGCTTTCTTCGTAAGCTTCTTTCTAATACTGTCCTATTTGAACCTGTCTATTATTGCGCTTGGGGCAAACCCTGCGAACAACACCGTTTACACGCCGGACGCGACCGAGAGCGAGAGTTCGCATATGAAGAGCGTCGGCGCGGCCTCTGAGGGTGCCGCCAGGCCCGACGAGCTTTTGGTTCGCTTTAAGGCCGGTGTCGACCCGGCGGCAGCCGATGAGCTTCACAGAGAAGCCTCCGCCCGCCCGTTGTCGATTATCAAAAAACTCGATATTGCGCGAGTGAGTATTGAGAGTGGCACAGTCGACCAGGCGATCCACTACTATACGCAGAGCGGCCTGGTCGAGTTCGCGGAACCCAATTACAGAAGAAAAGCGACCGATTTTATACCAAACGACCCGCTCTACGCCGACCAGTGGGGTTTGTCTAAGATAGGCATGGGCAAGGCGTGGGAGTTAGCGGCATCGGTTCAGACGCAGGTAAAAGTAGCGGTGCTCGATACGGGAGTCGATTCGAACCACGAGGACCTCAAAGACTCGCTGGCAATAAGTACATCCAACGGCGGCAAGGTCTTAGGTAAGCGCTTTTTTGTCGACGGGAGCGGAAAACAGGGGAGCGACGACAATTTTACCGATGAGGTCGGTCACGGGACACACATCAGCGGCATTATCGCGGCCAAGACCAACAACTCGCTGGGGGTCGCGGGGATAGCCTCGACGGCCAGAATAATGCCGGTCAAGGTCTTAGACGATATAGGTTTCGGCGACGATGGGAGCATCGCGCTGGGCTTGATGTGGGCGGCGGACAACGGCGCGCGAATCATCAATATGAGCCTGGCCGGGCCGACACCGTCGAAAACACTTGGTGAAGCGGTCAAGTACGCGCAGGGCAAAGGCGCGCTTATCGTGGCGGCTACCGGCAACGATGGCAGCGGCACCCCCAACTATCCGGCGGCCTACGAAGGCGTTATCGGGGTGGGCGCGGTAGACAGCAAAGACGCATGGATTCACCAGTCCAATTACGGGCAGCATGTCGATGTCGTTGCGCCCGGTGTATCTATCCTGTCGACCTTCCTGGCGTCAAAATCTTATGATGGACAGGCCTATGAGGCGAATAGTGGTACTTCGATGGCGACCGGAGTTGTGAGCGGGCTCGCCGCGCTTCTCCTCTCTATCAACCCGGCACTCACACCCCAACGTGTCGAGGGCATTATTGACGTGAGCGCGGACGACCTAGGTGCCGCCGGCTGGGACCGCTACTATGGACACGGGCGCATAAATGCCGGCAAAGCTGTTGCGATAAGTGCCAACAGCACGAAGCCGGCGATAACGATTGTCTCCCCGGCGAACAACACGCAAATCACCAAATCGATCATGCCGGTTTCAGCGAATGCGTCTTCGGTTAACGCTGGAATCGCGTTCGTCGAGTTTTACCTTAACGGCGTTCGGCAAGGCACCGTGGTCGCGCCGCCGTATGTCTTCAACATCAACACGGGTGATCTGTTCGGCAAGAATACGATAAAAGCGCAGGCTTATGATAAGAACGGCAATACCGCAAGCGCCGAGATAACCTGCTATAAGCAGACCTTCTCCGATGTGGGATTAGAGTACTGGGCATTCGAAGATATCGAAACACTCGCATCGGAAAAAGTTCTCACCGG
>JASEGT010000092.1:0-673 GCA_030018005.1 Actinomycetota bacterium
TCCTTTTGTAAAAGGTGTACTTAACCTGAGAGGCTCTGTTGTCCCAGTGCTTGACCTGCGCCTTAAATTCAACATGGCCCACAGGGAGTATGATAACTTTACCGTCATTCTCATCCTTGAGGTTCAAGAGCGCGTAATAGGAGTCGTTGTGGATGCCGTCTCCGATGTCGTCAACTTGAGCCCCGATGATATACAGCAAACCCCCGATTTTTCCTCGGGAATAAAAGTTGATTTTATCAAAGGGATGGGCAGAATGGACGAGAAATTGATTATCATACTCGACATCGACAGGATTTTAAGCTCAAGTGAGCTTGCGCTGCTTGACGTAGCGTAAGTCTGGTTACCCGGGGGTTAAAACCCCCGGGTCTTTAACCTTTTGAAGGCTTTCAGGAACCGTTTTCGCTATTACGCAGATGCGAGGGAAGATTCGTGCAAACCAAAAATTGTGGCCAATACAAAATAGCCGATAAGGAGTTTGAGCAGTTAAAAACCCTTATCAAAGAATTGACAGGCATAAACTTGACCGAGCAAAAGAAAATGCTTATAGTGGCTCAAGACGTTTCAGGCGAGGCCCTTCACGCTTTGGTCATTAACGGACTTCACGGAAAATTCGTAGCGCCGGCGGTTCGCGCGCCTTATACTCATGCCGAAGCTGCGGATAACCCAAAAACCT
>JASEGT010000092.1:683-5783 GCA_030018005.1 Actinomycetota bacterium
AATGCTTATAGTGGCTCGTTTATCTAAGCGTTTACGGGTCCTCGGGCTATCAAGTTTCGCCCAATACTATGATTTGCTGACTGAAACCGGGAATTCTTCGGAGATTATACACCTGATCAATCGCATAACCACAAATAAGACCGATTTCTTTCGCGAAAGCCACCATTTTGACTTCTTAAAAGAGGTGGTTTTGCCGAGGTTTTATGAGGACGGCATGAAGAACGACAGGCGTAAGCTAAGAATCTGGAGCGCCGGCTGCTCGTCCGGTGAAGAACCATATACGATAGCGATGACGTTACAAGAGTTCTTTCGCGATAAGATCGGCTGGGACGTGAAGATTCTCGCCACAGACCTAGACACCGAGATTCTTACTAAAGCTAAGAACGGCGTTTATTCGCAGGATGTCGTTGCGCCCATTCCTTCCACATACTTGCGAGAGAATTTCAAGAAGGGCGTCGGTAATAATGACGGCCTGTTTATGGTGAAAGACAAACTCAAGAAGATGATACTCTTTAAGAGACATAATCTAATAAGCGAACAATTCTTGTTTAATGGGCAGATCGACATTGTTTTTTGTCGTAATGTGATCATTTATTTTGATGAAGCGACAAAGACGAGGGTGATAGATCATTTCCATGACGCTCTAAGGGATGACGGCATCCTATTCTTAGGCCACTCGGAGTCGGTTATCGCTAACGATGGTAGGTTTAAGCTTGTTGCCAATAGCACGTTTTGTAAAACCGTTCCATAGGTTGTTACTGTAGCCGTCGCTTAATAAAAGGTGGTCATGGGCAACAAAAGATGGTCATGGAATTAGGGCCGTTTTTGAGATTTGGCTTTGGTCCGGCCGATTATGGCCGATTCAGATTAATAGCGGAAATATCATTTTGAGGGTGAGCCGATGTCAAAGATAAGAGTACTTGTAGTCGATGATTCAGCCGTAATACGGCAATTAGTGAAAGAAATACTAGAGAGCGACTTCGAAATCGAGGTGGTCGCCGTAGCGAGCGATGCCCATTTTGCGGAAAGAAAGCTTAAAGTACACGCTCCAGACGTAATCACTCTCGATGTTGAGATGCCGGGAATGGATGGCATAACGTTCCTGGAAAAGATAATGCAGACAAACCCGATACCGGTCGTCATGCTAAGTTCTTACACCGATAGCCATGCCGCGGAAACGTTCAAAGCCCTTGAACTCGGCGCGGTCGACTTCGTCAAGAAGCCTAAAATAAACAGCAGTGAAGCTATCGAAGCATTAGCGGAGGAACTTATCGCAAAAGTCAAAGCCGCCGCAAAAGCCAACATCAGAAAGAAGGAATCGACGCCGGCATTAGTTGCGGCGAGCCCAGTTGATAGGGTGGCTGAGCGAAAGCACACCGCCCCGTCAAGGATCGGCGAGAGCATAATCGTACTCGGTGCGTCGACGGGCGGCACCGTAGCCATCAGCGACTTCCTCGCCCTATTGCCCAAAGACTCACCCGGTATAGCCATAGTTCAGCATATGCCGGAGCAATTCACTAAAGCTTATGCCGATAGGATCAACGGTTTGGTCGACCTTGACGTTAAAGAGGCTAAGAATGGCGACAGGGTGCGACGCGGTGTTGTCCTTATAGCGCCCGGCGGCAAACACATGCTATTGCAGAAGGATTATCGCGGTTATTATGTGCAGGTTAAGGATGGGCCGCCCGTAAACCGGCATAAACCGTCCGTAGATGTTTTGTTCCGTTCCGCCGCGAGTTCTGCGGGGCATGAAGCTATAGGTATAATCCTTACAGGGATGGGAAGCGACGGAGCAAAAGGAATGCGTGAGCTAAAGGATGCCGGTGCTTTTAACATCGCCCAAAGCAAAGAGACGTGTGTGGTCTTCGGCATGCCTAAAGTAGCCATCGAGTTAGGAGGCGTCGACAAAATCGCCTCCATCGAACAGATCCCCCACTTACTAGCGGAACGTGATCGGAGAGCATCATAAGAATAGCGCGGACTTTCTGAAAACAGTCCTGCCAAACACTTTTTCCTGAAAGCATGATTAATCCTCGAATATATCGCTAAAATATGAGCCGCAAATCCATCCGATGGTTAAACAAAGCACAAACCTTTGATTTCGTTCCACTAGCGGTTGCTATACAGAACCATGCGTATGATAATTTCTCTGAATTAAAAATTTCTTCGAAGCGAGTATTTTGGGAAGGTCTTTAGCTAAACACCCTCAGTCCCGAATCCTTTCACCACGATATTTAAGCGATTTTAAAAATTTGAACGCTACATAAGCCGCGATTATGTCGCGGATTTAAGTATGTCTGAGGGCTGGACTTGCCTGTCTCCGTTGAGTATAACGAAGCACGTATTGCAAAAAACGAGCGGAAAGGGTGATTTGTCTGCGTAGAGCAATGCAGAGTCTCTTACTGGCAATGTTGATAACCATCGCACTCATGGGAAGTAGCGCATCTGCAGTAACCAGATCCGAGGTCATGGATCGGGCCGAGTCATGGACAAAAAGCTCGGTGTCGTATAGCCAGTCTCGCACATTCAGGGGCTATCGAACCGACTGCAGCGGCTTTGTCTCATATGCTTTAGCACTAAATAAGCCGGGTCAGACGACTGATTCGCTGGCCAAAACCACGAGAGCCGTCAAGAAGAGAGACCTAGAACCGGGCGATATCATTGTCGCAAAGGGCGTTCACGTGGTGCTCTTCGGGGGCTGGGCAAACAAGGAACAAACAAAATACGTAGCATACGAACAAGCGTCGTCGACCGGCTCGGTCACGCGCATTACGCCGTATCCGTACTGGAAGGGAGCCGGTAGCTATGCCGCCAAACGGCATCCAGCCGTTGGCGCAGGCGGGGAGATAGCGGTATCGCGCGGGGGTGCGCGGGCCTTGCCGCCGCTGCGCGATAAGTTGACGCGCAAGCAAAGTGACTACAATGGCGATGGCGTATCTGATTTATCGGTTCTGTACGACGGGGCATCGAATAAGCGCTCTCTCTGGCGCTTCTATGCGAACAAGGGCAAGTTCAACGCGGTTAGCGTGTGGTCTGGTACCGAGGGTGCGTTCACAATGCAGAACTCAAAGAAGACTTCCGGTGATTTTAACGGGGATGATATTGCCGATACGGCGTTATTCTATCGTAACCACGATGATTCTTCGTCAATATGGGTGTTTTATTCTGGTAAAGGCAGGAATGTTAAGGTCACGATGCCGTGGACGAGCCAGCCCGGACAGTTCGATTGGGAACGGGTGAGCTTGGCGTCCGGAGACTTTAACAAAGACGGTCGTAGCGATTTGGCCTTATTTGATGGGACTTCAGGTAAGGGCAGCGCATTATGGATTATGCTGGCGGACAAGTCCGGTGGCTTTGCCATGTCAAAATGGTGGCAGGGAGAACCGGGAGCGTTCGATTGGGAAAGCGCCAGGATGTTGTCTGGAGATTTCAACGGCGACGGCCGCTCTGATTTGGCATTTCTATATGACTATACCCAAAGCCCCACTGCGATATGGATATTTGCGTCTAAAGGGAACGGTTTTTCACCCCGTATCTGGTGGAAATCCGCGCCAAATACTTTCTTGGCGGACAGGGTCAAGATGGTCTCCGGCTATTTCAATCGCGACGACTACGCGGACATCTCCGTCTTCTACGATGAGCCAAACGGAGGCACGTCCATATTAACGCTCTACGCGAACAAAGCCGGTTTGCTAACGACCCGCAAGCGATGGTCGGGTGAGCCCGGGGCATTTAGCTGGAAACAGGCGAAGATAATGGCCGGCGATTATAATGCGGATGGTCTGACCGACCTGAGCTTCCTTTACGGTTATCTTGACGGTCACGCCAGGGCATGGATGTTCGAGAACGATAACGGAAATCGGTTTCTGCCGAAGACATGGTGGACAGGTGTATCGGGGACATTCGACTGGTCCAACGCCATGATTACCGACCAGGGTCTTACTGAAGATTAGTATTGGGAACGGAGGCTAAGCCTACCGTTGTTCGTTTAACATAAGGGTAGAGAAAAGCCGCGAGCCCTCCTTGGCTGGCGGCGGTTTATGGGAGCGGCCGGTAGACCGGCCGGGAACGCCTTACGGCGCAGCTCACCATTGGTCTTAAGCGAGACGGGAGAGCGGACGCATCTATGTTGTTACTACCGTATAAAAGGCTTCGAGTGCTGCGATTGCATCCGTCTCAACGTCGTCGCCAAATCTTGCGAAAAAGATCACTGCAGAAGCGAGTACGCTAGTGCGTATTGTAAGTTATCGGCTACATATTTGAGATTCTGCAGTTCGCCGGAGTATATTTATTCGGGCGACGCCTACCGAAAACCGGTTCATTTGAAGCGATGTGTGAAAAACCCGACGTAAGGAGCGATGATGTCTCGCAAGGGGCAATATTAATAATGCAAGAAATATAATAGTGCTTTACTAGGAGATGTCGATGCTTGATAATGTAGATAGCATATTATAGGTGGGTGTGATAACGCTTTGCCCACAGACAAGTCCAAGTTGAAGATGCGCGTGCGACTGACTTATGTGAAATCTGGGACAGCATGGAAACAAGCTCGCAAATATTGCAAACCGGCAAACTTAAAGAGTGCCCGCTAACGTCAATCGACAGCGCTATTGTGATGTGTTCTGGCACGGAATGCTTCGCCTTTCTTCGTGATTTAGGGGTTTGCGCTTACATACAGGGCGCGGAGGTTGGACTAGAACTCATAAAGAAGGCGTTCCGTTCATCGGCCGAAATCCTGCCTGAAAATGATTTCAAATCCTTTTACCGCAAGCATTATAGTCGTATCTACAAGGTCGCGTTTAATCTCCTAAAAAACATCGAGAAGACTGAGGATATAACTCAAGAAGTATTTATTAAGGCATACTTAGGCTTTGATGTCCTCAACGCCGATACCCCATTAGCTGCTTGGCTGCAGAAAGTCGCTATTAATAGTTGTCTCGATGAATTAAGACGGCAAAAAGTCTGTGTTGTGGAGACACGCGCTGATTTCGATAATGAAGAGGTCAACAAAAAACTCCTCGAATGCTGTCCTTGCGGCCCCGAGGAGCATTATGATAATCAGGAGATGAAACTGCTCATCGATACGGTGTTCAGGACGCT
>JASEGT010000093.1 GCA_030018005.1 Actinomycetota bacterium
CTTATTTTTCCTCTAAAATAGTAATCTACGATTATGTACTATCGTGAATCCAGATAGTTTCTATCTTGCTATAGCACCGAAAGTGGAGGTATTGCGTTGACTGATTTGATGTTAGATAACTTTGATTTAAGAAGCCCGTTCTCACATATCAATCCTGAAGATATCAGGATAGATGATACGACTTTGCGTGACGGCGAGCAAACTGCGGGAGTCGTCTTCTCCAACCATGAGAAGATCAGAATCGCCCAGTTGTTGGATGAGATAGGTGTCCACCAAATAGAGGCCGGAATCCCGGCGATGGGCGGCGATGAAAAAGCGGTAATAAAAGAGATTGCGAGCCTTGGTTTGCGCTCCAGCATTCTGGGATGGAACCGGGCGGTCATCCCCGATATTCAGCACTCAATAGATTGCGGTGTCGATGCCGTGGCGATATCGATTGCCACTTCCGATATCCACATTAAGCATAAGCTCAAGAAAGACCGGGCATGGGTCGTCAATAGCGTCGTGGAGAGCGTAAAGTTCGCCAAGGAAAACGGCTTGTATGTCTCGGTAAACGCCGAGGACGGCTCCCGGACCGATATAGGTTTTCTTATCGAATTTGGCAATGCCGCAAAAGAAGCCGGCGCGGACCGCATCCGGTTCTGCGATACCATCGGTGTCATGGACCCCTTCAGTACCTTCCAGATAATCAGGGATTTTAAGGAATCGGTCGGCACCGACGTCGAGATGCACACGCATAACGATTTCGGGATGGCTACCGCTAACGCTTTGGCGGGAGTAAAAGCCGGTGCTAACTGGATAAACACTACGGTCAACGGACTCGGTGAACGCGCGGGGAACGCGGCGCTCGAAGAGGTCATCATGGCGATGAAGTACTTGGGCCATATCGAGCTTGGCTTCAAGACGGAGATGTTCCGCGAACTCTCCGAGTATGTCGCGAGGGCTTCGGCGCGGACTATCCCGATATGGAAAGCGATTGTCGGCACCAACGTCTTTGCCCATGAATCGGGCATTCACGCGGACGGCGTCATAAAGAACCCGAAAACTTACGAGGTGTTCGCACCCGAAGAGGTCGGCCTCGAGCGCCAGCTGGTCATCGGCAAGCACTCCGGCTCGGCTTCTATCGTTCAGAAGTTCAGGGAGTTCGGAGTAGAGATAGACGCGGACGCGGCTCAGGAGGTTTTGACAGCAGTAAGGAGCGCCTCGGTCGAGCTAAAACGTTCGCTATTTGAAAAAGAACTAGTATACATATACCAGGATTACCTGCGCAAACATGGAAAGGAGCCGTACGAGGCTTGTGAGTAAGACGATTGTTGAGAAGATATTAAGCGAGCATAGCGGTTTAGACGCGTATGCCGGAGATATAGTCGTGGCAGACATCGACGCGGCGTTGGTACAGGATGGAACCGGCCCGCTTGCGGTGCAACAACTGCAGAAGTTGGGGATGGAGCAAGCGGCGAACCCGGAACGCACGGTGCTTTTTATCGACCATGCGGCGCCGAGCCCGCGCAAAGAACTCTCCAACGCGCATAAGATATTGCGGGATTTCGCGGCGAAGACCGGCGCGATTCTCTCCGAGGTCGACGAGGGGGTTTGTCACCAGCGGATGGTCGAAGACTATATGAACCCGGGCGAGGTGCTTATCGGCGCTGATTCACACACCTGCACGGCCGGCGCGCTCGGCGCGTTCGCCACGGGGATGGGCTCGACCGACGTCGCTATAGGTATTGCGTCGGGTAAGACGTGGCTGCGGGTTCCCGAGACCATCAAGGTCTATGTGACCGGCGAGTTTAAAAAGGGTGTCTATCCTAAGGATTTGATGCTTCATTTCATCGGGATGATCGGCGCCGACGGGGCGACTTATCAGTCGATTGAGTTTTGCGGTCCGACCATAGACGCGATGGATATGTCCGGCCGGTTCACGCTGGCGAATATGGCCGTAGAAGCTGGAGCCAAAGCCGGGCTTTTTAAGACGGATGAGACGACTAAGAAATATCTTGAGGAGCGCGGTCGCGGTGATAGGTGGCGCGAAATAGCGGCCGACGCCGATGCGACCTATGAGCGCGTTGTGGAGATAGACGTTACCGACCTCGAGCCGACCATATCGTGCCCGCACACCGTAGACAACACGAAGACGATTTCCGAGGTCGTAGGGACCAAGGTCGACCAGGTGTTCATCGGTACCTGTACCAACGGCAGGATTGAGGATTTACGTATTGCCGCCCAGATACTGGCGGGCAAGAGCCGCAATCCAAATACCAGGCTGCTCGTTTGCCCTGCTTCGAAGGAGGTATACCTCCAGGCAATCGAAGAGGGAATTCTCGCGAAGCTCGCGTCGGCGGGCGCGGCCATCATCAACCCCGGTTGCGGGGCTTGTGTTGGTGTTCACGGCGGTATTTTGGGCGATGGCGAGGTCTGCTTGGCGACGCAGAACCGGAATTTCCAGGGTCGTATGGGCAACACCGAGGCTTTTATCTATTTGAGTTCGCCGGCGGTTGCTGCGGCAACCGCGCTGGAGGGCGTCATCGCCGATCCGAGGAAGTATCTGTAGGCTCAGTGAGTCCATTAAGAACATGGATATTAGATTTTAGAATTGTGTTTTGTAAGAGAACTGTAGGAGAAACGAGTGGATAATCGCATGCAAATCAAAGGTAAAGTATTCAAATTCGGAGATAGCATCAGCACCGACCATATCGCGCCGGGCAGGCTCTTTCATTTGCGGACCAACCTGCCGGAGCTGGCCAAGCACGTACTCGAAGACGCCGATACGGAGTTTGCCCAAAACGTACAGCCGGGTGATTTCGTCGTCGCGGGGAAGAACTTCGGGCTTGGCTCGAGCCGCGAGCACGCCCCGACCATCATCAAGATAGCGGGTGTCGGCGCAGTGCTGGCCCAGTCGTTCGCGCGCATCTTCTACCGCAACGCCATCAATGTCGGCTTGCCGGTGTTGATTTGCGACACGACTCAAATCGACCGGGGCGATGAACTCGAAGTAGACGTCGGCAAGGGCGAGATTCGCAATGTCACCAAAGGCATCACCATCCAAGCCAAGCCGCTGCCGGACGTCATGATAAAGATACTCAATGATGGCGGCCTGCTTGAGCACTTTCGCAAACACGGCGGCTTTGCGCTCGATGCGTAAAAGTCTCGCTTCATAAGCGCGTTATCCCGTATAATATATTGGATTATTCAAGGCGGACTTCGAGTCCGCCTTATGCTAACAGGATTTAAGAATCGGGACGGCGTCGAGTTCGTTCTAAGATAAATATCCGCAGAGTGTTTTGTGTAAAGTGTTTATGTTTAGGAAGGTGGATTGATGGCATATACGATAACGATGATTCCGGGTGACGGTATCGGGCCGGAGATATCCGAGGCGATGCGCCGCGTGGTCGATTCGACCGGCGTCCAAATCGACTGGGAGATTCAGGAGGCCGGGGCCGATGTAATGGATAAATACGGCACGCCCTTGCCCGACCAGGTTATCGAATCGGTGCAGAGGAACAAGGTCGCGATCAAGGGACCGATAACCACACCGGTCGGCACCGGTTTTCGCAGCGTTAACGTTGCGCTTAGAAAAGCGCTCGACCTCTATGCGAATCTGCGCCCGGCCTATAGCCTAAAAGGCGTTAAGAGCCGGTATGAGGATATCGATTTGGTCATCGTGCGCGAGAACACCGAAGACCTATACGCCGGTATCGAGTTTGAACAAGGAAGCGATGAGGCAATAGAACTTATTGAGTTTATCAAGGAGCGCGGCGGCAAGTTTCGCTTCGAAGACGCTGGTATCAGTATCAAGCCGATATCGGTAAGCGGCTCGGAGCGCATCGTTCGCTTCGCTTACGAATATGCCCGGAGGGAAGGGCGCAAAAAGGTTACCGCGATCCACAAGGCCAATATCATGAAGCATTCCGATGGGCTTTTTTTGCGCGTGGCTAACGAGGTCGGCGAGGAATATCCCGATATCGAGACCGAGGATAGAATCGTAGACAATATGTGCATGCAGCTCGTCCAGAAACCCGAACTCTACGATGTGCTTGCCTGCCCCAACCTCTATGGGGATATCTTGAGCGATCTCTGCTCGGGCCTGATAGGCGGATTGGGTATGGCGCCGGGCGCGAATATCGGCGAAGAACACGCCGTTTTTGAGCCGGTCCATGGCAGCGCACCCAAATACGCGGGGCTCAACAAGGTCAACCCGACCGCGCTGATTCTGACAAGCGTCTTGATGCTCAAGCATCTCGGCGAGCGCGAAGCCGCGGATAAAGTCTTTAACGCAACGCGCGACGTTATCGCCGAAGGCAAGAACGTAACTTACGACCTTGGCGGAAGCGCCGGAACGTCAGGGATGGCCGACGCGATTATCGATAAGATTCAGGCGTAAGAGAAACGTTTGGCTGATAGCGCTTGGCTTGTGATTTAAGGGTCGGGCTTGTAGTGGCGACACTCTTCGAAGACGGATAGCCGATGTGACTATGATGGGGATCGGTGTTTGCGTGGACATAGTAAGATAGTGGCGTCGGCACGACCTGAGGATTGGTATGAGGACGAGACTTAGCTTAGTTTTCGCAGGTATAGTCATAGCGGGCACAGTCTTTGTGCTCCAAGGCATCTTGCCGGAGAATCGCGATCATACCACAGCCACATCGGGGCGTGTCGGGAGTACGGGACGGGCGATGGACAGCTCGCTTCCTTCGGCTACGGCGGCGCCCTCGACGACGGTACTCCAAGACAAGGTCAGCGCCGTTGTTGAAGGCGATATAGCTCCGGCCGCGACGTTCAATGCGACGCGAGCGCTCGGGCATATCAAATACCTGGCCAAGACGATTGGGCCGAGGCCGGCGGGCGGCAAGAACGAGCGGCTCGCCTCCTACTACATCAGAGACGAACTTAAAGCCTACGGTCTGTCGACGACCATCCAGACGTTCAAGCTGCCGAATGGGCAGAACTCATACAACGTCGTCGGTTATCTGCCGGGCACAAGCGGCAAAACGGTAATTCTCGGCGCCCACTTCGATTCAAAAGGCGGGCCCGGGGCGAACGACAATGCGTCGGGCACGGGCGTGCTCCTGGAGAACGCGCGCGTGGCGGCCACCGGCGGCGAACCTCCCCATTCGCTCTACTTTATCTTCTTCGGCGCCGAGGAGCGCATCGGGAAGAACCGCAATGACCACCATTTCGGCTCGCGCCATTATGCCCGCAACATGACCAGGGCGCAAGCGAAGAATACGCTCGCCATGGTCAATGTCGACATGGTCGGCAAAGGAACCGTATTGGCGGTTCGATCCCTGCGGGCAAAACCGGCTCCTCTCGCCAACGTGTTTCTGGGTCTTACCAAGGGTCTCGGCGTTAAGGGCGTCTACAAACAAGGCAAAGACGACAGCGATTACGAGGCGTTTGAGAATGCCGGAATACCATCGGTGTGGCTGCAGTGGCGCACAGACAATAGCTGGCATACGCCCAAGGATACATTCGACCGGATAGGGCGGATGGAAATCGATGCGACAGGCAAGGTCGTAGCAGCGTATTTGGAGAGCCTGTAGGGCTGGCGCACGCACGGCTATAAGCGTTATAATTTGAGAATAGTCGCAGGGCATCGGTCTTGACAGCCCAAGTTACCTGGCATACATTGCATTCACTTATAGAGGAAGCTCAAAAGCAATTTTTGGGTGCAGCGAGCCCAAATGACGGATGCTGAATATCTTAAGGAGATTGAAGCGCAGTGTCGCCGCAATCTTCAAGACCCAAATTATCAAACACATGTAGCT
>JASEGT010000094.1 GCA_030018005.1 Actinomycetota bacterium
ACTCGCTCGATATCCTCATAATCACCGAAGAAGGCTTCACAGCCCCAGACCGAACCGTCATCACCGTAGCCGGTGCCGTCGCAAACCACACCGAGAACCTTTTCATCGAGCCCGTTGTCGGCCATGACCGACGCGAAATGCGCTTTGTGGTGCTGTACTTTGATTAAGGGAACGGCCAGTTCTAACACTAAGCGCTCCGCGTGCGCCGCACTCACGTACGCCGGATGGAGGTCACAGACGATTCTTTCGGGCACGATATCGAGAAACTCGCCGAAGAACCGCAAGCCCCGCTCGTAGGCCTCGAAATTCTTAAGGTTGTCGATATCGCCGAAATACTGACTCGGTATCGCCTTCTCACCGCGCGCGTAGGCAAAGACACTCTTCAAGTCACCGCCGACAGCGAGAACGGGACGGATTGCACGCGGCAGGGGTACGGCGCGAGGCACGTAGCCCCTGGCGCGCCGGATTAAGTACTCCGCGCCGCCGAAGAGCATGACTACCGAATCATCGGCTCTGTTAACGATTTGGCGGTCGTGGGTCACAAAGAAGTCCACGAGCGGGCCAAGGTCGGCAAAAGCCTCCTCTTCGGTCAAAACAAGGGGGTCGCCACTGATGTTCGCGCTGGTCATAACTAGTATATTTAAGTTCTCATCGAAAAGACCGTAGTGGAGCGGCGTGTAGGGAAGCATCACTCCGAGCGTGTCGAGGCCCGGCGCTATCTCATCGCAGAGCGGGCTCGCCTCCCCACGTCTAAGCAAGACTATAGGACGGGCGGGAGAAGTGAGCGCCTTTTCTTCGTCCTTCGAAACCTCACAATGTGCGCGGACGACTTCGAGGTCGCGAAAGAGGAGGCCGAAAGGCTTCGTCTCGCGCCGCTTGCGCTCACGCATCCGGCGCACCGCGCCCGCGTTCTGCGCGTCGCAGCAGAGATGATACCCGCCGATTCCCTTGATTCCCAGCAGGTGACCGTTCTTGATGAGCGTGCGAATTCTCGCGGCGACCCCGGTATCGCCATACGCCGCACTTCCGGCTTCATCTGCAACAGCGGGCATCTCGGCTTCTGTGAGCGGTCGCCCTTGCGAATCGGTAAGGGACAATTCATCTTCGAAAAGGCCTCGCCCCTGCGCGTCGGTGAGCAGTAGCTTTGGTCCGCAAACCGGGCAGGCGTTCGGCTCGGCGTGAAAACGTCGGTCGCCGGGGTCGCCGTATTCGGCGGCGCACCGCTCGCACATCGCGAAAGCATCCATCGATGTGTTACGCCGATCATAAGGGGCGGCACAGGTAATGGAGAATCGAGGCCCGCAATTGACGCAATTCGTAAAAGCGTAACCGTACCTGCGGTCGCTTTCGCTATGAAACTCGCGCAAACAATCGCCGCAACTCCCGATATCCGGGGGAATCGCGATATCCGTCACGCCGGTGACAGCGCTTTCCTGTATTGAAAAGGTGGTGAACCCTTCGGGCTGTGTCCTCTCAACCGAATATCGCTCGATGCTCGCGAGCGGCGGCGGCTCCGCGCGCAGTTCATTTGAAAAACGCTCTATCGCTTCCTCGGAGCCCTCCAGCCTTATCGCGACCCCGGCTGCCGTATTGAGTACCCAGCCACACAAACCCAGCAAATGCGCGAGCTTGTAGACATGAGGACGAAACCCGACGCCCTGTACGATACCGGCGACACCGATATCGACAGCGACTATACTCTCTAGGACGCTCTTCGCATCGATTTTTTCATCTCGCGGTCTTTGTCCCATCGGTTGCCTTAACATCGAGCATCTATACAACTATCGATGAATCTATCTGTTGATAACACTACATGCTTGCCTGGATTCGGCGCAATCATCGTCGAGCGCCGGGAGTCGAGCGCGGTCGCGGAGTCGGTTTATGCATGGGTGGTGCCGCAACGAAAGGTACGCTTTCGAGAACATACTGCAAGCACTAGTCGAGTACGCCGATGTGGTTAAGCGGCCATATTACATAAACGGCCCTGGCAATGACGTTTTCTTCGGGCAGTAATCCCCATTCATGACTATCGTAGCTCGCGTTACGGTTATCACCCAGAACGAAGAGTTTCCCTTTCTCGACCTCGACCGGACCGTAGGCATATTGCGGCACACGGGCGTTTTCTACCTTGTATTCCCCGCCGTCGATATATACCTTGCCGTCCCTTATCTCTACCGTTTCGCCCGGCAATCCTATCACGCGCTTTACGAAAGGCGGCATATCCGGCTCTTGCTGCGCTCTTTCCGGAACATGAAAGACGACGATGTCGCCACGCGCGGGTTCTTTAAAATAATACAACAATTTGACGGTAAACAAACGGTCGCCCGCTATAATCGTCGGCTCCATCGAACCCGTCGGCACCCACCGGACCTCAGCAACCGCCGTGCGGATTCCAAGAGCAAGAACGAATGCAATGATGAGCAAGATAATAAATTCGCTTAGCGCGTCCCAAAAACGCTCTCCCACACTAACACCTCGACTGCTTTGGATTTCGTTTTCCCTGTTAATAATATTCCAAGAACGCCGGAAATGAAACAGGGGGGCGTTGCGGAGGGTTCCAGCGTTGTGTGCAACGCGTGTCTCTATCGGTCTATCCGCCATCCTAGCAAACCCTGCCCTTACTTGATCCTTACTTGAATTCGCCCGCATCTAAAATCTCCTGGGCGATCGCCTTGAGTGTAAGTTGTTTGTCCATGCTCCACTTCTGAAGCTGCCTAAACGCGCTCGCCTCATCCAGGCCTTGCTCTTTCATGAGCACACCCTTGGCGCGCTCCACCAGCCTGCGGACCTCAAGACGCTCCTCCAGATTCTTAACCTGCACTTCGAGCTGCTTCATCTCCTGGAAACGACCGCGCGCAACCTCTATCGCCGGGAGAATATCCGATTTATCAAAGGGTTTGACCAGATAAGCCATGGCCCCAGCCCTTATCGCTTCATCGACGAGCGCTTTTTGGCTGTACGCCGTAAGCATTATCACAGGGCAGATACCTTTGTCCGCAATAGTTTTAGCCGCCTCAATTCCATTCATTTTGGGCATCTTGATATCTAGAATCGCGAGGTCCGGGGTGAGTTTCTCAGCCAGCTCCAGCGCCATCTCGCCATCCCACGCCTCTCCCACGACCTCATGTCCCAGCTCTATAAGCATCTCTTTTAAGTCGAGCCGTATAATCGCTTCATCTTCCGCAATCAATATCCGCAACCGCGACATCAATACTCCTATGGTATAAAAAATCCCACTACTGAACGACCGGCACCCGCACCACGACCTTTGTTCCGTTGCCGCCCTCTATTTCCCAGCTACCACCCAGCTCATCCGAGACCAGGGTGTGGACTATCTGCAGACCCAAATTGCTATAGTTGTTGAGTTCGAAGTTCTCCGGCAGGCCGCTGCCATTATCGCTTACTTCCATCGTAAGCATATTGCCGCGCCTCTTAAGCGTGATAACTATCTTACCGGTTATTCTATCTTCAAACGCATGCTCAACCGCGTTTTGCACCAGTTCCGTCAATATCAACGCAAGCGCCGTCGCCATCGGAGAAGGAATTTTACCCGCGCTCCCTCGTGTAGCTATGGTAATCAGCTTGTCCGGCTGCACGAGTCCGGTCTGTATCATTCTATTGATATTGGTAGCAATCTCTTTAAAATCGAGGGTGCCGCTGCCCGTCTGGGACAAAATCTCGTGGACGACCGCGATACTCGATATTCTACCGACGCTCTCCATCAGCGCTTGCTGTGCCTCGGGAGAGGTCATCCGGCGCGATTGGAGCCTGAGTAGACTGGCAATCGTCTGCAAGTTATTTTTAACCCGGTGGTGTATCTCCCGGATAGTGGCCTCTTTGATTTTGAGCTGCTGCTCGCGCGCGCGCACATCGGTGACATCGCCGACGATAGCGACAACGCCTTTGAGGCGATCGTTTTCTATCAAGGGAATCGCGCGCTTCGCAACGGTCATACCCTTCTCAGTGATTTCGCTGCTGACCGCTTTGCGGTCTTCCATTGCGCTCGAAACCGGGCTCTCATTCAACCCTATCATATAGATTGACTGGCCGGGCAAAGTGCCGTCGACCCCCAGTCGGCGGTAGATGGTGACAGCGTTCGGACTGGCATATGTGATTATTCCATTCGCGTTTATTCTGATTAACCCGTCCCCGGCCTCTTTCGATGAAGGGAAGTCGATTCCCACATCAACACCCGCCCCTATCATCGCCATCAAGTCATCCGCCGCCTCGATATACATCTGCTCCATCTCGCTCGGACGCCAATTCTCACGCAGCCGCCATTCCTTGGCCATAACCGCTATTACCGCATCATCCAGCCTTATTGGAATAGCTGCAACTTCGATTTTTTCACCATCAACGCCGAGGCTCGTTTTTGTTGAAAAGGCTCCGTTCTCAAACGCCTCGGTTACGGCGAGCGGAGCCTCTTTAAGGATTTGTCCGACAATGCCCTCGGGATGAAAAGAACTAGCCGTATTCGGGCGCGCCGCAGCGACTACCAGCATTCCGCCGGCAACTTTACAGTAGACGACGATATCCGAATAACCCAAATCAGCCATAAGCTGGATGTTCTTGGATACCGCCGCTATCTTCTCCTGCTGCTCCTCGGTTAAACCGGGAACCCCGCTCAAAACATCCGATGTCTGCAATCTAACTCCATCTGAAACACCCTCGACTATCAGCGCTCGGAACCTTATTGAAAACGACTCGCTTCAACCGCTTCGCATTATTACTCCGGTGGCTTGTCTTTTAAAGCCCCATTTCGTATTTTGCCAGCAGGAGCTTGTGAAATGTTTATCGGCAATTTAGATAATTAGTCGCCTGTGTAATAACATGATATGCGCGCAAATCAACGCTTTGCGCTGCTCGACATCTCAACCTGATTGTAGCATTTTTCCGCGAGGTATGAAGGACTTGCGAGCCGCGAGGTTCCGCCTCTCCCTGAGCCAGCCTTGCGATTATCGTCCTTGACCCACCGTACGTCGTAAAATATAATTGTGAGGTGACCGTCTGGAGCCGGCTAGGCCGAAGTGGCGGAATAGGCAGACGCGCTGGTCTCAAACACCAGTGAGGGCAACCTCATGCCGGTTCGATCCCGGCCTTCGGCACATAGGACCCGGTTTTCCGGGTCTTATTCTTTTTTTGCAGACCCGAACTAATCCGCTATTCTTTACATTATATAGCGTTATATACCTCTTACACGCTATATTTTATAAGCAGCTCTTCCATTGAGCGTATTCTGTCTTAACCTCCAGGACGCCTATCGTGAACTACATGGCCCTATCCAAATGACCGCGCTACGGCACAAAAACCGGTCGGTCGCATAGCTCAAAACCGCTGATAGTGGTATACTGGCG
>JASEGT010000095.1 GCA_030018005.1 Actinomycetota bacterium
CAGGGTCGCAGCGAGTCTCGATTCGATGGTCATCGGAGAGGCGCAAATCTTGGGGCAAATCAAGACCTCTTACAATGCGGCTTTCGAAAACGACGCCACCTCGACCATATTCAACCGGCTCTTCCGCCATGCGCTTCTCACCGGCAAGCGCGTCCGCACCGAGACGGAGATAGGCGAGAACGCGGTCTCCATAAGCTACGCCGCCGTCGAGCTTGCCAAGCGCGTCTTCGACTCACTGGAGGGTAGGACCGTCATGCTCATCGGAGCGGGTGAGATGATAGAGCTTACCGCGACGCATCTCATGAGCAACGGTGCCAGCAAGGTCATCGTCACCAACCGCACCTTCGAACGCGCCGAAGCCCTGGCGCAACGGTTCAACGGGAGTGCGGTGCCGTTCGATGAGTTCATCGACCACATGGCCTTTGCAGACATAGTAATCAGCTCGACCGGCGCCCCGCACGCGGTGGTCAGCAAAGGGCATGTCACGCAGGTAATGCACAAACGCAAGAACAAGCCGATATTCTTCATCGATATAGCGGTGCCGCGCGATATCGACCCCGAAGTCGCCAATATCTATAACGTTTTCGCCTACGATATCGACGACCTTGATTCCGTCGTCCAGACCAACCTGGAAGAGCGGAAAAAGGCCGCCGAAATCGCCGAGGCGATCGTCGACAACGAGGTGGGTCATTTTAGCGCGTGGTTGAGCACCCTCGAAGTGGCGCCGGCGATTGCGAGCCTCAGGCAGCACGCCGAGCTTATCAGAAAACAGGAACTCGAGAAGCACCTGCGCAAGCTTCCCAACTTGACAGAGTCGGAAATCAACACGCTCAATGCGATGACCTGCGCGATAGTCAACAAGATTCTCCACAAACCGATTGTGAAGACCAAGGAATACTCAAACCGAAAAGACGGTTATCAATACGTCGACTCCTTCCGTTTATTGTTCGACCTCGAAGAAGAAGAGGAGCACGACGAATCGCCCGGCTTTATGGCGAAGGCGGAATTCAAGCAGAGTTGATTGTAATCAGCGTCTCGCTAGAGTGGCAAAATATAGTTTGAGCTTGAAGATAGGTGGTTAAATGGCGAAAAACAACAAATACATTCTGGGAACCCGTGGGAGCAAGCTGGCTCTTTGGCAATCGAATCACGTTGCCGCGACACTTAAAGAGAAGGCCGGCGTCGATATCGAGCTAAAGATAATCAAGACCCAGGGTGACAAGATCCTGGACGCACCCCTATCGAAAATCGGCGATAAGGGTCTTTTTGTTAAGGAAATTGAGACGGCGCTTCTCGAGTGCGAGGCCGACCTTGCGGTGCACAGCAGCAAAGATGTGCCGACGCAGATTCCCGAAGGGCTCGTGCTCGGCGCGTTCTTGAAACGCGTAGATTCTCGCGATGTTCTCATCGCCAGAGACGGCAAAGGTCTCGATGAGCTTCCCGCCGGGTCTATTGTGGGAACCAGCAGCCTGCGGCGTATCGCCCAGGTGCTCAACCGCCGGCCCGATTTGCAGATAAAAGATGTTCGCGGCAACCTCGATACCAGGCTGCGCAAGATGGAAGACGGCGAGTACGATGCGATCATCCTGGCGGCGGCCGGTCTCGATAGGATGGGCTGGAACGAAGGGATAACCGAGCGTATAGCAACCGAGGTCATGTTGTCGGCGGTCGGCCAGGGCGCTATTGCCGTCGAGATTCGAGACGACGACGACGATATGAGAGAACTCATGCGCCATCTCGAAGATGCCCAGACGCGGGCGGCGGTCATCGCCGAGCGCGCGCTCCTGCGCGAACTCGAAGGCGGCTGTCAAATCCCCATCGGCGCGCTTGGCGTAATCGAAGGCGGCAAGCTAAAACTCGACGGCATGGTCGCGAGCTTGGACGGCACGAAAATGATTAGAGATGTCATCGCCGGCGACCCGGACGACGCGGAAGCGCTCGGCGTCGAGCTGGCCAACACGCTCCGGGGAATGGGAGCGGACGAGATTCTCGCCGAGGTACGCGCCCAAGTGGAGTTCGCGCCGTAACAAAGGGGGACGTTCCTCGGATATCTCGGATTTGAACTGTGTGGATAAGAACGGAAGCGACAAAAGTGAAAAATCGGCTAAATCCGAGGAACGTCCCTATATGCTATATATAAAAGTATAAAGAAGCGAGGAATCCGTAGGAATATGGCAGGCAAAGTCTTTTTAGTCGGGGCAGGTCCCGGCGACCCGAAACTAATAACCCTTCGCGGGCTTGAATGCATTGCCCAGGCCGACGTGCTAATCTACGACCGCCTGGCGAGCAACCTCTTGTTCGAGCACGCGAAACCCGGCGTCGAGTATATATATGTCGGCAAAGCCGAGGGGAAGCACTCCGTCAAGCAGAGCGATATCAACCGAATCCTTGTCGACCAAGCGAAAGAGGGCAATATAGTCACGCGCTTGAAAGGCGGCGACCCGCTCATCTTCGGGCGTGGTGGTGAAGAGGCGCTCACACTCTTTGAAAACGGTATCGACTTCGAGTTCGTGCCGGGGGTCTCCTCGGGCAACGCGGTGCCCGCGTACGCCGGCATTCCGGTGACCCATCGCGGGATGACCTCGACGGTTGCGTATGTGACCGGCCACGAAGACCCATTAAAACCAAATACCGATATCGACTGGAAGAGCCTCGTCGGCATCGGCACTATAATATTTTACATGGGGATGCGCAATCTCCCGAAAATCGTCGAGCAACTCACGGCCAACGGGCGCAGCGACCGGACGCCGGTCGCCGTCATCAGGTGGGGGACGACCCCCCAACAACAGACGGTCATCGGCACACTCTCCGACATCGTCCAAAGGGTTACCGAGGTCGAACTCAAAGCCCCGTGTATCATCATCGTCGGCGAGGTGGTCAGCCTGCGCGAGAAGCTCTGCTGGTACGAGAAGAAACCGCTCTTTGGAAAGCGGATTCTAGTGACCAGGGCGAGAGAGCAGGCCGGCGTGTTCACCGATTTGCTCGCCGACCTCGGCGGCCAGGCCATCGAGATACCGACTATCAAGATAGCCGACCCCGATAGCTTCGATGCCCTCGACCGCGCGCTTGAACGCCTGGAGAGCGGACCCGGATATGACTGGATTATTTTCACCAGCGCGAACGGCGTCGAATATTTTATCAAACGGATGAAGCATCTCGATAAAGATATACGGATTTTGGCCGGCTCCAAGATAGCGGTCATCGGCCCGGCGACCGCGCGGGCAGTCAAAAAACTTCTGATAAACATCGAAATCATGCCGAAAGAGTTTGTCGCCGAGGGTCTGATAGACGAGTTCGACCGCGAAGGCGTCGAGGGAAAAAGCTTTCTCATCCCACGCGCCAAAGTCGCGCGAAATATACTGCCGAACACGTTGAGGCAGATGGGCGCAGAGGTCGAAGTGGCCGAGGCTTACCAGACGGTCCTCGACGACGACGCCGCCATGCGAATCAAAGAGCTGCTAACCGACGGCGCAATCGACATCGCGACCTTTACCAGCCCTTCGACCATCGACAACTTCGCAAAGCTCGTCGGGCCGGATTTACACCAACTCATCGACGGTCTCGCTATCGCGGTCATCGGCCCGGTCACGGCGGATGCGGTTAAAAAACTCGGCCTCAACGTCGATATCATCGCCGGCGAATATACTATTCCCGGGTTGGTCGAGGCTATCGTCGAGCACGCGAAGGCCAAGGCGCCCGCGAACATTTAAAAGGTTATGAAAGCGCCTCCGGTGCAACCGCATCGGAGATGCTATAAAATAGATATTCATATTGTATCTAGGAATGGCTCCAGCCAAGAGAGTGTATCGAGTAGAGGGAATGATGGCGCATGAATTTTCCAGATTACCGGCCGCGCAGACTGCGCGCCAATGAAAACCTACGCAGGATGATACGGGAGACGTCTTTGAGTGTAGATGATTTCATCTACCCGCTCTTCGTCGCTCCGGGCGAGGGTTTCAAAAAAGAGATATCCTCGATGCCCGGCAATTACCAGATGTCGGTCGAGTTCATCGTCGAAGAGGCGAAAGAGGTGCGCGACCTAGGCATACCGGCGGTCATTCTCTTCGGCATACCCGAGTCTAAAGACGAAGCGGGTTCGGGCGCCTATGACGATGACGGTATCGTCCAGCAAGCGATTCGCGCCATCAAAAAAGAAGTCCCCAATCTTATAGTAGTGACCGATGTTTGCCTCTGCGAGTTTACCAGCCACGGCCATTGCGGCATCGTGCGCGAGGGCGAGATTTTAAACGATATCACGCTAGAGCTTCTGGCAAAGATGGCCGTCTCCCATGCGGACGCGGGCGCCGATATGGTCGCTCCGTCCGATATGATGGATGGGCGCGTAAGCGCAATCCGCGCGGGGCTCGACGCGAACCGCTACGACAACATCCCGATCATGGCGTATTCGGCGAAGCAGGCCTCGGCGTTCTACGGGCCGTTCAGAGAAGCGGCGGAATCGACTCCGCAGTTCGGTGACCGCAAATCGTACCAGATGGACGCGGCTAACAGTCTCGAGGCGTTGCGCGAGACCGCGCTCGACATCGAGGAAGGCGCCGACATCGTCATGGTAAAGCCGGCCTTGAGCTGCCTTGATTTGATATATATGATTAAGAAGGAATTCGGCTACCCGACCGCCGCGTACAACGTCAGCGGCGAGTTCTCCATGGTAAAAGCGGCAGCCGAAAAAGGGTGGATAGACGAGAAGAAGGTCGCCCTCGAAATCCTTACCGGCATCAAGCGCGCCGGAGCCGACATCATCATTACATATCATGCCAAGGACGCCGCGAACTGGCTGTAGGGACGTTGGTTCACTTGTTCACTTCTGTGGAGAGGGGACGTTCCTCGGAAATATCGGACTTAAGTGATGAGAATTTTAAGAACCAGGGTTGACGCGCAAATCGGCTGAATCTGAGGAATGCCCCAGCAAACTGGCAATATATGGTATATAATATAATTAATTATTAGCACGTCAAG
>JASEGT010000096.1 GCA_030018005.1 Actinomycetota bacterium
GCCGTAATTGTGCCATGCGGCCTTCCCCCTTTCATAGAACCGATACGGATAGTATCTGCCCAATACCGGGGCCGGATAAACGAAAGGGCCCGCCGTCGGCGGGCTCTTTCGTTCTTCATATGCTTGTCTAAGCAGGCCTTTTACTTCTTGACCTTGCTCATTAGGTACTCATGGATGGCGTTTGCCGCCTTGCGGCCGGCGCCCGCTGCCAGAATAACGGTAGCCGAACCGGTCACAATGTCGCCGCCTGCGTAAACGCCCGGCTTCGAGGTCGCACCGTTCTCACCTGCGGTAATATAGCCCCACTTGTTCAGCTCCAGGTCGGGGGTCGAATCCGGGATAATCGGGTTTGATTTCGTCCCGATTGATATGACGACCGTGTCGACCTCGATGACGTATTCTGAGCCTTCTATAGTAACAGGGCGGCGCCTGCCGGACTCATCCGGCTCACCAAGCTCCATCTTGACGCATTTGAGACCGCGTGCCCAACCCTCTTCGCCGAGTATCTCGGTCGGGTTGGTCAGCAGCCTGAAATCGATACCTTCCTCTATCGCGTGATGGACCTCTTCGGCGCGAGCCGGGAGCTCATCCATCGAGCGGCGATAGACGAGGTATACCTTCTCGGCACCGAGACGCAGCGCGGTCCTCGCCGAGTCCATGGCGACATTTCCGCCGCCGACGACCGCGACGTGCTGTCCTTGCTTGATAGGCGTATCATACTCCGGGAAGAGGTATGCCTTCATCAGGTTGGTTCTCGTCAAAAACTCGTTCGCCGAGTAGACGCCGTTTAGGTTCTCACCGGGGATATTCATAAACATCGGCAGGCCGGCGCCGGAGCCGATAAAGACCGCATCGAAGTTCTCGAGCAGCTCATCGATGGTGCTCATCTTGCCTACAACTGCGTTTACCTTTAGGTCTACCCCAAGCGCCTTGATTCCGTCGACCTCGGATTGAACGATGGCTTTCGGGAGCCTGAACTCCGGGATGCCGTAGACGAGCACGCCGCCGGCCTTGTGGAGCGCCTCAAGGATAGTGACCTTGTGTCCCATCTTTGCCAGGTCTGCCGCGACGACGAGGCCGGCCGGACCGGAGCCGACCACCGCGACCTTGAAACCGGAAGGCCTAGGAACAACGACTTCGCCATTGTTGCTTCCGCCGTGGATGCGTTCGTAATCGGCGACGAAACGCTCGAGACGACCGATAGCGACCGCTTCGTTCTTCTTTACCAGCGTACAAAGCGACTCACACTGGCTCTCCTGCGGGCAAACCCGGCCGCAAACCGCCGGTAGCGGATTTTTCGTCTTGATCTCCTTGGCCGCGCCGATGAAATCGCCTTCTTTGACCTTTTTGATGAACTCGGGTATCGGCACCTCGACCGGGCAACCGTCGACACACGGCTTCTTCGCGCAGAACAGGCAGCGGTTCGCCTCGCGAAGCGCGTCTTCGACGCCATAGCCCAGGGTGACTTCTTCAAAGTTTTTGCCGCGCGCTTTCGCATCCTGCTCAGGCATACCTGTGCGCGACTTACGCAGCTCTTTCAATTCTTCTTTTGTATATTCGGGTATCTTAATCTCTGTCATTTCCTGCCTCTCCTTACTTCGCACTCGCGACACAATTGCACTGGTAGTTCTCCATCGCAACCTTTTCCTCATCGAGGTAGGTGCGTTGTCTGGACATCAATAGATCCCAATCGACCTGGTGGCCGTCGAAATCCGGTCCATCGGTGCAGCCGAACATCGTCTTGCCGCCGACCGAGACACGGCAGGCGCCGCACATTCCGGTGCCGTCGACCATAATCGGATTGAGGCTGACAAATGTTTTGACGTTGTAGGGCTGTGTCGTAAGGGAGACGAACTTCATCATGATGGCCGGGCCGATAGCCATGACCCAATCGACTCCGTTCTTCTCAATCTCTTCTTTGAGGACTTCGGTGACTAGGCCTTTGTGACCCTTGCTGCCGTCATCGGTGCTGACAAGGACCTGGTCGCTGAACTCGCCGAGCTCTTTCTCATAAATAAGAAGGTCCGCCGAGCGCGCGCCGATGATGGATGTGACCGTGTTCCCGGCCGCTTTAAGCGCTTTACCGATGGGATACATCGGCGCCGCTCCAAAACCGCCGCCGACGAGGGCTACGCGCCCATAATTCTCGATGGGGGTACAATGACCCATCGGACCCGCCACGTCGAGCACTTCATCCCCGACGCTTAAAGCGGCAAATTTCGAAGAAGTAACGCCGACCGTCATAACTATAAGCCCAAGGGTTCCTTCTTCGGGATTGATGGCCGCGAGTGAAAGCGGTATCCGTTCTCCGTGCTCATCCACGCGGATGACCACGAACTGGCCCGCCTTGGCCGATTTGGCGATCTCCGGTGCCGCAATCTTAGCGGTAACCAGGTCGGATCGCAGAACTTGTTTTTCCAGAATCTTAGCCAATTTGCTCTCCTCTCCAATGATGCAAAAAACATAGAAACTCTGTAACGCATGTAACTGTTGTAGCAAAAGCACCTTACATCTTAGCTTTGACGGAAAAAGTTGTCAAGACTTTGTCAAGGTCGTAATCGCTGTTCGCAAAGCTCAACACCGTAGCCCCGACAATATCACGGAGGTTCAAGCGGAAATTAAAATAGGGCTCGCGCCTCCGGCGAAACCCTATCGATGGTTTTCTGTTACTAATAAGCTCTTTGGCCTTGGTCGGCAAGCCCTGGTTGGCGGGGCTCTTGCGCGACCGGGGCGCTATCCCGAAGTAACCTGCGCTTGCTTGTCCACCGACGGGTGCACCAGGAGCTCGGTGTTTTCCGTTCCCTCCAGCTCCCATTTGCCGCACCGGCCGCCCCAACAGGCGAGCGTCTTGCCTTCGGCCTGTATCTTAACGATTTCGCAGTTATTCTCGCAACCTTTGCAGTGAAAACTTCGCGTCTGATATTCGGCGGCGGAGACCGAGAACCCGTTGAATTTGGTCGCGCCGCCGCGCACGGCGGCTTTGGCCATCAACGCCGCGCCGATGGCACCCATCACGTGGTGGTGCTCGGGGATGACGACCTCCACCTGGAGCGCCTCTTCGAACGCGCGCTTCATGCCGGCGTTAGCCGCTACACCGCCCTGGAAGACGATGGGTGTGGCCAGCTCCTTGCCTTTGGCGAGGTTGTTGAGGTAATTGCGGACCAGCGCCTGGCAGAGACCGTAGACGATATCCTCCATGCGATAGCCTATCTGCTGCTTGTGAATCATATCCGACTCGGCGAAGACCGAGCAACGCCCGGCTATCTGGCACGGGACGGTCGCCTTGAGCGCGTGCCCTCCAAACTCTTCGATGGGGATGCCGAGGCGCGCCGACTGGTGGTCCAAAAACGAGCCTGTCCCCGCCGCGCAGACGGTGTTCATCGCGAAATCGACGACGATGCCGTCGCGGAGCAAAATTATCTTCGAGTCCTGTCCGCCTATCTCAAGGACCGTGCGCACCTTCGGCGCCACATGGGAGGCGGCGATGGCGTGCGCGGTAATCTCGTTCTTTATGATGTCCGCGCCGATGATGACGCCGCTTAGGTAACGGGCGCTGCCGGTCGTACCGACCCCGGCTATCTCTACATCGTGCGCCAAATCGCTCTCAAGCTCTTTTATCCCCTCTTGCACGGCGTTTATCGGCTGCCCTTGCGTCCGGCGATAGATGAGGCTTACCACCTCGCCCCGCTCGTCCAATACCACCAGATTCGTGCTGACCGAACCAACGTCTACGCCCAAAAAACCCCTCATGCTATACGTCCTCCGATTCAAATTATCAGTAGCCGGCTATCGGTGTTATTGCTATCATAGCGCAGGGCTTTAGCCCTGGCTGCCCGCTTCTCTGTCAGCCCTAAAGGGCTAAGCTACATTGGCTGCTGCCTTACCCTCGTCGCTCGCCCACATCCGGCTGTTTACCGCATGCTCCCGACCCCTTCGAGCAGCTTTCTTTCTCTGTAAGCTTTCTTGCTTGTCAGCAGGTCGATAAAGGCTTCGATACGCGTGAGCACGCCGGCCTTTCCGGTCTGCTCATCGATGACGAGCGAGAGCGTCGGGATGTCGAAATCCTTGCTTATCCGCGGCAGAATCGATTTCGCTATGATGTCGGGCATACAGGTAAACGGAAAGAGGTGTAGCACCCCGTCGAAGCCCTCCTTCGCGAATAAGACGGTATGCCCGACGCTCGGCAGGCCTTCTCCTCCCACGAAGTGGTTGAGGTACGGCTTTGCCGAGCGGGCCACCTCGTCGTTGCTTACCCCTGCGACCTGGTTTTCCTTCGAGGGGCTTATCCAGTCGGTCAGAAAGACGGAGCGCTCGAGCGATATTCCCATGTGCCCGAGATACTCTTCGATGTCGAAATTGACGAAGGGTTCCAGCAGCACATAGAACTCGCCGATGATTCCCATCTTCACGCACTGCCGCCCCATGTCTTTTTCGACGGCCTCCAGAATGGCGAAGGCCTCGGCCTCGGCCGCCTCTATCTCGTCTTCGCTTATTGCGGGACGCATCGTCTCGAGCGCCTCCTTGTATGCTTTGGTCGTGGTGCCGCGCGTGGCCTCGTACGCCCGGTACTTGAGCGTATACTTCTCGAGTTCGTCCAGGACGCGGGCTTTGCGAAACGACACCTTTATCAGGCGCCAGATCTCGTAGATAGATTTGCCCGGCGCCAAGACCTTGAGCGTGTCGACGAATGGTTTGAGCCCCGCCTGCGGCGGCTCTAAGACGACCATATCGAACTTATAGCCGGCGTCGCGCAGGACACACTTTTGTATCTCGGCATAGTAGCCGAACCGGCAAGGCCCGATACCGCCGGCCATTAAGAGCGTGTCCGCCCCCGCGCCCAGCGCTTCGACAAAATTGCCGATGGTTATCTTAAGCGGCAAACAGGCGAACTCGGGCGCATGGCGCACCCCGAGCTGCAGCGTTTTAATCGTCG
>JASEGT010000097.1 GCA_030018005.1 Actinomycetota bacterium
TCAATACCGATGGAACTTATGCCTATCAAGGCGCGGTCGGCAAGTGGTCGGTAGTCTCAAATGAGCTCGGGCTTTTAAGTATCGTCGGCCCGGACGGAACGGTCGGTGCCGAGAACCTGGCAAGCCCCATCATTACTACTAACGCCGCAGACAACATCATCGTCTACAACGCGAGCGTCAAGCGATTCCATTCTTATAAAGGAAGCATGTACGTCTATTCGACCGGCGCGGCCGCGCTTTATATCGTAAACTACGTTCAATTCGAGCCGTTCTACCTCTATGGGTTGGGCGAGGTGCCTTCGAGCTGGCCGTATGATGCGCTCTACGCGCAGGCTATCGCGGCGCGCTCGTACGCCATAAAGGGCATGAAGCCGCAGGCCACCTTCGACCTCTACGATTCGGTCTCGAGCCAAATGTATGTCGGTGTCGACAAGATAAACGAGACCTCGAACGGTACGCACTGGGGCGCGAGGTGGCAAAAGGCTATCGACGATACCGCCCGCCAGGTGCTCACCTACGACGACAAACCGGTTACGGCCTATTACTCCTCGAGTTGTGGCGGCCACACTGAGAACGTGGAGCTCGCTTGGCTCAGCTCCAGCCCTCAACCTTACCTTAAGGGTATAAGCGATAAAGACTCGTCGGGGAAGGCCTACTGCCAGCAGAGCGGCAACTCGAGCTTCTCCTGGTCGGCATCGTTTAGTAAAGCCGACCTCGAGTCGAAGCTTGGGGTGGCCGGATTCTCCGGTTTAAAAGTAACGAAGACGGGTGCGTCGCCGCGTATCGCGCAACTGGAGATAATAAAATCGGACGGCTCGAAGACGACGATGGCGGGGAGCACCTTCCGCTCCAAGCTCGGCCTAAAAAGCACCTGGATCTACCAGATGGGCGGCGTCTTCCCGGATGTGGCGCTCGACTACTGGGCGGCCGCGCAAATAACCAATCTCGTGGAGCGCGGCGTTATCAGCGGCTATCCCGACGGCTCGTTCCAGCCGGAGCAGCCGGTTACCAGGTCGCAGTTTGCCAAGATGCTCTGCTTGGCGCTAGGCATATCGAGTGCGGGCACAAGCGAATTTACCGATTCACAGGGACACTGGGCGGAAGGCTATATCCAGGCGCTTGCCCTGCGCGGCGTCGTCGGAGGTTATCCGGACGGCACATTCAAACCCGAGGCCCAGATAAGCCGAGCCGAGATATGCGCTATCATCGCGCGGGCGCTCGATCTCACGCAAGGGCCGACCCAGACCACATTCCCCGATATCGCTGAGCACTGGGCGTCCTCGGATATCCAAATAATTGCCTCCAACGGCATCGTCAACGGCTACACCGACGGCAGCTTCAAGCCCAACGCGAGCGCCAAACGCTCGGAGGTCTCAGCCATCGTCTACCGCATGTTCGGGTTTGTGCAGTAGATTGTGGGCCAAGATAACCGGCGCCGCTAATAAGACATAAAAGCACAAAAGTATATATGATTAATGTATTGCGGAATGACTTTGGTTGCGGCATAATCTTAACATCGATTAAAGAAGGAGAGCCGCATGAACCCGGAAGACAAAAAAGAGTTCATCGCACTTTTTAATCTCGGCTTTGAACAGGTGATATTGCCGAGAATAGTCGATATTCATGAGACTTTAGAAGATCACGGTGCACGTCTAGGTCGCATAGAAGAAAAGCTCGACGACCATGGCGACAGGCTCGCTAGAATCGAAGTTAGACAGGAAAATCACAGCCATCGTTTAGGTCGAATCGAAAATATACTCGACGAGCATGGAAGAATACTTGAAGACCACAGCAAAAAGCTCGATGACCACAGCAAAAAGCTCGATGACCACAGCAAAAAGCTCGACGACCAAGGCCGGCGTTTAGGTCGAATCGAGGGAAAACTCGATGCGGTCGTCGACAGGCAGGATAAGCAAAGCATTGAAATCAGGGAAATTCAAGACAAGCCGGCATAGGAATAATAGTTGCCGGAGGGGAACTCAATGAGCCCGGAAGATAAAAAAGAGATTATACAAATATTCAATGAGGGCTTCGAAAAGATTATTCTGCCCCAAATCGTAAGTATTCATACACGTCTGGATGGTATCGACATACGTCTGGATGGTATCGACACACGTTTGGACGGCATCGATAGTCGTCTAGGTCGCATAGAAGAAAAGCTCGACGACCATGGTGACAGGCTCGCTAGAATCGAAGTTAGACAGGAAAATCACAGCTACCGCTTGAAACGAATCGAAGGAGAACTCGACGACCACACCCGCCGCCTAGATCGCATCGAAGTAAAACTCGACACCGTCATAGACCGACAGGACATACAAGCCGCGGAGATCAAGGACTTAAAGAACAAGGCAGGTTAGGCCGACCAGGACCACATAGTACTGACGGTGTCCATCCGTCTCGACAGCAACCGCCCAAAAATTTATAAGCGCCCTCTTTACTATGACTGTAGAAATACGCTATTCTGAAATACGCTATTCTAATATAATCGCAAGGTTGAATTTGCGCGAAATCGCTTTTTAAAATGACGCTTTTGATGTAAAATAATAAGTTATGTGCCTTATGTGACATGCGCTCGCAAGGGCATGGGATTTTGAGCAATCAAAATCAATCAAGGTCAAGGTAAATGTAAATAATTCAGAAAGCCGTTGCAATCCACGCTAAAGCAGGTGGGCGGAAGAAACATTCATACCAGAAATCGTCAAGCGATTATCAGCAGCAAGTTCTACGACACGGAGGGGCTTTCGTGATACTCAAGGAAAATTTGTTATCTTTTTTCATAAAAAGCAGTATCTTTTCCGCTCCTTCTTCGTCTATTCGTTTTGGAAGGGTAAGTTATCCAGCAGCGAACATCGGGTATAGGAGAGGTTATGAGTAACCTTAAAAACCTCGATGTGCTGGTGATGAACGCCAAACAGTTGGACGGGGACGCTCTCACTACGCTCTATGACAACTTCCTTCCACATGTGTTCCGGTATGTCTACTATCAGGTGAACAACCGGGCTGTCGCCGAGGATTTAACATCCGAGACGTTCTTGAAGATGCTTACAGCGGTCCCTGATTTCAGGGAAGGGGGAGATTCGTTCTACCCCTGGCTGTTGCGAATCGCCAAGAACACGACTTTCGACTACTTGAGGTCGAAGTCGAAGCAGACGCACATCTCACTCGATGAAGAAATCGAGGAGCTTCTCTTTGACAGTCGCAATAAATCCGATCTTGAGCACACGGTTATTGCTGCGCTCGATGCCGAAGAGGTCAAGAAAGCCGTCGGCAAGCTTACCGAAGAACAGCAGCAGGTGCTGCTACTTAAGTTTACGATGGGTCTTTCAAACGCCCAGGTTGCGCAGGTGCTCGATAAGACCGAAGGTTCGATAAAGTCGCTTCAGGTACGGGCGCTCGCCTCGATAAAGAGGTATTTCGAGTCAAACCGGCGCCTTGAAGAGCGGGTCGAGCCGGTGGTAGATATCGGCAAGACCGAGCCGGTTAAGAAAGCCTAAAGATCGGTCACAAATTTCAAAGCAAGGGAATACAAAGTGGATAAGCCGAATGCAAACAATAAAAAACTGGAGAACGCGCTTGACTACAGCATAAGGCTGTTGAATTCGGGCGCTTCGATAGAAGATTGCCTGAAGCTCTATCCCAACCAGCGACGCGAGCTCAAAGAGCTTCTCGAAGCGGCGGCAACGGTCAAGTCCGCATATCCCGGTTATCCCGAGTTGCGCCCGTCAAAGCTGTATGCTAAGACCGCGCGCGCCGAGTTCTTAGCGGCTATCGAAAACGGCGTGCCGGCGACCCCGAGGGCGAGGGTGCGCGAGCCGCAAACCACCAAATCCAACTTCTTTGTTATAAATAGTTTCTACCGCAAGGCCGTTCTCAGCTCTGCGGCTGCCGCGGCGGCAATCGTTATAGCTGCCGGCGGTTTGGTCTATGCTTCCGGTGACAGTATGCCGGGCTCACCGCTTTATGGTGTAAAGCGCGCCACCGAAAAGGTGAAGCTGGCCATGACTTTCAACGAGGAGAGCAGGGCCAAGCTCCACTACGCCTTGGCGCAAAAGAGAATTGATGAAGCTAAAAGCATGGCCAAATCGGGTAAAGACTCCGAAGTAGCGGGCATCTCGCGAGAGGCCAAGAAGAGCCTCGAAGAGGCGGGTAAGGTAGCAAAGGTTGTACCGCCGGTAGAGAAAGACAAGCTTGCAGGAGAGATAGACTCTATAGATAGCGCCGCCAGAGAGCGGGTCGCGCAGAAGCTTGCAGACGCCGATGGCATTAGCGAGGCGATACCCGAGACGAAGGCGGCTGGACAATCAAAGAACACCGCGGGTGACGACCAGAGCGCTACAAGCACAGAGACCCCGACGATGACGGCGAGTGTTAAGAGGTTGGCCGATAAGGCGACGCCGAGCTCGTCGAGCAACAAGGCGTCAGCATCACTCGCCCCGTTCACAATAGAGGGTATCGATATTTCGGATCGATATATCAGCCCGAACGCTGATGGTGTAAAAGACTCGATAACCGTGACCGTAAGTGGAGCGGCGGCCGATAAGTTCAAGGTCGAGCTGTACCGGGGCGCGGTGCCGGTCGCAATAATCGCGGAGCAGACAGCGGGACGAAACCTAGAGTTTGTCTGGGACGGCAAAGATATCGACGGCAATATGGTCGCCGACGGCGAATACTTCATTAAAGTCTCGGGCAGCGGCGGGCAGGCGGCTTACAAGAAAGCTAAGGTCATAGTCGACACTGCGGCTCCTTCGATTAAACTGATTGAGCCGCCGGCCGGTGTCGAGACGGTCGTTTTGC
>JASEGT010000098.1 GCA_030018005.1 Actinomycetota bacterium
AGTAGATGTTACGATATGTAGAAAGATGTGTAATATCCCCAACATTATGTAACAGATAAGGCTAATGGTTACGACGAAGGTGCAACAAGTTCTCGATATAGTTAAAAAAGAAGGGGTAATAAGACCCCGGGATCTTAATGCTCATGGTATAGCGCGTGTATATCTAAAGAGAATGAGTGATCGCGGGCTACTCGAGCATGTTGGTCGCGGTCTTTACGCTCTGCCTGATGCTATTCTAACTGAAAACCATACACTTGCTGAAGCTGCTAAACGGGTACCTCGTGGAGTAGTATGTCTACTATCCGCACTAAAGTTTCATGGCCTGACAACGCAACTACCTTTCGAAGTGTGGTTTACCATTGAAGAAAAAGCGAGAAAACCAAGGTTTGACCGTCCCAGGATGCGTTTCGTTCGTTTTTCAGGGCAATCATTTGAGGCCGGTATCGAGGAGCATAAAATCGAGGGTGTGACAGTAAGGATATATTCTCTCGCTAAGACGGTTGCCGATTGCTTTAAGTATCGCAATAAAATAGGTCTCGATGTTGCTATTGAAGCGCTACGCGAATGTCGCAGGCAGAGAAAATGTTCGAATGATGAACTCTGGCATCTATGAAAACGAAAGAGCGCATTAATGTGCCCGAGTCGAAATTACATTCGCCGTAAAGCTATTTTAGATTCCGCAGAGGTTTTGCATGTTGCGGGATAAGGTGTAGATATGCGATAAAGCAAAAAAATCTTCATAATACATAAAGGTATATTTGCACAAATATAGAATTAGACAAGCGTATATATGCGCTTGTTTTTTATTTTAGGGGTCCGCTTGTTAGTTTCAACGCGCACCCAATAAAGGGCCTGACGTGCCAAAAATCGAGCGCTCACAGTAACTTGATCGCCTATCCAGCAGGCGGTCGGTTTGGATGAGGAGGGCTCGTGAACAGGCGATTACAGGTACTACTGCATTGGCTTTCCGGCGGCAAAAACGGGGTCTCGACAACGGAGATGATTGGGTTTTTATTTGGGCGGCGATGTGCGCGGAAAGCGCAACCCAACATACGGCGCATTGCCGACAACGGCGATTATGTATTGGTCTATCTTAAAGGCTTTGAGCGCCCGCTGTATTACCCGAAGGAATTTGCGATAGGCTCGCTGTACCAGGTGGTAGCGGAGCTATATTACCCCCGGGATTGGCATTATTACGAGATTGAGCAGACACGGGTTGCGCCGGGGGATGTCGTTGTCGATTGCGGGGCGGCCGAAGGATTATTCAGCCTGCTGGTGGCCGACAGGGCTGCTAAAGTTTATGCGATAGAGCCGATGACAAGATTTGTCGAAGCCATGCGGCTGACCTTTTCCGGCGTTGAGAATGTGGAGGTATTACCGGTAGCGCTATCCGACAGCGAGGGGTCGGCGTACATCTTGGGGTGCGGCATATCATCGGCCCTGAACACCTCCGGCGACGGGGAGCGGGTCGAGGTCGCCACGCTGGACACCCTCTTCTTCAAGCGCGATATCCCCGTCTCCTACATCAAGGCGGATCTGGAGGGCTACGAGCTTTCTATGCTGAAAGGGGCAAGGGAAACGATAAAGAAGCATTCCCCGAAGATAGCAATTACTACGTATCACGTGGCGGAGCATGCCGAATCGATTGCCGGTTACCTGAAAGAGATAAATCCTCGGTACCGCATAAAAGTGAAGGGCATTGAGGAGAGATGCGGTGCGCCGGTCATGCTCCACGCCTGGGTGGAGTAGGGATTAACATATAGTGCTGTCAACCACAGGAGTTCCGGCCGGCTCGTGACTAGGCGGTCCTTTGGGGCGTTAACTTCTTATCCAGTTCAAGTGTATAGGTCAGTATGGTCTTGATATCGATCCTCTTCGAAGCATCAAGTATTTCTAAGCCAACGATCTTGCCTTCAGAAGTTGTGTCTAAGTTAACACCCTCTGTAATTTCTATAACACCCTCAGGCGCTTTATTCCCTAATTTTATATATAAAGCGTCTACTTCTTTATCATAGTAAACCTTCATTGTTTTCGCTCCTTCTTCATGAGATAATTTGTTATTACCGCATATTATTGTGTCATTTTCAACATTTACCACAATTTTCAACGGGAATGTGAAACCTTCAGACTGCTTTTACGATTTCATGCTGTCCTTCGGACAATTCCGCATTTTCCAGTATACCGAATAAGGCGGTTTTTGGTATTTTGTAAAGCCTTGCTCTTCTTTTAGCATGACGTGACAATTCTATCTTCACCAGCGTAATCCTTATAAATTAATCTCTAATAAACAAAGTTTAATTCGCTAAAAGGATAATAAGCACAAATGTGGAAATATGCAAGTGTGTTGTTAGCGCTTGTTTATTTTATTTCAAGGGAGGTGAAGACCTATGGCTGGAGCAAGCGTTACATCGCGTTATATAACATTTATTGGAGGGGATGATTCTTGAATATCCACAAAAGGGCTATTAACATAGCGATTTTAGTTCTAACGATTGTATTGTTCGCGGGGATGTCAAATAAAGCTTACTGCAGCGGATTAAGCGGGTTATCGGAGGCAGGTGGCGGCAGCTGGGCTAGTATGGCGGTTGTTTTGGTGACAGAGCCCGTCGGGGTTAAAAGGACCGATGAGCCGGTCGAAGTCGTTCTCGTATCGGATAAGGTAA
Organism: Actinomycetota bacterium; assembly: GCA_030018005.1. Classification (GTDB taxonomy): domain Bacteria; phylum Actinomycetota; class Aquicultoria; order Aquicultorales; family Aquicultoraceae; genus Aquicultor. Next base: position 2,664 of record JASEGT010000098.1, read on the forward strand.
AACCCCAAGGCGAAGATATCCGGGTAACCGATGCCGGCGGCAGCGAGATACCTTGCCAGGTGAGCGCTACCGGAGCCCACACGTACAGGATTGCGTTTATCGCCGGGGCCGAGGCGAATTCCAGCGACCGATACCATCTTTACTACGGCAATCCGAGCGCGGGCAAGCCGAATTACGGGACTCTAAATTCTGTGGTCAACAACTACAGCAAGTTCTGGCAAACAGACGGTGCGTATATCGGGTGGGGTGGAAGAGCCGGTTTCAATATCTCCGGCAAGAACGCCATAACAGTTTTAAGGTTTGACAACAACAATGACAAGAACCCGACTAACGACCCGGACTGCTTAACTGATGAGCTTGCGTGGGCCTGGTTCTACGGTTATCTGGGCTCTAACCTTAATGCCGATAACCCCGGTGATTTCGGCATATCGCAAGCCCAGCTCATTGAAAACGGTCCGGTATTTTCGGAGATAGCGCTTGGCACCGCCAGGCTTCGCTATTACAAGGATCAGAAGTGGATTATGGCAAATGGTGTCGTTGACAGCGTGTTCTGCTTCAACAAGAATTATCAGTTTATGAAGAACGGCCTCGGGGATGAGGTGTTTGTACCTAATTTGGGCGCGGGCGATATCAGGCAATGGCTTACCGGGTATGACAGCGCCGGCGTTAATCCAAAGTACCTGGCATTTAGAAACCCGAACAACGGCGTAGTCTTTGGCGCCATCGCGAAAGATGTTGCGCGGTGGTATATGACGGCCAAGTGCTCGGGCGCGTGGGATAGGATAATCTCGTTCGATGACAGCTCGGGTAGGTCCAACGCCAAGATTTACTGGTATTCTGATACGTCAAATAGCTATGCGGGTATCGAAAATCTCTCAAAGTCGCTACTAAACCCGCTGCAAGTCGAGCTTATTACCGACGCGGAGCCGCCAACGACCAGCGTGTCGGTAACCCCGCCGGGCCCCGACGGTAAAAACGGCCCCGACGGTAAAAACGGGTGGTATACAGCAAATCCTCAGGTGATGCTGTCGGCTAATGAGCCGGGCGCGACCTACTATAAAATCGACGACGGCGCGGAATGTGTTTATGCGGCGGCCTTCACAGTGCCGGAAGGCACACATACCATAACCTACTATTCGGTCGATGCCGCGAATAATCGGGAGCAAGAGAAAACGCTGAAGCTAAAGGTCGATAGCAGTCCGCCCGAGCTATCGGCAGGCATTTTCCCGAAGCGCCAAAGCAACTACTACTTCATAAATGAGCCGATTGCAATCTCGCTCGACGCGACGGACACGATCTCAGGTGTCTTTTCAATTACCGCAACGCTGGACGGGATAGCCGTTTCCGACGGGGAAGAACTTCGTTTCAGCAAGCCCGGCGAGCACAGACTAACCGTCGTTTCCGAAGATTTCGCCGGCAATGCGGTGTCGAAAAGAGAGACCTTCGTCGTCGGATACGATGTTGCGTGGTTGGGCGCGTCCGCCAAGGAAGACGACGCCGGCAATACACTTATCAGCGCAGAGTGGTACTCTTCGATACCATTGCGTTTTACAGTGCGGGACGCGGTTGGACACTTCGTTGAGGATAGAACCGTACGCGTGGTTATCTCGGACGGCAGCAACACGGCAGCCTTTACGTACGGCAAGACGAGCCCGACCGTGCGGATCAACCCGTGTGATGAGAAGTACCTGCTCTATGTCTACACAAAAAATTACTCATGGCTCACAGCGGGAGGCACATATACTGTTTCGGTGTACTTCGGCGGTTCGGACGGAGCCCCGGTCATCCTGCATGATGTGGCCACCCTCAAGCTGTACTAATAAGAGGAATGAGAGGGGCGCGAGACTGTG
>JASEGT010000099.1:0-301 GCA_030018005.1 Actinomycetota bacterium
TGGTGATTTGGATTTCAGGTGGGGTAAAAATGCCTATTTACTGCGGAACTTCGGCATTAGAACGAAGTTGTTTCTGATTATAGTTCTTACCTCGCTGTTCGTATCTTCATCCGGCGCCTACATAGGTATCAAAAAGAGCTACGAGCGCAGCTTCGAGGGACTCCGCAACGAACTCGTCGCTACCGCTAGAACCGCATCCGCGTTAATCGACGGCGACCAGCACGAGAAACTAGTTGCAAGCGGTAACGATAAATCAGAGCTGTACGTTGTAATAAAAGCACAACTTAAAGCAATCAAAGCG
>JASEGT010000099.1:311-4490 GCA_030018005.1 Actinomycetota bacterium
GATATATCTATACGATGGTCAAGACCGAAAAGGCGAACACGTGGGAATTTATAGTCGACGCCGAAGAAAATCCTGAGCTGATGTCATACCTGGGGGACCCTTATGACGTGTCGCCTTACCCGGAAATGCAGCTGGCATTTGAAAAACCGACATCCGACACAGAAATCACAACCGATAAATGGGGAAACTGGCTATCCGGCTACGCACCGATATACGATAGTAGTGGTGAAGCCGTCGCAATAGTAGGTATAGATATGTCGGCGAATGCTGTAAAAGAGATAATCCGTGAAGACCAACGCGACCTACTCGTTCCAATGGGATTCCTGCTACTCCTTTCAGCGGTAATCGGCCTCTTGGCTTCATCTCGAATTTCGCGTGCAACTACAGATATGCTGGATGCCGCCAAAAGAATCGCCGAAGGCGACTATGACCAGAGAATACAGGTTCAAACCACCGACGAATTCGGCGAACTTGCGGCCGCTCTCAATGAGATGGCTAAAAATATCAGTGAGCGGGTCGGCTCTATGGCGGGAACGGCCATCGTCGATGGCTTGACCGACCTTAACAACCACCGCTACTTCCAGGACCGCCTAAATGTGGAAATAAAGCGCGCCGAGCGATATGACCGCCAATTAGCACTGTTAATGATCGACGTCGATACCTTCGCCCGGTTCAATGCGATCAACGGGCACGTCTACGGTGATAGTGCTTTAAGAAAGATTGCCGACATCATCAAGGATTGCAGCCGTGAAACCGACATCGCGGCTCGCTATTCCGGCGAGGAATTCGTTGTCGTGATGCCCGAGGCCGATGAGCAAGAAGCTATGATGGCGGCTTCACGCATAGCCATGATGGTCGCCGCACAACAGTTCAACACAAAACACAATATCTCAATGCCGCTTACTGTAAGTATAGGCATTACGCACTACCCGAAATACGGCGAGAACAGCAACGGCCTTATCGATACGGCTTGCGAAGCTCTAGCCGAGGCCAAGCGGCTCGGTCCTAATTCTATCGCATATCCGAAAAGCCATGGTAGTGAAACCGCCGACACCACATTTGAACCTCATGACAGGACTCCTTCCGATGAGGTGATAATCAACGCGGTCTTCTCCCTCGCCAAAGCGGTCGACGCCCGCGACCATTATACCCATCGTCACTCAGAATTCGTCGCCAGATATGCGGCAGCCCTGGGCAGAGCGCTCGGCCTCGATGATAAAGATGTGACAAATTTGAGCATAGCGGGCCTGCTCCACGATATCGGTAAAATAGGAGTGCCCGACGCAGTCCTTAACAAGATGGACAAACTGACAAGCGATGAGTGGTCATACATCGACCGGCACCCGGTTCTGGGTGCGGAGATAGTAAGACAGCTGAGCGGTTTGCGCGAAGTCGTCAAGACCATCCTCCACCATCATGAGAAGTACGATGGATCCGGTTACCCCGATGGCATGGTCGGCGAAGAAATACCTTTGAAGGCCAGGATAGTCAGTGTAGTGGATTCGTATCACGCGATGATATCGGATAGGCCGTATCGCGCAGGCTTATCTCATAGTCAGACCATAGTTGAATTAAGGCGCTGCCGGGGAACGCAGTTCGACCCGCTAATCGTAGATAAATTCACAGAGTTGCTCGAAAAAGAGCACGCACTGACCGAGCGTCAAGGCACCCGCATCACAAATAAGAATTCAGCTAGCGCGTAAGATGCGCAACAGTCTCCATTCTGTAAGACCCGACAAAAAAGCCCGCGCATGCGCGGGCTTTTTAATAGACTATTATTCGTTCGAGTTTCTATTCAAGAAAATCGAGTGCGGTTTTAGCAGCTACGTTCTTCGGATCGAGCTTCAATACTTTTTTCAGGTCAGCTATTGCCTTATCTTTGTCCCCGAGTTTCCTATACGCAACCGAGCGACTGAGATACGGCTCTACCCATTTCGGGCTCGCTTTGATAACGGTAGTCAGCTCTTTTTCGGCTTGCTTCAAGTCGCCTTCTTGGAGCCTGATGAGCGCGATACCGAAGTGTGCTTCAGGATTTTGCTTATCCATCTTTACGGCTGTATTTAGGTCTTCCAAGGCCTTGTTGACTTCCCCGTTGTTGAAATAGAGCCGGCCCCTGTAGATGTGCGCGGCCGCGGTAGGCTTTCCCATGTTGACCGGGTTTAGCTGCTCGATCAATACCACTTTGTTAAATTGCTTGATAGCGGTCGCAAAATCTCCTCTGCTTTCAGCTATGGCCGTCTGCTCGACGTACTGCTTTTTGGCCCTAAAGCTGCCGTATCCCGCGCCAACGATTACCGCTACGATAAGCAAGGTTATGATGATTTTACCCTTCAAAAAACTTCACCTCTTCTAATCCATCGCACGATGGTCCTTACCAGTTTCCAAGCCGACCCGTGCTATAAATCGATATGTGTAAACTTTCTCAATATAGCACAAAAAATAGGGATGCTTTCATTTTATAGTGCTTTATCCAGCCTTTAGTATAGCGCAGATTTAACCATTATCCAACATTATGAGGCCTTATTTTATTTGTAATTTGCCGCTTGAAGAAACTCCCTGCCGGCACATGGACGCACGCAATCCCCAGATTTCCGCTAATTTGAGTCATAAGCAATGGTCACAGTATTAAAGCAGTATCAAATCCTTTCGCTACGTCTTTGTTTAAAAAGACCGACCGGGGGTAAAAGCTAGTAGTCCAAGGAGCTAAATACCGTCTAAATAAGCAAACGGTATATTAATAACTGCTGGTAGAGGTTGCAAAAAGTATGCACAGACTATCAGCTTAATATACAACCAAGCACAGGTTAAATAGGACTGAAGGTTTCATGTACGACAGAGAGGAGCGTTAAAATTGAAAAAGTACATTGTTTTGCTGCTGATAATAGCTGTGGTGGTAACGTTTACGCCGGGGATGTCGGTGTTTGCACAAGATTACACAGCGCCCGACAATTATCATATGCTATGGTCTGACTCTGACGAGAATAAGCTTATCGACATTAACAAGATTCTCATCTCGGATAACGGGCAATATATGATGCTTGCATTCAGCACGCATCGGCCCTTTACTAAGACACTCCTCGCGAACCAGCGCATCTGCTTCTTTCTCGACACCGACCGGAACCGGTCGACCGGCATGGTCGACGACGACGGTTTCGATTGCGTAATCGAGTTAAAAGATGTGAACGGCGCGCTTTATTTACTCGCCTATGATACAAAACACGGTGACCCAAAAACCGCTTTTGCCGCCTCTGACGATGTGACGCAAATGGCAAGCGGCGATATTGTCCAAGGCATTATCCCTCTCAGCTGGCTCGGAAATATAGAGAAGTTCGACTGGAAAATGGAGGTATTCCAGGCATCTACATCGGAGACGACTCCACCGACGTCATATGATAAGGTTCCAAACAGCGGCTATCACACCTATACTATATATAAAGCGCCGGCTAGCCCGCCTAGCACCGACCCGGGCACACCTGGCGGCGATAATACAACCACGCCAACGACGATTCCATCTGGTGGTGGCGGCGGAGGTGGTGGCGGTGGCACACAGCTATTAGACCTGCTGAAGGCAGACCCCGAAGACAAAGAAATTGCCGAGAAGCAAGCACAGAAGAAAGACTTCGGTGATGTGACGATTAACGACTGGTTCTACAGTTATGTAAGGGCGATGGTCGACACCGATGTCGTCGGCGGCTACGATGACGGAACATTTAAACCGAACCGGGAGATAACGCGCGCCGAGTTCTCCAAGATGGTCTGCCTGGCGAAGGGCTGGGACCTTGAAAGCTCCTCCACCCCGCCCTCCTTCGGTGACGTAGGACAAAGCCACTGGGCTTTCAGATACATCGAGACCGCGCGAGTACACGGCGCCATATCGGGTTATCCTGATGGGACTTTCGGGCCGAACAAGAACATCACCAGGGCGGAATTGAGCAAGATAATATGCCTTGCCAACAACTACAGCCTGTCGCAAGGACCGTGCGATTTCAGCGATTGCGGCGAACACTGGGCGCTGCGCTATATAGTGACCGCCAAAGTAAAAGCCATCATCTCGGGGTATAAGGACGGGACCTTCAAGCCGAATACCTCGGCGACGAGAGCCGAAGTCTGCAAAATGCTCTACCAGATGCTGCAAGAATAGGTCGGCCATACGAGTGTCGCGGCGCCGTTGCGAAAATC
>JASEGT010000009.1:0-18098 GCA_030018005.1 Actinomycetota bacterium
AGGTATCATCAAGTAGTTAAAGTGCCAGAAGTCAGAAGCCAGAAGGCTTCTGACTTCTGAATTCTGATTTATGGAGGAAGTATGGCAACACAGAAAATTCGTATCAGGCTCAAAGCTTATGATCACGAGGTTGTCGATCAGTCGGCGAAAAAAATCGTCGACACGGCTCAGAGAACCGGCGCTAGAGTAGCGGGTCCGATTCCTCTGCCGACTGAAAGAAGCTTGTACACGGTGATCAGGTCGCCGCATGTCAACAAGGACTCGCGTGAGCACTTTCAGATGAGGACTCACAAGAGGTTGATTGACATTCTTGACCCTACACCTAAGACCGTAGATTCGTTGATGAGGCTGGATCTTCCGGCCGGTGTTGATATCGAGATTAAGCTCTAGAGCGGTTAGTAGTTAGTTGTTATCGATAGCTAATGCTTATGTTAACCACTAAGATACTAAAAGCCATGAGTAATGGATGTTGTATGAGCGGATAAATATTGGTGCGAGGTAGAAGATGAAGGCATTACTTGGAAAAAAACTAGGGATGACGCAGGTGTTTATCGAAGGTGACCGGTTAGTTCCGGTGACGGTAGTAGAATTAGGCCCGTGCGTCGTCACTCAGGTTAAGACAGAACAAAGCGATGGATATTCGGCGATTCAAATAGGATTTGAGGATATTCCGGAACGCAAGGCTAACAAGCCGCAAAAAGGGCACTTTGCCAAGCACAAATTGTCTCTAAAGCGCTACCTGGCGGAGATCAGGGTCGATGACTCGACGGGATATCAGCCGGGCGCAATGTTGACAGCGGGGATATTCGAGGCCGGCGAGCGCGCTGATGTCGTCGGAGTCTCCAAAGGTAAAGGGTTTCAAGGCGTCATTAAGCGACACGGGTTTAGCGGAGGTCCCGCAGGCCACGGTTCGCACTTCCATAGGTCCGGGGGCTCTATAGGCGCCGCCGCCACGCCTTCGCGTGTTACAAAGGGAACGAAGATGGCGGGACAGATGGGAAATAAGAGGATTACCAGTATGAACCTGGAGATTGTAAGGGTCGACCCCGAGCAGAACATAGTCCTGCTCAAGGGAGCCATTCCGGGCGCGAAAGGTAGCCTGGTCATGCTGAAGGAATCCAGGAAGTCGAAAAAGGAGTAACGGTGAAGATACCAGTCCGTGATAAAGAAGGTAAAACGATAGAGGAACTCGATGTTCGTCCTGAGGTCTTTGAGGTCAAACTCAACGAGGCTGTGGTCCACCAGGTCATCAAGGGACAGCTGGCAGGGGCTCGTCGCGGAACCGCTAAGACTAAGACGAGGGCTGAGGTTCGCGGCGGTGGCCGCAAACCATGGCGACAGAAAGGAACCGGCAGGGCTCGTATCGGAAGCATACGTGCGCCTCACTGGGTAGGCGGCGGAACGGTCTTCGGGCCAAAGCCCCGCGACTATTCGTTTAATGTTCCGAAGAAGATGCGTCGTCTGGCTCTGAAATCGATTCTGTCGATGAAAGCCCGGGACGGCAAGCTCGTCATCGTCGATGATTTCGGCTTGACCGGACCGAAGACCAAGGACGCGATCAAGACTCTAAAGAATCTCGAGATTAATGCTAAGACGACGGTCATAGTCGGGCTGGACCAGGATAACGAAGTCATGTCAATCCGCAACATCGAGGGCATGCGCGTGATCTACAGCTCGGAGATAAATGCGTACGACCTTCTCGACAACGAGTTTATCGTTATGACGCGGGTCGCATTCGACGCGGTAGAGGAGGGTCTGGCAAGATGAAAGATCCACGAGATGTAATAATTCGCCCCGTAGTCTCCGAGAAGAGCTACGCTCAAATCGAGAAGAACAAGTACACGTTCGAAGTCGCGAAGACGGCGTGCAAAGAGGAGATTCGTGGGGCGATGGAAGAGATATTCAAGGTCCATGTGACCGCAGTCAACACCGTAACGGTGCGGGGTCGCATACGGCGTCAGGGCCGGACATTCGGCATGACGCGCTCATGGAAGAAAGCGATAGTCACCCTGCGCGAGGGTGATAGCATCGAGGTTTTCGAAGCACGTTAGCTTCAAACTTCTAAGAAATATGCTACCGGCAAGCGATAAGTGCCGGTGAGAAATGAGGAGAAAAAGAGATGGGAATCAAGAAATATAAGCCTACTTCGGCGGGGAGAAGGTTTCAGACAGTCTCCGATTTCGAGGAGATAACTAAGAGTAAGCCGGAAAAGAGCTTGGTTGTAAAGAATACGAAGAGTTCTGGTCGGAATAACAACGGCCGCATAACGACGCGTCACAAAGGTGGCGGCCATAAGAGGCGTTATCGCATTATCGACTTTAAGCGCAACAAGTTTGGCATACCGGCGAAGGTCGCCGCAATCGAGTACGACCCGAACCGCTCGGCACGGATAGCACTGCTGTTCTACGCTGATGGCGAGAAACGCTATATCCTCGCGCCACTCAAGATAAAGGTCGGCGATGCGATAATGGCGGGCCCCGATGCGGATATCAAAATCGGGAATGCCTTGCCGCTGCGGAAAATACCGCTCGGCACTATCGTCCACAATATCGAACTCAAAGCGGGCAAGGGCGGCCAACTCGCGCGTTCGGCCGGCTCATCGGCTCAGCTGATGGCGAAGGAAGGCGACCATGCGCACTTGAGGCTGCCGTCGAGCGAGGTAAGGATGGTCCACCTCGATTGTTATGCCTCTATCGGCCAGGTAGGCAATGCCGAGCACGAGCTCATTAGTATAGGAAAGGCCGGCCGTAATCGCTGGCTTGGCAAGCGCCCGACCGTTAGAGGTACGGCGATGAACCCGGTCGACCACCCGCACGGCGGCGGCGAGGGCAAAGCGACCTCGGGTCGTCATCCCGTAACCCCGTGGGGTAAGCCTACGCTGGGATATCGGACGAGAAGGAATACTCAGTCCGACAAGTATATCATCAAGGGTCGCAAGAGATAGATCGCTAACTCTGGTGATTCGGCAGATAGCCGGGTGCCGGTAGCTAATTATGGTTGTATGATTGGAGGCTGAACAGTGGGAAGGTCACTTAAGAAGGGACCATATGTCGAGGCAAGGCTCTTCGGCAGAATTCAGGAGATGAACAAGAAGAACGAGAAGCGGGTCGTAAAGACCTGGTCGCGCGCTTCGACTATCTTTCCTGAGATGGTCGGCCACACCATAGCGGTTCATGACGGACGCCGTCACGTGCCGGTCTATGTAACGGAGAGCATGGTCGGCCACAAGCTTGGAGAGTTTGCACCGACGAGGACTTTTAGGGGTCACGCCGGCCAGGAGAGGTCGACGAGACTAAGATAGGTAAGAGACGTTTGTTCATAGTTCATAGTTCATAGTTCATAGTCTGTAATCTGGGGCTAATGAGCTAAGGATGAGGAGCTATGAATCGAGAACTATGAGCTATGAACTTGTGTGGAGGTAATAATGGCAAAAGCGGCAGAAAACCAGGGTAATTCAACGAGAGCCGTGGCTAAATTCGTGAGAGTCTCGCCCTTAAAGGCGCAGCAGGTAATCAGCCTTATCCGGGGTAAAGATGTGGAGCAAGCATCTGCAATGTTGAGGTTCTCGCCGAAAGGCGCGGCACGTCTGATAAACAAGGTTTTGGATTCGGCTGTGGCAAATGCCGAGAAAAATTTGCGCATAAGCAGGACGAGGCTTTATGTCTCGGAAGCATATGCAAACCAGGGTCCTACCCTAAAGAGGATCAGACCCAGAGCGATGGGTAGGGCATTTAGGGTTAGGAAAAGAAGCAGTCACATCACGGTAGTCGTGACGGAAAAGGAGGGTTAAATGGGGCAAAAAGTCCATCCTCGCGGGCTCAGAATAGGCATCACGGAGAATTGGCGCTCACGCTGGTTCGCAACGAAGGATTTCGACAAGTACCTCAGCGAGGACTTGAATATTAGAAAGATGTTGGACGGAAAGCTGGCACGCGCGGCACTCTCCAGAATTGAGATCGAGCGAGCCGGAGACCGCGTAAAGGTCGACATTCATACGGCCAGGCCGGGTATTGTCATTGGCAAGCGCGGCGCGGAAGTCGATGTTCTCAGGGCTGATCTGGAGAAGTTGACCGGCAAGCAGGTCCAAATCAACATCGAAGAGGTAAGAAGGCCGGAGCTGGACGCGACACTTATCAGCCAGAGCGTGGCCGAGCAGCTCCAAGCCCGCGTAGGTTTCAGGCGCGCCATGAAAAAGGCGGTCACCCAGGCGATGAAGAGTGGTGCTCAGGGCGTTAAAATCCAGTGCGCCGGACGGCTAGGCGGCTCCGAGATGGCCCGTACCGAGTGGTATCGCGAAGGTCGGGTCCCGCTGCACACACTGCGCGCGAACATAGATTACGGAGTTTGTGAAGCCAAGACGACATTTGGTCGCATAGGCATCAAGGTGTGGGTATACAAAGGCGATCTTTTGCCGGGACAGTACGCTTCACAGGCAGAGAAGGAAGCGCCGGCCACTCCGAGGCAGGAAAGGCCGCGCAGACCAAGAAAGCAAAGTCCAGCTAGGTAATCTGTTAAAGAGGGATAGTATTATGCTGTTACCAAAGAGGGTTAAACATAGGAAAGTTCACAGGGGTAGGATGAAAGGTCGCGCCAAAGGCGGCGACAAGATAAATTTCGGCGATTTCGGCTTACAGGCGCTCGAGCCGGGCTGGGTCACAAATCGCCAGATAGAGGCGGCTCGTATCGCTATGACCCGCTATATCAAGAGGGGCGGTAAGGTCTGGATCAATATCTTTCCGGACAAGCCCGTGACGGAGAAGCCGGCCGAGACCCGTATGGGTAGCGGTAAGGGTTCACCGGAGCACTGGGTTGCGGTTATCAAACCGGGCCGGGTAATGTTCGAGTTGGCGGGTGTCGCTGAGCCGGTCGCGAAAGAAGCAATCAGGCTGGCGATTCATAAACTGCCGATCAAATGCAGGTTTATCGTAAGAGAAGAGTTAGGTGGTGAATAGAGTGAAGGCTGAGAAGTACAGAGATTTAACCGATGACGAGTTGGTTCAAAAGCTGAAAGACGCGAAAGAGGAGCTTTTCAACCTGCGCTTCCAGTTAGCCACCGGGCAACTTGATAATCCGATGAAAATCAAAGATGCCAAGAGAGACATCGCGCGCATTCAAACCGTGCGTATGGAGCGTGAGATAGAGGCTAAGATAGCGGCAAGCTAGAACCGTAGCTGTCAGCTTTGAGCGTCGGCTTGCGGGCACAACAGACCGGCGATACGGTCGAATGACAAAGAAAGAGCTGCCTGGCAGCTGCAGGCTGAAAGTCTGGTAGATGAAGACAGATGTCTTATATGGAGGTTTTGATGGAGGAAAGAGGAAGGCGGAAGGTTAGAATCGGCAAGGTCGTAAGCGATTCTATGGACAAGACTGCGACGGTAGCGGTCGAGGCGACCGTAAGACATCCGCTGTACAAAAAGACTATTAAACAAACGACCAAGTTTAAAGCGCATGACGAAGCGAATGAAGCAAAAGTCGGCGATACGGTTGAGATAATGGAGACGCGGCCGCTGAGCAAGACCAAGAGATGGCGGGTAGTCAATATTTTAGAGCGAGCGAAGTAGTTGTAAACTAGAGCCGCAGCCCTTGACCCGGATGCAGATGTTGCAGAGATAAAGGTGGGCGGCGATTTGGAAGGAAGGAAATCCAAAGATGATCCAACAGGAGTCGAGATTAAAGGTTGCTGACAACACTGGAGCGAGGGAAATCCTCTGCATCAGGGTTTTAGGTGGGTCACGGCGCCGCTACGCGTCGGTCGGCGACATCATCATCGGCGCGGTAAAGGTTGCTATCCCCGGCGGTACGGTTAAGAAGGGTGAAGTAATCCGGGCGGTCGTCGTACGGACAAAGAAGCCGATAGGCCGCAAAGATGGCAGTTATGTTAGATTCGACGATAACGCTGCGGTCATCATAAACGAAACCGGGAACCCGAAGGGAACCCGAATATTCGGACCGGTTGCAAGGGAGCTCAGGGACAGCAATTTCATGAAGATTGTCTCTTTAGCGCCGGAAGTATTGTAAAAGGAGAGGAAGAAATGCCTAAGCTGCCTATTAGAAAAGGCGATAAAGTTCAAGTCATAACCGGCAAAGACAAGGGCAAAAAAGGCAAAGTTCTCTTCGCTTTGCCCGACGAAAACAGGCTCGTTGTCGAGGGCATTGCGATGATAAAACGCCACGCGCGCCCGACGCAAAAAGTGCCGCAAGGCGGGATTCAGGAGAGAGAAGCGCCTATTCACGTTTCGAACGTGCAGATTATTTGCCCGAGCTGTGGTCAAGCGACCAGGACTGGAGTCAGAGTCGCGGATTCCGGTAAAAAGGTGAGAACCTGCCGGAAATGCGCAGGGGATATCGATAAGGCATAACTAGTGATTGGCGACTAGTTTCTCGTGCCTGGTTAGGGCCGGTCGGAATCGGCTTGAACCGTACGAGACAACAGGCTAGGAACCAGGAACCAGTGACTAGAGGAGAGGTATAGATGGCAGAGCCAAAAAGCAAGAAGACAAAAGAAGAAAAGACAAAGGCTGAAAAGCCGAAAGAAGAAAAGCCGAAAGCGGCGAAGGCGAAAGCCGGCGCCGATGTAGCGGCAGGGCCGAAGCCCGTCCCGCGGATGAAAACATTCTATAAGAACGAGATACTCGCCGGCCTGCAGGAAGAGTTGGGTCTTAAGAACCCGATGCAGGTTCCGAAGCTGGAGAAGATCGTTATCAATATGGGTGTCGGCGAGGCTACGCAAAACGCGAAAGCGATGGATGGCGCGATTGAAGACATGACTATTATAAGCGGTCAGAAGCCTATAATCAGGAAAGCAAAGAAATCAATCGCCGGGTTCAAGCTCCGCGAGAACATGCCGGTCGGCGTAAAGGTAACACTCCGAGGCGACCGCATGTACGAGATGTTCGATAGGCTGCTTTCGACAGCGCTGCCGAGGATAAGGGATTTCCGCGGTCTTTCGCCAAAGTCGTTTGACGGCAGGGGGAACTACTCGTTCGGCGTAACCGAGCAGCTCATATTTGCAGAGATAGATTACGACCAGATAGATAAAATTCGTGGCATGGATATCACGATTGTGACTACGGCGACAACGGATGCGGAGGGACGAGCGCTCTTGAAGCGATTCGGATTCCCGTTCCGAGAGAAATAGAGAAGCGTTAAGGACGGAGGTCTTTCATTGGCTAAGAAATCGATGATAGCGAAACAGCAGCGGAGGCAGAAATACAAAGTACGTGAGTACCACCGCTGTTCAAGATGTGGTAGGCCGCGCGGCTATTTCCGCAAGTTCGGACTCTGCCGCATATGCCTGAGAGAACTGGCCCATCAGGGTGAGATTCCGGGCGTGACAAAAGCAAGTTGGTAAGATAACCGATCCCGGTGATCGGTAGAGAGTATGGTTGAAAGGTTGCAGTCGGCGAAAGCTACAAGGCAACAGTAACCTGACAAGTAGCTGCCGGTTGGATAAGGAGGAAGCAATATGACAATGACGGACCCTATTGCTGATATGCTGACACGCGTACGAAATGCAAACAGGGCCTATCATGAAGCCGTTGAGATTCCAGCTTCTAAGATGAAGAAAGAGATAGCCCGAATTCTCAAAAATGAGGGCTACGTAAAAGATTATGAAGTTGTAAAGAACGACGGTTTCGATTTCATCAAGGTAAAGATGAGTTATGGGCCGGAACGCGAGCGCGTAATAACAGGCATTAAGCGCATTAGTAAGCCGGGTCTCAGGGTTTACTCGAAAAAAGAAGAAGTTCCGAGGGTGTTGGGCGGTCTAGGTATCGCGATTATTTCGACATCGAGAGGGATTATGACCGGGCGCGAGGCGAAAAAGGCGGGCCTGGGCGGAGAGGTCATCTGCTACGTTTGGTAATAGCAGTGGTTGTGCTGTGGTCCCGCGTCCCACGTCGCCAGTCGAGGCGTGGGCAAGAAATATAGTCCTTGAGGGACTAGGGACTTGCGGCTAGTGACATGGGACTATTTTGTTGGAGGTTAAAAGTGTCAAGGATTGGTAAAATGCCGATAGCCGTGCCGGCTGGGGTCGAGGTAAAGATAGAGCCGACAGAGGTCAAGGTAAAAGGGCCTAAGGGCGAGCTTTCAGAGAAGATCGCGCCAGGCATCAAGGTCAGTTTGGACGATGGCGTGATAATGGTTGCGAAGCAGTCCGACAGCAAGCTTCACCGCGCGCTTCACGGGTTGACCAGGACTCTCGTCTCGAATATGGTCGTCGGGGTAAGCGAGGGCTTCTCCAAGACCCTTGAGATAGTTGGTGTTGGATACCGGGCCACAAAAAAAGAGAATGATGTAGAGCTTGCCATAGGATACTCTCATCCGGTCTTGATCAAAGCCGTCGATGGAATCGAATTCGAAGTACCGGCTCCGACCAAGATCATCGTGAAGGGCGCGAACAAGCAGGTCGTGGGTGAGATCGCGGCCAATATTCGAAGCGTCCGTAAGCCGGAGCCTTATAAAGGCAAAGGAATCAAATACGAAGGCGAGTATATCAGGAGAAAAGTCGGTAAGACTGCTAAGTAAGTGGCGATGCGTTGGCCGCCAGCCGCATGAAACACCCGGGACATAGTGCCGGGTTCGCGGCAGGAAGCGGCGGCATTGTGAGATAAAAATTCGTGGAGGCAGATAATGGGCAAGACAGCAGAAAAGCTAATTGCGAGGTTAAGAAGGCACAAAAGGGTGCGCAAGAACATGTTCGGCGTGGAAGATAGGCCTCGTTTGGCTGTTTTCCGCAGCACCAACCATATCTACACCCAAATCATCAATGATACGGAGGGTGTAACGTTGGTCGCAGCGTCAACGGTCGACAAGGAGTTGAAGTCGTTGAAGACCGGAGGCAACATAGAGGCCGCGAAGAAAGTCGGCGAGCTTATCGCCAAGAGGGCGCTCGAAAAGAAAATCGAGACAGTCGTTTTTGACAGGGGTGGGTTTCTCTATCACGGTCGTGTTAAAGCGTTGGCGGATGCCGCCCGTGAAGCGGGTCTGAAATTCTAAGAGGACTAGTTAGGCTATCTGGCAGTCTATGATTAACAGATGCGATGATAGTATGATTTCTGATAGGTAAGGGGGAAATGCGTGAGGAAGAAGATTAATCCAGAAGAGCTTGAGCTCGAGGAAAAGGTAGTAAATATCAACAGGGTCTCGAAGGTCGTCAAGGGCGGTCGCAGGTTTAGCCTGAGCGCGCTCGTAGTCGTGGGCGACCGCAACGGCCATGTCGGCATAGGTTTTGGAAAAGGCCGCGAAGTGCCGGTCGCAATCACTAAAGGTGTCCAGGATGCCAAGAAGAACCTCTTTCGCGTTCCGTTGCACGGTTCGACCATACCGCATGAGGTTGTCGGCGTGTTTGGAGCCGGACGAGTGCTTCTCAAACCGGCTTCCGAGGGTACCGGTGTTATCGCGGGTGGTCCGGTAAGAGCCGTTCTCGAACTCGCGGGCATCGACGACATCTTGACCAAATCATTGGGTACGCAAAACCCGATAAACATGTTGCGCGCTACGGTAACCGGCTTGAAGTCTTTAAAGACGCCGAAAGAGGTCGCCATGTTGCGCGGAAAAACTCTCGATGAAATACTCGGAAAATAACGGAAGTAATTGGCGCCATGAGGCCGATTGGGAGGAAGTACGTTGGCTAAATTAAAGGTAACTCAGGTCAGAAGCGCGATTGGCCGTAACGTTATGCAAAAAAAGACGATTCGCGCATTGGGTCTAAAGAGGCTCAGGCACACTGTTGAGCACGAGGATAGGCCGGAAATCAGGGGTATGATCAATAAAGTCAGACATCTTCTGGAAGTAGAAGAGGTCGGATAATAACTCTGCGCGAGGATTGGGCTACGCTGCGACCGGTTGATGGTGTGGTTTTTGAACATGCTTCAAAAACGACAATTAGGCCTGGTAATAGAGTTTTAGTGCATTTATAATTACGTAATGGTGTTTAGCATGAAACTGGGTAGTAGCGTGCCAAGTTAAGTTTTGTGTCAAATTTTGAGGAGGATTACAGCGATGCGGTTACACGAGCTGTCACCCGCTCCGGGTGCTGTGAAGAAGAAAAAGAGGGTCGGACGGGGTCCGGGTTCCGGGCACGGCAAGACCGCTACTCGCGGAACAAAAGGGCAGAAGTCTCGTTCCGGCGGTGGCAAAGGCGCAGCCTTTGAAGGTGGTCAAACACCGATATATAGACGCTTACCGAAATTACCTGGATTTAAGAACCGCTTCAAGAAGGTATATTCACTCGTCAACATCGAACAGTTGAATATATTCGAAAGCGGTGCCATTGTCGATGCGGCGAGCTTGCAGCAGGCCGGATTGGTCAAAAAAGCAGCCACACCGGTCAAGGTGCTAGGACGCGGGGAAATCACAAAAGCGTTGACAGTTAAAGCCAATCAATTTAGCGGCACAGCGATTACCAAAATTGAAGCAGCTGGTGGAAAGGCAGAGAGTCTCAAATGATAGAAGCCGTAGCAAATGCTTTTAAGGTACCGGATTTAAAGAAACGCATCTATTTTACGTTGGCGATGATTGCCGTCTATCGTTTCGGCGCGCACATCCCGGTTCCCGGTGTCGACGTAGGCGCACTAAAAGACCTTTTTGCGCAGACGCCCCTCCTCGGGTTCTTGGATTTATTTGCAGGCGGCGCCCTATCGAATTTTGCTATCTTTGCACTCGGCATCATGCCGTATATCACGGCCTCCATTATCATGCAGCTATTGACCATCGTCATTCCTACGCTTGGCCAATGGGCGAAAGAGGGCGAGGTAGGACAGCGCAAGATAACCCAGTATACGCGGTATCTCACGCTCGTTTTGGGAACGGTCAACTCCATAGGTTTGACGGTCTTCTTCGAGCGGGCGTTGAGGGAGTTTGGCGCGCCGCCGTTTAGCTTGGGCGATAAAGCGCTGATAGTAATAACGCTGGTCGCGGGAACCGCGCTTATAATGTGGCTCGGCGAGCTCATCACCCAGCGCGGCATCGGAAACGGCATGTCTATATTGATCTTTTCGAGTATCATCGCCCGATTGCCGGAAGGCATACTTGCGACCAGCCAGACCGGAGGCGCTTTGATGGTAATCGGGTTAATCGTCATCTTGCTCGGCATCGTCGTCGGCATCATATTTGTCGAGAGGGCCCAGCGAAGAATACCGGTCCAATACGCCAAGCGAGTCGTGGGGAGAAAGGTGTACGGCGGTTCGAGCACTTACATACCGCTCAAGGTCAATTCCGCCGGTGTTATACCTATCATCTTCGCCTCGTCGGTATTGTTGTTCCCGGCGACGTTTACGCAGTTCTTCTCCGGCGGCTTTGCGCGCACAGTCGATCGACTGCTCGACCCGAACGGTGTGATTTATCTGACCGCCTACGCGACGTTGGTAATATTCTTTACCTATTTCTATACGGCTATCATTTTCAATCCGATAGACATCGCGGACAACATGAAGAAATACGGCGGCTTCATACCGGGCGTTCGCCCCGGAAAGCCGACCGCCACATACCTCGACCGCGTATTGACCAGAATCACGCTTCCCGGAGCGTTTTTCCTGGCGATGGTAGCCGTCGTGCCGACAATCATCGGCGGGATACTAAACATTCCGTTCTTCACGGGTGGTAATTTCGGCGGCACCTCGCTATTGATTATGGTCGGCGTCGCGCTCGAGACGATGCGCCAGATAGAGTCGCAGCTTCTAATGCGTCACTATGATGGTTTCTTGAAGAAATAGCCGCTGTCAGTGGAGAGTGGCTAGAGGATAATGGATAGTTATAAAGAGAAAGGAGCAAACGTGAACGTAATATTATTGGGGCCTCCTGGAGCAGGAAAAGGAACGCAGGCCGAGGGAATCGTCAAGGAGTATGGCTTGGTCCATATCTCGACCGGCGATATGCTCAGGGCTGCTGTAAAGAACGGCACCGAGATGGGACTTAAGGCGCAGGAGTATATGACAAAAGGCGCGCTCGTGCCCGATGAGGTAGTCGTGGGTATAGTCCGGGACCGTATCGCGGAGCCCGATTGCGAGAAAGGCTTCTTGCTCGACGGGTTCCCGCGGACCGTCGGACAAGCCGACGAACTCGACAAAGCCCTCAAAGGGATGGGTAAGCATATCGACGCGGTTGTAAATATAATCGTTGCAGACGAGGAGCTAATCGGCAGGTTGACCGGCAGGCGTATCTGCAGGACCTGCCAGCGCCCATACCATGTGATGTTTAAACCACCCGCAACTGAAGGTGTATGCGAGTGCGGCGGCGAGCTATATCAGCGCACGGATGATAACGTGGAGACGGTCTCGAATCGCCTCGACGTATATCACAACCAGACCTCACCACTTATCGAGTACTACTCGAAACAAGGCATCATCGTCGACATCGACGGTGCAAAGTCGGTGAACGAGGTATTTGACCAGATAAACACCGCCCTTAAGGCTAAGGTATGATCATAAAGAAAAGCGCGGACGAAATCGCTACGATGAGGCGTGCCGGTCACATAGTGGCGAAGACCTTGGAGCTCATTGAAAAAAAGATAAAACCCGGAGTGCTGACGGAACAACTGGATGCGGCGGCGGAAGAATTTATTCGCGAAAGCGGTGCAAGACCCGCCTTCAAGGGTTACAAGGGATTTCCCGCTTCTATCTGCGCCTCACTCAATGAAGTCGTCGTCCATGGGATCCCCGGCAAGAGACGGTTACAAGAAGGGGATATAATCAGTATTGATGTGGGCGCGGAAGTCGATGGTTATTATGCCGATGCCGCTGCGACATTTCCGGTCGGAGAGATCTCGGCGGAGGCGCAGAGGTTGATGGACGTCACAAAGAGCTCGCTCGAAGACGGAATTGCGAAGTGCGTCGAGGGCAACTATCTCTATGACGTCTCGCACGCCATTCAGACGCGGGCCGAGGCGGCGGGGTATTCGGTCGTCAGGGAATTCGTCGGGCATGGGATAGGGCGCGCGATGCACGAAGAGCCGCAAATTCCGAACTTCGGCTCGCCGGGTAAGGGCCCAAGATTGCAGGCGGGAATGGTCTTTGCAATCGAGCCGATGGTCAATATCGGCGGCTACAAGGTCGAGATATTGCAGGACGACTGGACGGTCGTCACTGCCGACCGCACGCTCTCGGCACATTTTGAGCACACGGTGGCGATTACGGGAGCAGAACCGGTCTTATTGACGGTGCTGTAGACGCGGTAATTATCATTTGATATAATGTATTTTTGTGGTTCGACACTAGAGATAAACGATATATTTCGTGTTATCTTCGTGAGGATATAACAGCGGCGACTAATGACCCGCTGCCTAGAGCTAGAGATGTGAGGGCAGAAGCCTGGAGGGGAAACCAACCGGGCTGTCTGTGAGGGTTATGATAGCAGGCCCAGTGGGGGTATGTAAGCGGTGCCAAGAAAAGAAGACGCGATAGAAGTAGAAGGCAAGGTAATCGAGCCTTTACCAAATGCGATGTTCCGGGTTGAGCTCGATAACGGCCATAAAGTACTCGCGCATATCTCAGGTAAGATGCGTATGCATTATATACGTATTCTACCCGGGGACCGAGTGGTAGTTGAGTTGTCGCCCTACGATTTGACCAGGGGTCGCATAGTCTATAGATTCAAATAGTCGTATTCCGCGCGACGCAACCGGGTCGCGACGGTGATTCGAAGGTGTTGACCTACCGCAAGCCTTGGTGTTGCGGTGCAAAGTATAGATGTGGGATGCAGGCACGGTTTGAGGTAAGACTCGTGTCGTTTGGAGGAAGAAATGAAAGTAAGACCATCTGTAAAACGCATATGTGAGAAGTGCAAGATAATAAAGAGGCACGGCAGGGTTTTGGTGATTTGTGAGAACCCGCGCCATAAGCAGCGCCAGGGATAATTGCTGCCGGACAGGCCGTGACGATAGCTGAAGGCTCTTGGCTGAGGGCTAATGCACGAGGTTAGCCTTGAGCCTAGAGTCTTGAGTAGAAATTTTAGAGTTTGAGCTGTTTGGAGGAGGTTTAAAGATTTGGCACGTATAGCAGGTGTTGATCTGCCAAGAGAGAAGAGAGTCGAGATAGGCTTAACATATATTTATGGTATCGGTCTTTCGAAAGCTCGTGAGATTTTGACAGGTTCAGCTATTAGCGTCGATACGAGGGTACGTAACCTGACCGAAGAAGAGGTTATCAGGCTTCGTGAGTACATCGACAAGAACATCAAGGTCGAAGGCGACCTGCGTCGCGAAGTGTCTCAGAACATCAAACGTCTTATGGAGATAGGATGTTATCGCGGCTTGAGACACCGTCGGGGCTTACCCGTTCGCGGGCAAAGGACGCACACCAATGCGCGCACTCGAAAAGGTCCGCGCAGGGCTGTTGGCGCAAAGCGTAAGAAATAGATAGTGCAATAAAAGTGAGGGATTAGGATATCGCAGATATTCTTTCCAAAATTGAGTTTGTGATTTACACATAAGGAGGTTAGAGCTTCTTGGCTAAGAAGAAGGCGGTCACTAGAGTAAAGCGTAGAGAGCGCAAGAACATCGTACATGGCGCTGCCCATATACAGAGCACGTTTAACAACACGATTGTTACAATCACCGACCAACAGGGCAATACTATAGCTTGGCAGAGCGCGGGTGCCTCAGGTTTCAAGGGGTCTCGTAAGAGTACACCATTTGCCGCTCAGGTAGCAGCGGAAGCTGTCGCTAAAAAGGCGCAAGAACACGGAATGAAGAGGGTGGATGTTTATGTGAAGGGTCCGGGAGCCGGTCGTGAGACGGCAATCAGAACCCTACAGGCGAACGGCTTGGAAGTCGCCGGAATCACCGACGTAACGCCGGTGCCCCATAACGGATGCCGCCCTAGAAAAAGGAGAAGGGTGTAGGCTATGGCAAGATATACTGGTCCTGTATGCAAATTATGCAGAAGAGAGATGCAAAAGCTCTTCTTAAAGGGCGATAAGTGTTTGACCGACAAGTGTGCGATCGAGAGACGCCCATATCCGCCGGGCGAGCACGGTCGCGGCAGGCGCAAAGATTCAGAGTACTATTTGCAGTTGCGCGAGAAGCAAAAGACAAAGCGCATATATGGCGTTTTGGAGAAGCAGTTCCGCAACTACTATGAACTTGCTGCGAAGACCAAGGGCATCACTGGCGAGAACTTGCTCCAAATCCTTGAGAGTCGCCTCGACAACGTCGTCTATCGCATGGGATTTGCGTTTTCGCGTGCGGTATCCCGGCAGGACGTGCGCCACGGTCACATCACAGTCAACGGCCGCAAAGTAGATATTCCTTCGTTCCGCGTAAAACCGGGCGACGTGATAGCCGTGGCCGGGAATGTTGCGCGCATGAAAGAAGCTGCGGAGTCGGTCAACAAAGCGGCGGTACCACCGTGGCTTGACGTAGATTATAAGAACCTGACCGCAAAAGTGACCGGATTGGCGACGCGCCAAGATATCGATATTCCGGTTCAAGAGAAGATGATCGTCGAGCTTTACTCGAAATAATCTTAAGCCTACAGGATGCCGGTCGACGGCTATCAGTAGGATTGCGGGGTTTTGGGGTAAGAGACTTTTGACGGAACGCTGGATAAGCAAATCGAAGACCGTGCTGGTCTTTACTACGGGTAGATTGCTGGCAGCGAAAAGCAGAATGCTAATAATAAAGTGACGGTTGCTAAGGAGGAATATATTAATGTTAGATATCCGTAAGCCGAGTATCTCCGCAGAAGAAGCGCGAGAAAATGCTGCTCGCTTTGCTGTCGAGCCGCTGGAAAGAGGCTTCGGTTATACCTTAGGCAATTCGCTAAGAAGAGTTTTATTGTCATCTCTGCCGGGTGCTGCGATAACATCGGTGAAAATCGAGGGTGTGGCACATGAGTTCGGCACTATCAAAGGGGTAAAGGAAGATGTCTCCGATATCATCCTTAATCTCAAAGAGACGGTGTTGAGGCTCCACGGCGATGAGCCGGCGACCCTGCGGATTAATGCGAAAGGTCCGAAGGAAGTAACCGCTGCAGACATAGAATATCCGGCTGACGTGGAGGTCATAAATCCTGACCTGTATATCGCCACTCTTAACGATGACGGCAAGCTGGAGGTCGAGATGGTCGTCGAGCAGGGACGCGGTTATGTGTCGGCCGAGCGGAATAAGAGGGCATCGGATGCGATTGGCGTATTACCGATAGACTCAATATTTAGCCCGACTAAAAAGGTGACCTACTCTGTCGAGAACACGCGTGTCGGGCAGCGGACTGATTTTGACAAACTCATCCTTGAAGTGGAGACGAACGGCAGCATATCACCTTTTGAAGCGGTGAGTGTCGCCGCAAGAATCGTCAACGACCACATGAACCTCTTCATGGAGCAGGCTATCGAGTTCTCGGCCGCGCCGATTTTTGTGGCCGACGTCAACGAGCGAGACAGGACGCTCGACTCGCCAATCGAGGACCTCGAGCTGTCGGTGCGTTCATATAATTGCTTAAAGCGGGAGGGCGTCAACACTGTGCAGGGACTCGTCGAGCAGAGTGAAGCCGATCTCGTTAAGATAAGAAATTTTGGCGCGAAATCGATCGAAGAAGTCAAGGAAAAGCTGAAAGACCTAGGTCTTGCGCTAAAGTCTAGCTAGTAGGAGATAGGAATGAGACACGCGAAAAAGGGAAGAAAAATCGGAACCAGCGCCAGCCATAGACAGGCGATATTATCTGGTTTGGTGCGACAAATCATAATCCACGAGCGGATTCAGACGACCGAAGCAAAGGCGAAAGAAGTAAGGCCGGCGGTTGAGAAGATGATCACGCTTGGCAAGCGCGGTGATTTGCATGCAAGAAGGCAAGCATTGGCGAAGCTAGGCGACAAAGACACGGTCCACAAACTCTTCGCAGAGGTCGGACCGCGCTTCGCCGAGCGAAACGGTGGCTATACGCGGATTCTAAAACTCGGCCCGCGCCAGGGCGACGCCGCTCCTATGGCCCTTATCGAACTGGTCTAACAGGGCGCGGATATATGATTTTGGCCGTATAGGTGAATTCTAAATATGCTAAGGTAAAGGCAAGAGCGACAATGCTTTTGCCTTTGTTGTTGTGGGAGCGATTCTCGAGGTTAAGTGATGATTGAATTCAAAAATGTCTCGTTCGACTACGGCGACGATGAAAACAAGATAAACGCGCTAAAAGAGATAAGCCTCACCATCGACGACGGCGAGTTCGTCGCGATTCTCGGCCATAACGGCTCGGGCAAATCGACCCTGGCGCGCCTGATCAACGGGCTCCTTGCGCCGTCGCGAGGAGAGGTGCTCGTCGACGGCATCTCGACCGTTGACAGTAGCGCCGTCTGGCGTATCCGCCAGCAGGTCGGCATGGTCTTCCAGAACCCCGACAACCAGATCATCGCGTCGCGCGTCGAAGAAGACGTCGCTTTTGGGCCGGAGAACCTGGGGTGCGAACCCGCTGAGATAAGGGCGCGCGTCGACGAGGCGCTCGCGGTGGTCGGAATGCGCGAGCTTGCCCACTTCGACCCGCATCTCCTCTCCGGGGGGCAGAAGCAGCGCGTGGCCATCGCCGGCGCGCTGGCGATGAGGCCTAAGTATCTCGTCTTCGACGAGGCGACGTCGATGCTCGACCCCAGAGGACGCGAAGAGATAGTGGCGACCACGCGGCGGCTCAACAGCGACTATGGGATTACTGTCATCTTCATAACACATATCCCCGAGGAAGCGGCGCTCGCCGGTAGGGTCGTCGTTCTATCCGGAGGAACTGTGGCGATGGACGGAACTCCGCAGGAGGTCTTCTCCGACGTGGATGCGGCTGCCGCCCTCGGCGTCGGTGTGCCGAAAGCGCGCCTGCTCGCACACGGGTTAGAGCAGGCCGGCATCGATATCGCTCATAACATCCTGACCGTCGACGATTTGGTGGCAGCGCTGTGTTGATAGAGATGGCAAAGGTCACTTTTGAATATCTGCCCGGGACACCGCTGGCACATACCGCGCTTACCAATATCAACCTGACTATTGCAGAGGGCGAATTCATCGCGCTGGTCGGGCCGACCGGCTCGGGAAAATCGACGCTCATCCAGCACCTTAACGGCCTACTTGACCCCACATCAGGCGCGCTCTCGTTTCGCGGCAGAAGGATCGGTATCGATGTCAA
>JASEGT010000009.1:18198-45513 GCA_030018005.1 Actinomycetota bacterium
CCGCGGTTTCTCGTGCTCGACGAGCCGACCAGCGGTCTCGACGCCCGCGGCAAGGCCGCTATCTTCGATTGCCTCGACCGTCTAAACAACGAAGGCGTCGCGATTCTTATGGTAACACACAGCATGGACGAGGTGGCCGAATCCGCCCGCCGTATCATCGTCTTAAACGAAGGCAAGATAGTCCTCGATGACAAACCGGCAAGAATCTTTGCCCATGCGAGCTTCTTGAGAGAGATCGGTTTAGATATACCCAAAGCCGCTGAGCTGGTGCTCAAGCTGCGCGAAAAAGGTTTCGATATTGAGCCCGATGGCGTCTCGGTACGCTCGGTCGTCGATAACGTCGCGGCCGCCGTCAAAGCGAGGTGTACGAATTGAGGTTCGGCCTGACCATCGGGGAATATTATCCGGTCGACTCACCGGTACACGCGCTCGACCCCAGGGTTAAGATACTATTGGTACTCGTCTTTACGATAGCGGTATTTATGGTCGTCAACTTCTCGGGCCTAGCGGCCGCCGCCGCTTTTATCGTGGGGGTGGCCTTGGTGAGCAGGGTGCCGCTGCGCCTCGCCGTCAAAGGGGTGCGCCCACTTCTATATCTGCTCGCGCTCACCTTCATCATACATTTGTTTACCGGGGCTAAGCCCTGGATAGAGTTGGGACCGCTCCATGTCAGCATCCCCGGCGCGCGCTCGGGTGCGCTCGTCGGCATCAGGTTGGTCATCCTGGTCGTGGGCGCCGCGTTTCTGACCCTGACCTCGACACCTATCGAGCTGACCGATGCCATCGAGTCGCTGCTCGCGCCGCTGAAAAAAGTTCGCGTTCCCGCGCATGAGATAGCGATGATGATGACTATAGCGCTCCGCTTCATCCCGACGCTCGCGGCCGAGACCGACAAAATCGTCAAGGCCCAGGCATCCCGAGGCGCCCGCTTCGAATCGTCTAACCCGGTGACCAGGGCGCGAAGTTTCATCCCGGTCTTGGTCCCGCTCTTCTTAAGCGTCTTTCGCCGGGCCGACGAACTCGCCGAAGCCATGGAGGCCCGGGCCTATCGCGGCGGCGAAGGCAGGACCAGGATGCGCCGGCTTGAGATGAAGGGGCGCGATGTGCTGGCCCTGATATCGGTGACGGCCGTCTTTGCCGGCATAGCCTGGGTCGGGCGACTTCCGCTGGTGTAGGGCTGGGGGCCGGGTAGATTTTCTTCGAGAGGGAGGGTTTGTGGAAGGGGGAGTCGAAGAATTAGAGACGGGAATTATGGAAGTTAGAAAGTAGCATTACATATGCAATCAAGAAAAGAGCTAAGAGTTAGAGTAAAGAATCCACCACACAGCTTACTATGGGGCTGCGCCGGCAGCGGTTCATTTCTTCTAGGCATCCCCGCAATGTTATGGATACTGTTCCGAAAATTCGTTTTAAGGCGGGAAGAAAAACTTACCTGGAAAACACAGGTTTTGGAATATAACGGATACTTGAATTATGACATCATTTATGAAGAGGTATTCGACTCACCAGACGAAGCTTGGCGCAGGCACTCGGAGCTTACTAAGGAAATAAGCGCAAATCAAGCTAATCTTAGGGAAAAAGGCTATTCATAGTTCTTAGGGACGTCAGTCTCCTTGGTTTCCTAACATGGCTCGTCTAGGAGCGGCCATATAACCAAAGATATCGGCCGAATATTCGGCATTATTACATCGTCGGCGACAGAGATGCCTGAAGCTGCATTAAAGAATACCCTGGAAGCGATTAAGTTATGGATTGATACAGCTAAAGAGTTCGGCGACGCGATACCAGAGCCGAAACTGTTGGCATGTTAATTATACCTCGTTTCTTAAGATTAATTGAACGTCGAAGTAAATATGTTCTAGCTTTTCCTGCTCGGCTAACTCATCCTTAATCTTTCGCAGTTCGTTGATGTCGAAGCCAGGATAGATGATTGACTTGAACTCATCTTTAATCCTTACATCGCGGGAGAATAAGCACACCCGTTTTCCGTTGTTGGCTGCATGGATATGAGCCCACCAGCTTGAACCAGTATCTTATATAGATCGCACTTTCTTTCAAGAGTCTGGTTAGCCTTTAGGCGGCTTCGTAAAACAAACCATCGATGATTTACATATATGCATTAGCACATAAGAAAATATATGCAAACGATAGTATAACTTTAAGAACCTCAGGTTTCAAGTCTTTTTAAGAAATTTGTCTTTTCTGCCATAAGCCAAATCAGATATCATCCCGATGAGCCGCGCAGCAGCGGCAGCCGGGGCGGACGGCCTCATGATAGAGGCGCACCCCAATCCGAATAAAGCGCTCTGCGACGGCGCCTAGTCGCTAACTCCCGAACAACTCAGGCTATTGGTCGATGAGGTACGCCCGATAGCGCAGGTGCTGGGTGAGAGGGTTGTGTAGGGAGTTGGTGAAAGAGGCCTGCTGCGGGTGCATGAGCTGAAGTAGGCTGACGCCAGAGCTCTATGCGGATATGCATCTAGACACCGGCAGGCATAACAATTGAATAAAAATGCTTGAATAGAAGAAGCCGCCAAGAGAAATTGGCGGCTAAGGTTTTTTGAAAAACTTTCGACTAGAACGCGCTGGTACTACTATGAGCAACGTATCACAAAGCAAAATACTGATCGCGGAGTATCGCAACTAAGTGTTTTTTTTGCTAGCCTACTCTAGAGAGACAGCGCTGTCATAGGTTCGGCAAAAGCAAAAGCAACGGACGACAGAGGGGGTGATTCGAAAAAAATCTAGCTTGCCGAAAGCGTGCCGCAGAATTCTCGCGCTTGTAGATGGGGGGCATGAATAGCAAAATAAATAAAGAGGAGCAATACATTTGCGTGTTCTGAGAGAGTCTACCGCGAAAATGATAGTTGATTAGCTCGACAATCGTCACAAATCAATACTTGTCCGTTGGAGTATTAAGGATGTGCTGTCTAGGAGTTGCATCAATAGCATCCGGCTTTTGTGAATTAAGTAGTTCAGAATATCTTGGCGTGCCTGTAATTAAGGAGGCTTTATGAAACGAATTGGAATGATGCTTGTTGTACTGGCATTAATCAGCAGCTTGTCGTTAACCTTTGTTGGTCAAGCGTTCGCATATACATATATCGGTGGAAAATGGCTATACAAAACTATTTATTGGTATGATGGAACGGGCATGGCATTAACTGTCAGCGCCGCCGACTCTTGGACAACGGCCACGGAAATTAGTCTCGTCAAAAATCTTTCAACAGTTTTTATTTATGCCAAGGCCAATAGAAGTGATGTGGCTTGGGATGGTTTAACCGAAGTCACAAGAAATGTTCTAGGCAATTTTACATCATGTAAGTGTCAAGTAAACGCTTACTATACGGGCAGCTATACTTCCCATCAAACACAAGGTGTGCTTGCACATGAATTTGGACATAGTTTAGGCTTAGGGCATCAAACGTCACTAGCAATTATGTCGGTCATGTATCCGTATACGAATGGCCGCGTTTATTGGCTGCCGAAGCCGGATGACATAAGCGGCGTTAACAATCTTTATTAGACGGAGGGGTTTATTGTGAGATATAGGGTCTTAATCATAACAGGAACACTTGTTTTCATGCTGCTGTTTGGAGCAGTAGGATCGGGCCTCCTGAGTAAGAACAATGCTAAAACGCAGAGCGGGTTGACCCCGCAAGCTGATTCACAAATTGTGAAGTTGCAGGCAAGTTGGGCAAAGGGGTACTTGAGCATTGATGAGTTGTATCAAGATGCTGATTTAGTCGTTGAGGGCATGGTTGTGGCCAAGGAGCCGACCAGGAAAATCGATGACCTGTTGTTTACCGACAAGAAGGTTAGAATATCCAAGGTGTTCAAGAATACTACAGCTGTGAAGAAAAATGAGATTTACGTGCGACAAACGGGTGGCAGGTTCGACGACGTTGAGTATGTGATCGAAGACGAAGTTCAGTATGAGCCCGATAAGCGATACATACTATTTCTTAGGCTTGCTGACAACGGATTATTTGTTGCGCTTAATGGCCCGCAAGCCCAGTTTCTGATTCAAAACGACAGGGCTGTTCATACGCAAGAAAATTGGTCTCAAGGGTATAACGAACTTAATCTTAAGCTTGATAAGCTAAAGAATAAGTAATAGTTATCTGTGGGCGGTATTTTGAAGCGAATATGCTTCAAGAAAGCTACATGATGGACTGTAAATTAGGGCAGGTTGTCGTCCACGGGAGGGGCTTAACCTTGCGGTTAGCCTAAGGGCGCAGATTATGTGACCGAGGCACTGTTAGGTAATACCTAATACAACAACGATTTTAGGGCGGGGGTAGTCTCGCCCTAAAATCGTTGAAATGCAGGATATGAAGCGATTGTGTTGCAATATGCGCCCGACAGCCCAAAGGCCAAAATTAAAAACGCTTGATTCGATCCCGCGCCTTCCTTGACTCGAAATCAGGCTTTATGTCTATGCATTAAGGGATAATTAACTGAAGGGGGATTTCATCTATGCTCGTTGGTCGATTTGGAGTTATCCGATTGATGCTTTGGATGGCTATTGGGTAGCGGCAGCCCTTTCGTGGTACTACAGCTACAATGATTTGGCGTACATGCTATCTCTAGCTTGGGTTGTAGGCCTTCTTGCGCTATTGAATTCTATCTACAGTCCCAGCCATCGACCGATCATATGTAAATACCAACGCCTTCCATTCTGAAAAGCTGGTTGTTAATCAACCGCTTGTTAATAAGTAGAAGTATCATTTACGCTAATTCCCTG
Source organism: Actinomycetota bacterium (assembly GCA_030018005.1). Lineage (GTDB taxonomy): Bacteria > Actinomycetota > Aquicultoria > Aquicultorales > Aquicultoraceae > Aquicultor. The sequence continues at coordinate 22,946 of JASEGT010000009.1, forward strand.
GAGGATGACATTGATGCGGAATAGTCGAAGCTTTGCCCTTGCGACCAAAGTGGGAATCGTAATCCTACTTGTGCATACATTGCTGCAGACTGGATGCAAAGTGCAGAAAGAGACTATTCCGCTTCATTCCGTTGAAAAGGTCGTTTTTGTCCCTGCTGGTGTCTATCAAGCAGCCAAGACCGTAGATCCCGAGCTTGTCGCTAAAATTATAGATATTTACAATAATGCGACTAAAAGATCGCCAAACAGTGACTTAAATACACCCGATAGCCAGCTTTATATTGACCTGCAAACAAAGACCAAGATCGTTATAAATAATCTTGATGGAGTTGAGTTTGAAACCCATGTTGTTAAGGAAGGCGCTGTTGCGCAGGTATTCGAATCGCATGAGCTTGAGCAGATATTTCGCTCATTGGAAGATCAATAATGGTTTTTGAAGAAAGAGAGAAGGGCGAACGATTGATGTTCGCATAATCCAGGTACCGGTCTTGAAAGACTGCTGGGTGCCCTTTATCGTGTCATCGCATGTCATCGCACGAGGCAATAATCGGCAGCCTACTGACAAGGATTCTTTTAGGGACACAAGAACGACCCCCGCACCCAAGAAACCCTACTAAGGCCTATTGAGTATTATGCCAAGATATTGTAATATTTGTTGTACAACATAAGGGGGTAAATATGGCCATAAAGATATTGCCGGCGAGTGAGGTTAGAGGACAACTATCGGGTATTTTGAAACGCTTAGCCGAAGATAAAGCACCGATTTATATTACTCAATATGGTAAAGCAAAAGCAGTCTTGATGGATATTGAGCGATATGATGCTTTAATGCAACTCCTGGAAGACCTTGAGGACATTAGAGAGTTCCGTATTGCCGAAGGGGAAGCAGCCCAAGATTTTGAAGAGCTTATGACTGAAATCGAGGGGCGTCCGGGTGTATCGGCTTAAAATAAAAGCGAGAGCACTGAAAGACCTAAGAACACTTGCTCCGGTCTACCAAAACAAAATTGCTGCTACAATAAGGGCGCTTGCCGGTAACCCTAAGCCTCAAGGCGCTATCAAGCTCACCGATAGGGAGGAGTGGCGGGTTCGCCAGGGCGACTATCGAATTCTTTATACCATTGACGATAATGTTCAAGAGATAACAGTTGTTAGAATTAAACATCGTCGTGAAGTTTACGACCGTTAAGAACGACCCCCGGCAGGTCAACCTTGGATACAGGTCTTGGTAGTGAGCCCAGCATGCATGATATCATTATGACCAAACGAATCACGCCATAGTCGAACCGATATCAGGGGTTACAATTGCGAAACATCAGGCTCACACTCGAATACGACGGGGGCGGCTTTAGCGGCTGGCAGAAGCAGGCCAAGCAAGAGGTCCGAACGATCCAGGGCGAACTCGAGCGCGCGATTCATACCCTTCTCGGCCGGGCGGTCGAGACGACGACCGCCGGGCGCACCGATACCGGCGTCCACGCCTTCGGCCAGGTGGTCAACTTCGTCACCGAGTCCGATATGTCAATCCGCCGCATCCCGTATTCGCTCAACGCCATTCTCCCCGATGACATCGTCATCAAAGACGCGGCTGAAGTGCCGGCCGATTTCGACGCGCGTCGCGACCCTAAATGGCGCGAGTACCACTATTACATTCTAAACCGTCCCTACCGCTCGGTCTTCTTCGACCGGTTCGTCTGCTATGAGCCGCGCCAACTCGATATTGCCGCCATGGACGAAGCCGTTGCGCATCTCAAAGGCCGCCATGATTTTACGAGCTTCTGCAATACTCTGAGCGCGTCCAAGCTCGACAACCCGGTCCGCACCATCCTCGATATCTCGTGCGCGCGCTCCGAAAACATCGTCTGGGCGGGGGAGTCGCTGGAGGGGCTGTTCATGCTGCGCGTGCGCGCCCATGCGTTCTTACACAACATGGTGCGCATCATCGCGGGCACCGCAATCGACGCCGGCCTCGGTATTATCTCGCCGCAAGACATTCCCGCGATTCTCGAAGCCAAAGAGCGCGCCAGGGCGGGGCACACCGCCCCCGCGAAAGGATTAACGCTGGTGCGGGTGGAATACTAAAACCAGACGACATATTCGGGCAGCTGCTTTGACGTCTTCGGCTCACTTTGGATATAGTTATTTATCCTGGTCACCAAGCGTTTTTACCGCTGATAAAGGCGCAGTTTAGGGAATGCACCTAAATCCCTGCTCTTTAAAGTGGCGGTCAAAGGTAAATGCTGCGTTTATTCCGAGCTTGCGCATAACAGAAAAGCTTATGCAATCGACAAGGCTCAGCCTTTTTCGTCTTGTAGCCAAAACAGCCGCTACCCCGGATAAATGGCTTAATTCATTCACCCACTCTATGGTAAGGATGGGGAACACGTCATTTTGGAAAGTAATCACCGCTTCGATTCCCAGATGATGTTGAACTAAAGCAAAGGTTTCAATTAGAACGTAATTGCTGCATACAAGGGTTTCTTTTCGACCGACAAGATATTTCCAAGCTTCCTTGGACTTTTCGTGGTTTAAATCGTCGGCGCTGAGGATGGCTAGAAATGCTGAGGTATCGATAAATGTGCTCATGAGTCAAGTGCCTCGGCAAGGTATTCGTCATGCTTAATTGATAGATCGGGTTTGCCGGATTTGAACTTTCCGGCTGCAGAAATTGCTCGTTGTCTCAATTCTTCACCGGAGATCTCTGCTTCTGATTGAATTACGATGTCGACACCCCGGCGAACCAGCTCGGCAATCGAGACATTTTTCTTGCCTGCAAGCCTCTTTAGAGCTTCTACTTGTTCTTCCGTTAACTGAACCTGTGTTCTGACCATCGTACATCCTTTCTCATGATAGCACTTCTTACATCATGATATCATATCTTAAGTTTGACTTCCCACGAATTAGCTTTGCTTCTTCATGATGTGTACAATCAAAACTGCTCACCTCCGTGTTGCCTCATCCAAAAACGTACAACAAGAGGTGTACTTACTAGTAAAATGTATAAGTATTTGCTACATTGCTTGCTAGTAGAACAAAGGAATCCTTAAACTTATAGGCGCGATTATTCAAAACTAGTAGCGATTTAGGAGGTGATAGACAAAAGGCATTAATAGCGGCAAAATTCGGCAGTAGTAAATAGCAACTAAGGGAGGCAACTATGGGCACTTACCGATCCAAAGTTTTGATAGCGATTGTTCTAACAACTATAGCAATATTTTCGGGCACAGCAAGCGCATTTGCCGCTATCGATGCGGACCTATATTATTTCAATGTATCTGGCGATATTGATACTAGAGCCTTAAGCAACGGTAAGCAATATCTTGATTCTATGGGTTATACCACATATAACATACAGAACACTTATGCTAATAATGCATGGGGTTGGTGGAAGAACGACGCGCTTTTCATAACAGCCGGGCATGGTGCGCCGGGCGCAATACAATTTTACAACAATACAATAATTGTCGGCGAGGATAAGAACAACGCTAGCAGGGCTAACGGATATTCTGAAGGTGGCTTCACATTTTACTATATTAAGAATTTTGGAAGTACCGATATCAATGATTGCCTAGTAGCAATGTTTCTAAACTGTGAGAGCGCACTCGATGGAACACGGTATGGTAATATTTTGGGGTGGGCTCGGGCAAAAGGTGTTGATTGCGCTATTGGCTGGAAAAGTAGCATTGGGGATCACTCTTCTGGATGGTTTGGTGCTGGTTTTGCTAGAGGCGCTTGGGATAAAAACTACGCTATCGATTCACCGCAGGGGTTCAACATAGGCCATGTAGACCTAATGCAATATGCTTATAGCTATATGCTACAAGCCCCACCAACCGATACGAGGCTACAAAACTTTGAAACACGTGGACAGTACGGCCAAAAACTTCAGCCTGCCCGGTATGGTACACCGTAGATCTTTATTGCAAGCAGATACTTTAAAAGAATCATTATAGGTACGCACGGAGGAAATAATGAAGAACCTAAGCAAAACCAAGGCGTTCGTCGTAGTGATACTGAGTATTGGTATCATAGGGGCATTAACAGTTGCGGCTCGTGGTTTGGTAGTCCAGCCCAATATATCACCAGATCAGGCTGCTGTCGCGGTGAAAGGCTTTGCAGAAACAGCTAATGTGAAGGCGATTGCACTAGATGAGCTTCCTATGAAGCGATTGGTATACAGCGTAACGGCCGAAGATGGTCGAACTTTCTGGGTTGATGCAAAGACTGGGCAAGTAGCTGGTGTGGTAGGATATGTTGATGCGGATCCTGTTGATTTAGCCCAACTCCCTCTAACGAAAGACGCTGCCGTAAATAAGGCTGAAGCATTCGTCAAAGGCAAATATGCTAGATTCGATGAACTAACGCTTACTAATATTGCTAATATGGTTGATGGTAGTTACTTGATTACATGGACAAAAATTGCACCGAATGGCGCTAAACTTCTAAGATCAGTTACGATTGGCGTTGATCCGAGGACAGGCAAGCTTGGCCTTTATTCGGCTAGGGATGAGGAGGAGTTTGTAGCAACATCGCCGAAGATATTAAAAGATGAAGCACTAAGAATTGTAAGGTCGAAATTGACAAGTCGGGCTACCATAAACGAGTGTGATTTAGCCGTACTGAAAGACAAGAACGGCCAACAAAAACTTGTTTGGTATGCTATGTACGATGATGTAAAAGCATCAGCAGTGCTGGAATTAAAGTCAAGCGGCACCATCTTTATCGATGCAAACAATGGTGACGATATTACGCGTGATTTTAGCGCGGCTCAGGACCCAACTCCTGGTAAGCAATAGGTAATATCTTGTAGCTAAGAGGTATAGAAAACGATCTCTTTTAGGATCAGGGATGCCGATAGCGTATCCCTGATCATTGTGTGCTGGAGCTTGCTTTGAGGGTGATATTCCTTTTAGGCATCCTAGCAACGAATTCGTTTCGAGTATGTTTTTGATGAGTCAATGCACTACCTTGACATCCCTCCACGTCAGGTGGTACGTTCTTTCTAGCACTCTGCTTCTTAGAGTGCTAGGAGTGATTGAAATGCTCGATGCAAGAAAGAAAGCCATCCTCTACGTCGCAGTACAGGAGTATATTCTCACGGCTGAGCCCGTAAGCTCGCAAAAGCTTGTGGAGAAGTACCAGCTCGGTGTCAGTTCCGCCACGGTCAGAAACGAGCTGGCTACGCTCGAGGCTCTCGGGTATCTCCACCAGCCACATACCTCCGCCGGTCGCATCCCGACAGACATGGGCTACCGGTACTATGTCGACGGCATAACCGATAAGCCGGGCTTGACCCACCAGGAGGAAAACTCTATCGTAAAGCTCTTCTCGTCCATCAATATGGAGATGGAAGAGCTTATGAAGGAGACGACCCATATACTATCCAACGTGACCAGCTATATAGCGGTCGCGCTCGCCCCGTCGTTTAAGAAGAGCATGCTCAAGCACATCGACCTCGTCTCGCTTTCGCCGCGGCATGTGCTGGTGGTTCTTATAACCGACAAAGGCCAGGTCTTGAAGCGGACGGTGAGTATGGAGCCGTATTCCGGGGAGATAGGCGAGATAGAGCGGTTCTTAAATGAGAAGCTTCAGGGACTCGACAGTATCGGCATCTCTGCGCTGCGGGATACGTTGATTCTGCCCGACCCGGATGCGTCCCGCACCGCGTCGACCTTGATAAACGCGATACTAGATATCATCGAGAGCGATGAGCGCGAGCGCGTCTTCTTGAGCGGGACGGCCGGCATTTACGGGCAACCCGAATTTGAAGAACTGTCGAAGGTCCACTCGCTGCTCAACGCCATCGAGCAGGGGTATCGTTTGATGCAATGGCTGGAAGACTCTGTCATGACTCGAAAGGTTCTCGTTAGAATCGGCTCCGAAAACACCGACGACGATATGCGGGGCTGCAGTATTATCACGAGCAACTATCAGTTGGACAGCGAGACCCGGGGCACGCTCGGCATCATCGGCCCGACCCGGATGAATTATTCGCGGGCTATATCGGTCGTCGAGCTGATATCCGATAAACTCAGCAAGGCTCTCGTCGAGCTGAGGTCGTAAGGGGCGCGCGGCGAAATCCCTCCCGGCTGTAAAATCTGCTTATGAGAGCAAAAATTTGAGATTGAACACGCATTTTGCGCTATAATAAGAAGTTGCGAATGAAGCCGATAAAGATAACGACGTTGAATTATTAAATCATGATGAGGTAAGAATGTCCCAAAAAGATTTTTACGAGATGCTAGGCGTGTCGCGCAACGCGACGCAGGACGAAATAAAGAAAGCCTACCGCAGGCTAGCCAGGAAGTATCATCCCGACGTAAATAAAGACGAGCCCAATACCGAGGCGATGTTTAAAGAGGTCAACGAAGCCTACGAGGTTTTGAGCGACCCCGACAAGCGTCGCAATTATGATATGTACGGCTCCGCCAAAGGCGGCCCGGCATTCGGCAATGCCGGCGATTTTAGCGGTTTCGGCAATTTCGAATCGGCTTTCGGTGATGTTTTTGGGATGTTCTTCGGAGATTGGCAGCGCAATACGGGCGGGGCTAAGACCAGCGCCCAGCGCGGCTCCGACCTAAGCCTCGAGATGACCGTCGAGTTCGAGGAAGCGGTATTCGGCGCCGACAAAGAGGTCGAAATAGCACGGCTGGTCTCTTGCGATACCTGCAGCGGCAGCGGCGTCAAGGCGGGGACCTCTCCCGAGATATGCTCGAGCTGCAACGGTATGGGCGAAATCCGCAGTGAACAGAGGACCGTTTTCGGCACTTTTATCCGCACCGCCCCGTGTTCGAAGTGCAAGGGCGCCGGCAAGATAATCACCAATCCCTGTGACGATTGCAATGGGCAGGGGAGAAAACCGGTTCACGAGAAGATAAAGGTCGAGGTTCCGGCGGGCATCGACAACGGTATGACACTGAAACTTTCCGGTAAAGGCGAGGCGGGCGTACGCGGCGGCCGCGCCGGCGACCTCTATGTGATGATTAATGTTAGCCCGCACTCGATATTCGAGCGCCAGGGAAACAACCTGTTCTGCCATTATCCCATTACCTTCCCGCAGGCGGCTCTCGGGACCGAGGTTCAAATCCCGACGCTCGAAGGTTTTGAAACACTTAAAATACCGGCGGGCACCCAGACGGGGAGCACCTTCAAGCTCAAGAGCAAAGGTGTGCCGTCCCTGCGGAACCATGTTCGCGGCGATATAATAATCCAGGCCGTCATCGAGACTCCGCACAAGCTCACCGACCGCCAGAAGGAGCTTCTCTACGAACTAGCCCGTGAGTTGGGCCACGAAGTCCCGGAGGAGTCGTCGGGCGGCATTCTCGGACGCATAAAAGACGCGTTCGGCGCAAAGTAGGCGCGCGCAGATGGATTGGCTCAAAGTCGACATAAAGACGACCCCGGAGGCCGTGGAGGCCCTCAATGAGACCCTGCTCGCCCTAAGCCCCTCCGGTTTTGTAATCGGCGAGGAGGCTGAAACCGTAACCGCGACCGTCTTTCTCGCAGGTACCATATCACCGGAGAGCGCCCGGGCCACGCTCGAGCACGCGCTGGAAAACGCGCGCGCGGCGGGTTTAAGCATAAGGCCGGCGACAATCGACTTCTCCTTCATCAACGATGAGGATTGGGTCGATAATTACCGCAAATTCTTCCATGTCATCCGAATCGGCAAACTCGTTATCAAGCCCTCGTGGGAGGATGCCGAGCTAAATCCGGGTGAGGTTGCGGTCGAACTCGACCCGGGCCTCGCGTTCGGAACCGGCGCCCACCCGACGACGGCGGGGTGCCTCCAGTTTATTCAAGAGATTATCGCCGGGGGTGAGGTTGTCTTCGACCTCGGAACCGGTTCCGGTATTCTCGCGATTGCCGCCGCCAAGCTCGGCGCGTCCCGCGTGATAGCCATAGACGACGACGCCGAAGCTATCGAGGTGGCCGAGGACAACGCGCGCAACAACGGCGTGGGCTCGCGCATAGACTTTATCATCTCCGACTTCTCCGATATCGAGCTGACGGAAGTCGATATTCTGGTCGCTAATCTCACCGCGCCGCTTATCATACGGCTGATGCCGGAGTTCGCGCAAAGGCTGGTTGGCCTTAAAACGGTGATATCCTCGGGAATCATGCGCTCGCAGCTGGCCGATGTGGTAGCCGCACTCGATGAGAACGGCTACCGGGTCGAAAAGACCTTCGAGGAAGGCGACTGGGTGAGTGTGGTGAGCCGGCGTGTCTAAGGCGCGTTTCTTTATTGCTGAAAAAGCGGGCGAGAGTGTCACTATAACCGGGCCGGACGTAAAGCATATCAAGGATGTCTTGCGGCTCGGCACGGGCGCTGTTATCGAGGTCGTCGATAGTACACCCTCGCTCTGCGACGTCGAGATAGAGCATATTTCGCGCGATGCGGTCGCCGGCAGAGTTCTCTCCCGGCGCGAGCCGCTCAGCGATGCGCCGCAAATATATCTCTTTCAAGGATTGCCGAAAGCGGGAAAAATCGATGTCATCATAAGGCAAGCGACCGAGATAGGAGTGGCGGGCGTTACCCCGGTCTTGACCGAGCGCGTAGTCGTCGCGCTCGACCCCGGCAAGGCCGAGAAAAAGAGCAGCCGTTGGCAAAAGATAGCCGAAGAGGCTGCCAAACAGTCTCATCGCTTATCAGTGCCGGAGATTCGCACCCCGCTCGATTGGCAAAGCGCCCTGCGGGAGCTGGCCGGTTTCGACCAGGTCGTGGTCTTCTGGGAAGAGGAGCGCGACAGGCTCTTGTCCGAGGTGCTAAAACCCGAAGCCGCGCGCATCGCGCTCGTCGTCGGCCCGGAGGGGGGCTTATCCGAGGGCGAGATCGCCGACCTGAAGGCACTTGGCGCCGGGATCGCGTCTATGGGCGAATATATTCTGCGGACCGAGACGGCTGGGCCTATCGCGGTCGCGTTGACCCTTTATGAGTGTGCCCGCGCCCGCCGGGACAGGCGATGACTATGAACGCAAAGACAGGCATCGCGTTTTCGATTCATACGCTGGGATGTAAGGTAAACCAATATGAAAGCGAGCGGATTGCGGCCGAACTCGGGGCATATGGCTGGGAGATGGTCGCGTTTTCGAGCCGTGCGGATGTTTATATAATCAACAGCTGTACCGTTACAGCTGTCGCCGGACATAAGTCTCGCCAGCTAATCAGGCGAGCCGTGCGCAATAACCCCGGCGCGCGCGTCGTGGTGACCGGCTGCTACGCCGATTCCGACCGGGTCGCGATAGAGGCGATTGAGGGCGTAAGCCTTGTCCTGGGCAACGACGACAAAGATAGACTGCCGTTACTCGTTGCGCAAGAGCTCGGCATCGGCATCGAGCCGGGGAGGCGCACCCCCGGCGAGCCCGCGCCAAACACAACGCTGCATACACGCGCCCTGGTAAAGATACAAGACGGGTGCGACCAATTTTGCAGCTACTGCATCGTGCCGCACGTGCGCGGCGACCTCTGGAGCCGGCCCGAACCTGAGATAGTAGATGAGGTCGCGCGGCTGGCGCGCGAAGGGACCCCTGAGATAGTCTTGACCGGCATTCACCTGGGGCTCTATGGGGCGGGCCAAGACACCGGCCTCGCGGATTTGCTCGCCAAGCTCGTTGAAATCGAAGGGCTGGGCAGGATTCGCCTAAGCTCGATAGAGCTGCGCGAGGTTACACCCGAGTTGGTCGATCTAATCGCAGCATCGCCGAAGCTCTGCAAGCACCTCCATATCCCGCTTCAGAACGGCAGCAATGCCGTACTTGTCGCGATGAACCGGCACTATAGCGCGGAAGAGTTCGCGGAGCGCGCTCATTATCTAACGTCGTCCATCGAGGACATCGCGCTGACGACCGACATCATCGTGGGATTTCCCAGTGAGACCGACGCTGATTTTAAGAGCACCATGGACCTAGTCGCGAGCATCGGTTTCAGCAGGCTCCACGTCTTTAAGTTTTCTCCCAGGAAAGGCACGCCGGCGGCAGGTCTCGGCGGCCAGATACCGAAAGATGTAAAAGAGAAGCGCTCGGCGGAGCTCATCGCGCTCGGCGAGGATTTGGCGGCACGGTTTGCCTCCCGCTATATCGGGAAAGAACTGATTGTTTCCATAGAGCGCCGGCAAGGCGAGCATCTTTCGGGGATGAGCGACAATTATATCCGCGTGATGTGCGCCGGCTCCGATGAGCTTTTAGGAAGGCTCGCGCGGGTGCGCATCGAGAAGCAAGAAGATGCGACTCTTTATGGAAGAGTTGTGGGGGCTAGGGAGTAATAAATATACTCATAATCGACGACTAACAATTACCGAGGAGGTCTATATGGCTCAAGACTGTCTGTTTTGTAAGATAATCGCGGGCGAGATTCCGGCGACCGTTGTCTATGAGGACGACGACGTAGTAGCGTTCAAAGATATCAGCCCGCAGGCGCCCGTTCATGTCCTAATCGTACCGAGAGCCCATATCGAGCGGCTTTCCGATGCGACCGAGGCCGACGCAAGCCTGCTCGGCAAAATAGTACTCGCCGGAAACCGGGTGGCTCGGCTGTCCGGCGTTGCAAAGAGTGGTTATCGCTTAATCGCAAACACCGGGCCCGATGGCGGCCAAGAGGTATTCCATGTCCATTTTCATGTCTTAGGCGGCAAGAGGCTCGGAAGAATGGTGTCGTAAGGCCGGCCTTCTGTTTTAACGCGAGTCGTCGCCCAAGTGTCTCGTGCTGTTGCCCGAAGAAAGGAGCCCAGTTGTCACTGAAGGAGCGTTTAAACGAAGATATGAAGTCGGCGATGCGCCAAGCGTCGGCCGACCCGGAGCAAAAACTCGTCCTCTCGACCATCCGGCTGTTGATGTCGGAGCTGAAGAACGCCGAGATAGTTAAGAAAGAGAGCCTTGCAGACGATGAAGTCATAGAAGTCGTGCAGCGCCAAATCAAGCGACGAAACGAGGCCGCCGAGCAGTACCGAAAAGGCGATCGGGAAGAGCTGGCCGAGAAGGAAGAGAAAGAAGCGGCCGTACTCTCCGGCTATCTACCCGAGCAGCTCTCGGATGAGGAACTTACGCGCCTCATCAAGGACGCCATCGAGGCGACCGGCGCAACGGCTCCCAAAGATATGGGTAAGGTAATGGGCAAGCTTATGCCGCAGGTAAAGGGAAAAGCCGACGGCAAACGCGTCAACCAGCTGACGCTCGAGCTTATGCAACAATAGAGCCCCTCACAATAGGTCGGCGAAGTCGTTGCGGGACTCGGGATATGGTATAATTTTCTCACCTAAAGGAGTGAAAGAGCCAAAATTGGCGGATATCGTGGAGATCAAAGTCGTGGTGCCGGGCGATATATCGATGGTCGATTTGTTAGGCTACCATGATCAATTATTAAAAATAATAGAGGGCAAGTTTCAAAGCACAATCCTGGTCAGAGGTAACGAAATAACGATCAAGGGCGACGCTGTGGAAGTAGACAACGTAGCAACTATCTTCAAAGAAATGTTGAATATTGTGTCGCACGGCCAACAACTGACCCCGCAAAAAGTCGAGCACACCATAGACATCACCATCGACGGCAACCGGATTACACCTTCGAGCATCTATTCCGACGTCATCATCACCCATCGCCGAAAAGTAATCGGACCGAAGACCGCGGGTCAAAAGGAGTATATCGACGCAATCCGCAACCACACCGCGACCTTTGCGATAGGCCCGGCGGGAACCGGCAAGACCTATCTGGCGATGGCGATGGCGGTACGCGCGCTCAAGGACAAGACGGTGGGAAGGATTATATTGACCCGCCCGGCCGTCGAGGCGGGAGAGAAGCTCGGTTTTCTACCCGGCGACCTCCAGCAAAAAGTCGACCCGTATTTGCGCCCACTCTTCGACGCGCTCTACGAGATGATGGATGCCGAGCACTTCAGGCACTTGCTAGACCAGGGAACGATTGAGATAGCGCCGCTCGCTTACATGAGGGGCCGGACGCTCAACGATTCCTTCATAATATTGGACGAAGCCCAGAATACCTCACAGGAGCAGATGAAGATGTTTCTGACGAGACTCGGATTCGGCTCCCGGATGGTCGTAACCGGTGACAGCACCCAGATAGATTTGCCCAGCGGGCAGCACTCGGGCCTGCTCATAATAGAGAACATATTGAGAGGGTTAAACGATATAGCTTTCGTCCATTTAACCTCGCGCGATGTGGTTCGCCACAAGCTCGTCCAGAAGATAGTCGAAGCATACAAGCGCCATGATGAAGAGAGAGGTTCGCAGAGACAGCTATGACTCCGAACTTTGGCCTCGACAAAATCAAAGATATGCCTGCTATAGTAGACTGGAAGGGCAAGAGCCTGCGCCGGTCGCTTCTAGCTTTGCTCCTGTTTACCGTGATTCTAGCGATTCTGGTCGTCGATTTCATTCCCGACAGGCTGATCGGCCTTCAGGAAGGCAAGCCCAGTCCTAAGACGGTCAAGGCGACGCGCGACATCGAATTCGTCGATTTCGAGAGGACTGCAGCCTTGCGAAACGAAGCGTCGTCGCATGTCGAGAAGGTGTACAATCGTGATTGGAGCGTCGAACCGCAGGTTATCGACTCGGTTCATAAATTCTTCGGCCTGGTAAGGCAGGTACGTTCGAACGAAGTGCTGACCGCTGAAGCTAAACAGGATTTACTCGCTAAAGAGGTCGACTCGAGTTTCGACAAGAGCGTCTTTAAAACGGTGCTCCAGATGCCCGACACCGAACTCAATTCGACCGAAGCCCTCGTGGTCAGCAATATTAACCGCGTCTACAGCGACAAGATAACCGCGGAAAACATCGGCGAAAAAAGGATAGACTTTGCCGAGATGGCGCAGAGCCTGACCAAGAATCCCGGCAAGAACGCGGTCATCGCCGAGGTCGGCTCATTCTACTTCAAGCCAAACTACTTCTACGATGTGCAGGCGACCGAGAAGCTTAAAAAAGAAGCGGCGTCCGGTATCTCTTCGGTTCTCGTTAATAAGCAAAAAGGAGAGACCATCGTCCGCGAGGGCGAAATTGTCTCGGGCTTGCAGGTCAAGATATTGGAGGAACTGGGTCTGCTCAAGAGAGGCATCGATCTGACCCGTATCGGCGGCCTGGCGCTCTTTGCGCTGGTCTCGTTCATCGCGTTCGGCCTCTATCTGTTTAACTACCAGCCAAAAATACATCGGAGCAACCGTCTCATAGGCGTGCTCGCGCTTATCTTTATAGCGACGATTGTGATTGCGAAATTCGTCGGTCCTTATTATTCATATTTTCTCATTCCTATCGGCGCGGCGGCGATGTTGACCGCGTTGCTCTTTAATATCGAGACGGCCATCGTCATGGTCTTGAGTCTAAGCCTGTACTCCGGTCTAATCGGCGGGCAGAACTACCAATATACTCTGTACGGAATTCTGACCGGGCTTTTCGCGATATATGCCATCTACAATATCCGGCATCGGACGGATTTGGCTATCGCCGGGGCATGGGTTACGCTCGCGACGACAATTTTGGCTATAACCACAACGCTTTTGAGCGGAGCCGGGCTGGTCGAGATAATGAAAAACCTCGGCTGGGGGTTGCTTGGCGGTATTTCAACGGCGGTATTGACCATCGGGACACTACCGTTCCTGGAGAAGGTCTTTGGAATCACGACCGACATCAAGCTCGTCGAGCTTTCGTACGCCAATCAGCCCCTCTTACGCGAGCTTATGATGAAGGCGCCGGGAACGTATAACCACAGCATCATGGCGGGAAACCTCGCCGAAAACGCGGCCGAGGAAATCGGCGCGAATCCGCTTCTGGCAAGAGTCGGCGCATACTACCACGATATCGGAAAAATAAAGCGGCCGCTCTTCTTTGTCGAGAACCAGATAGGGTGCGAAAATCCACACGACCACACCAACCCGAGCCTCAGCTGCCTGATAATCACCTCCCATGTCAAGGAAGGTATCGACCTGGGGAAGAAGTATCACCTGCCGCCGGAGATACTCGATATCATAAACGAGCATCACGGGACGAGCATAGTGGCGTTTTTCTATCACAAAGCAAAAGAGAGCGTCGTCAAAGAGACCATCAATGAAGAGAATTACCGGTATTCAGGGCAGCGCCCGAAATCGAAAGAGGCGGCGCTTGTCATGCTCTCCGACTCGGTCGAGGCCGCGGCGCGAACTATCGCTAAACCGACGCCGGGACGAATCGAGCAGCTCATAAAACGGATAGTCCAGAGCAAGCTCGATGATGGCCAGCTAAACGAGAGTAACCTGACTCTGAACGATATTGAAAAGATAATCAGAAGCTTCACCCAGTTGTTGACAAGCCTATATCACACGAGGGTCGAGTACCCGACGGTACCCGTTCCGCAAGCTAGGAGCCTTGCAGCGCATGTTGATTCAAATAAGTAATGAGCAAGAATTAGCGGTGGATGAAGATTCACTGGTTGAGCTTGCCGGTTATGTTCTAACTGCGGAGCGTGTCGAAGAGGATGCGGAACTCAGTATAGCGCTAGTCGGTGAAGAGACCATGCTCGACTTGAACGCGAGCTATCGCGGCAAGGATTACCCCACCGACGTCTTATCCTTCGAAGCGGGTGGTGACATGCCCACCGCCGGGAACCTCCCGCGGCTACTGGGAGATGTCGTCATCTGCCCGGCTGTCGCCGAGAAACAGGCGATCGAATTCGACCAGACCTTGAACCAAGAGCTCTCGTTGCTCTTAGTCCACGGCATCCTCCATCTTCTCGGTTATAACCATGACAGCGATGAGGACGCCGAGCTTATGGAGGCGCGCGAGCGCCTGCTGCTTACCTCTTTCTCAGACGGTGTAAACCCCGACGAACTTGCGAAGGGGGGTTTTGAGCGTTAAATACGCCAGTCGCAGCTCTTTCGAGAGCCGCCCGCATGACGGGACTTTGACGTTCATATGCGCCCGATGAAAAGCATGTCGTTGCTGAAAAGCTTCAATTACGCCATCGATGGCCTTATCTATGTATTGCGCACCCAGCGCAATATGCGCATTCACTTTATCGCCGCAGCTGTGGCGCTCACACTCGGCCTCATCTTAAAGATAGAGTCGTGGGCTTTTGTCGCTTTGATATTTGCGGTCTCTCTGGTCGTCGTCGCCGAACTCATAAACACGGCTATCGAATCGACTATCGACCTTGTCACGACTACGTTCGACCCAGTGGCGCAGATAGCAAAGGATGTAGCAGCCGGCGCCGTCCTTCTGGCGAGCATCAACGCCGTCCTGGTGGCATATTTCATATTCTTTTCGCGGGTCAACCCGCTGGCGCTCGGCTTGCTCGAAAGGATTCGCCAATCCCCGGCGCACCTCACCATTATTTCGCTCTTAATCGTAGCGATACTGGTCGTTTCGGCCAAAGCATGGGTGGGCGGGGGAAGCTTCTTGCGGGGCGGGTGGCCGAGCGGCCATAGCGCCCTCGCGGCATCGCTCTTTACCGCGATAGCCTTCATAAGCCAGTCGCCGCTTGTCGCCACGCTCGGTTTGGGTTTGGCGCTGCTCGTCTTTCACAGTAGGTTTGACGCGGGCGTTCACACCACGCTCGAGATAATGTCGGGCGCGACGCTCGGTATTCTCGTGACCATCCTTATCTTTCAGGTATTCTATACTTGGTAAGCGAACTAGGTCGGGCGGGTTGGCTTGTCGATAATTTAAAATTTTTACGCGAAGCGTCCGATATAATATAGCTAGGGAGGGATTGTCACTTGCCGGATTGGTTATACGTGGTACTTGTCATAATTCTAGTCGGTTTGTCGGCCGCCTTAACGGCGGTCGAGAGCGCGATATCGTCTATGAGCCGGATTCGACTTAGATATCTTGTCGAGCAAGAGGCTCCGGGCGCCGGCGCGCTCGAGTCGCTGATGTCGCACCCCAGCCGCCTGATGACCGCGATGATATTATTGGACAACAGCGCCAATATTGCCGCCGTCTCTATCGCGACCTTGCTGGCGACCAGGTACCTCGATAGTTTCGTCGTGGTCATCTCGACCGTTTTGATGCTCTTTCTCATTCTTGTTTTCGGCGAGATAATACCGAAGACCTTTGGCGCCCGGCGCACGGAGAGCCTCTCGTTGCGCGCGGCAATCGCCTTGGACGTGCTCTCGAAAGCGCTCGGCCCCATCGCTAGGATATTTACGTTTGTTGCGAACATCTTCATCCGTCTTTTCGGGGGTCGGCCCATCAAAGAGCTTCCCGTCATAAGTGAGGAAGAGATAATGGGCATGGTCGGCGCCGGCGAGGAGGAAGGCATTATCGAAGAAGAAGAGAAAGAGTTGATCCACAGCATCTTCGAGTTCGGAGACACGATAGTGCGCGAGGTCATGGTGCCGAGGATGGATATGGTGAGCGTCAGCGCGGATGCGCCCATCGAGGAGGTCCTCTCGCTGGTCATCAAAGAAGGGCACTCCAGAATACCGGTCTACGAGGAGACGGTCGACAACATAATCGGAATAATCTACGCCAAAGACCTTCTTATGCAGATGCATAAAGGTAAGATAGACGTGCCCATCAAGCGGCAGATGCGCCCGGCCTACTATGTGCCCGAGCTGAAAAAGGTCGACGACCTCATGCGTGAGTTGCAGAAGAAGCGCTTACACATGGCCATCGTCGTCGATGAGCACGGCGGTACCGCGGGTCTTGTCACCATCGAAGACCTGCTCGAAGAGATAGTCGGCGAGATATTCGACGAGTACGACCTCGAGGAGACGCTCATCGAGTTTATCGATAACCACTTGGTGAGGATGGACGCTCGCGTTCATATCGATGAGGCGAACGAGTTGCTGGGCACGGGTTTCTCGCGCGCGGATATCGACACCATCGGCGGTTTCGTATACTCGCTTATAGGCCGCACCCCGACCGCGGGAGAAGAGGTCCGTTTCGAGGGGTTCGTATTCAAGGTTGAGAAGGTTACCGGACGCAGGATATCGAAGATTTTAATAAGCCGCGAAGAATCGGAAGAGGAAGCGGAGAGCCTGGAAGTCGGGTAGAAAATTCGGCGAGGCACTTTGGGCTAGGAGGTTTGTCTATATGGACGAAGTGGAGTTGATACGAGCGGCGTCCGAGGCCCGGCAAGAGGCCTATGCGCCGTACTCGGGTTTTAGGGTGGGCGCCGCCGTTTTCTGCGAAGACGGGCGTATATTCGCCGGAGCTAATGTGGAGAACGCCGTCTACGGCCTCTCTATCTGCGCCGAGCGGGTCGCGATGTCGAAAGCGGTCTCTGAGGGCTGCCGCAGGTTCGAGGCGCTCGCCATCATCGCCGACGGCCCGATGCCTTGCCCGCCGTGCGGTGCTTGCAGGCAGTTTCTTGCCGAGTTCGGTGCCGAAGCGCTTGTCATCATGGCTAACACGAAGGGCGAGACAAAGAAAGCGCTCATTAAAGAGTTGCTACCCTATGCCTTTACCAACGAGCGGTTGTTTGGAGAAAAGGAAAAGGGATAAGTCCCGGTATTATAGGGTGCAACTACGATGGATTATGAATTGGTGCGCTTGACGGAATTCGATACCGGCCTGATACCGGAGCTGATCATGATGGAGGCGGAAGCTTTCGGTGACGGCGGCCTGAATCACTGGACATTTCCGGTCTTTATTAAACACGGCGCGGTATATATATTCAAGAAGGATGGCGCGATCTGTGGGATTGCGGATATTATAAGGGATTGGTTCGACCCGGGACTCGTTTTTATCGTCGGTTTTCTTGTGAGAAAAGAACTCAGGGGAAAGCGCCTGGGGTCGAGGTTTTTGGGTGAGTTGCTCACAGCGCTCAAGCGCGATGGCGTTAGAGCAGTGCAGCTCACCGTTGACGATAAGAACAGCCGGGCATTGGAGCTCTACAAAAAAGCGGGCTTCAAAAACATCGCGGAGTTATCAGACGAGTATGGTCCCGGCATAGACCGGATGCTCCTCGAGCTTGGATTGGAAGGGTGATCATGGACGAAGGTGACAAACGCAAGGAGAGCTTTAAATCGGGATTTGCAGCGATTGTGGGACGACCCAACGCCGGGAAGTCGACGCTCTTGAACTATCTGGCCAAGGAGAAGGTCGCGATAATCTCCGATAAGCCGCAAACAACGCGTCATACTATTCGTGCGATTTTAAATCTCGAGAATGCGCAGATAGTCTTTGTGGACACGCCTGGCCTGCACAAGCCGAAGGATTCGCTCGGCGAGCATATGAACAAGAGCGTTCGCAACGCCTTAAGGGATGTCGACGCTGTGATATTCATGGTCGATGCGTCGCAGGTTATCGGGTCCGGCGATCTCTATATCGCAAATGAGCTTGAGTTGTTGAGCACGCCTAAAATAATAGTCTTAAGTAAGATAGATAAGTTGGAACCGGGAGATATCGAGGTTCAACAGGAAATCGCCAGGCAGCTGGGGACGTTCGACGAGATAATCCCGCTGTCTGCTGCGACGGGGCAGAACGTTGAGATTCTGGTCGATAAGATGAAAGAGCTGTTACCGGAGGGACCGCAGTATTATCCGCCAAATATGACGACCGACCAACCCGAACGGGTAGTGGTAGCGGAGTTTATCCGGGAGAAAGCGCTCCATTTGACCAGGGAAGAGGTTCCTCACAGCATAGCGGTCGAGGTGCAAGAGATGAAACCGCGCAAGGACGGCGAGATAGTCGACATTTTTGCGACCATCTTCGTCGAGCGGGAATCCCAGAAGGGAATCCTTATAGGCAAGGGTGGGCGCGTCCTCAAAGAGATAGGCTCCAAAGCGAGAGCGGATATCGAACATCTCTTAGGCAGTCACATATTTCTCGACCTCAGGGTTCGCGTTAAGAAGGACTGGCGCAAAGAAGAGCGCTATATAAAACAATTCGGTTATACGGAATAGGGTCGGTAGATGCGGGATCGCAATAAAATACTTCAGGTAGCAGCGGAAAACCTATTAAAAAAACAAGAACTCGAAAAAGCGATAGGCCTCTTCGAGAAGCTTCATCCTGCCGACGCAGCGGAAATCATCGGCGACCTTCCCGATGATTTCCAGAAGATGATCTTCGAGACGTGGGACATCCCGAGAGCGGCCGATACCTTCCAGGAGATGGACGAGCAAGAGCAGATGGACATCGTCGAGTTGCTCAGCACGCCGCTCATCTCCGACATCCTAGAAGAGATGGAGGCCGACGACGTCGCCGACCTGCTCGGAGCTATCGACAAGAAAGACGCCCAGCGAATTCTAGCCGCTATGGACAGGGAGGATGCGCAAGAGGCGCTGCGTTTGATGGAGCACGGCGAGGACACGGCCGGCGGCATCATGACCCCGGAGTTCGTCGCGCTCAGGAAGGATATGACGGCCCAGGAGTCGATTGACCTGCTGCGCGCAAAAGCCCCCGGTGCCGAGACGATTTATTATGTCTTTATAGTCAACCGCGACGACCAACTGGTCGGCGTCATCTCGCTTCGCGATCTTATCATCGGGCAGCCGAGCCGGCTTGTCGAAGAGCTGATGAACCCCAACGTGATTTACGTGGACGTCGATACCGACCAGGAAGAAGTCGCGCGCATCATGTCGCGATACGACCTTTTGGCCTTGCCGGTCGTCGACCGTGAGCACCGTCTCCTAGGTGTCGTCACCATCGATGATGTCATTGATGTCATCGAGGAAGAAGCGACCGAGGATATCTATAAGTTTTCCGGTACCCTCGGTGGGGAAGAAGATATTAGCGGGACGAGTCTGCTCCGGGCGCTTAAGGTGCGCCTGCCGTGGCTTCTCTTCGCGCTCCTTGGTGAGGCGGTCGTGGTGGGGTCGATATCGGGGCAGTTTGATTATGTTGTCACCGAGCTGCTGCCGACGCTCCTCGTTTTCTGGACCGCTATGACTGCAATAGGCGGGAACATGGCGGTGCAGACTTCGACGATCGTGATTAGGTCGCTGGCCATGGGGGAATTTGACAAGAGAGCGCTGTCGCACAGGGTTCTACGAGAAGCCAGGCTCGGTATTGTCGTCGGTCTCATCAGCGCGGTCTCCTTCTTCTTGCTGGGGTTGCTCTGGAAGGGCAAAGTCGAACTCGGGATGATAGCGGCGTTGTCGTCTATCATGATAGTCGTCGTCGCCGCCATGCTGGGTGCGTTCGCCCCGCTGGTATTCAAGCGGCTTGGATATGACCCGGCTGCGGCATCGGGACCGTTTCTCACGTTGACGATGGATGCGACAAGTATCTCTATTTACATGCTGATTGCGCTATTGATACTACGGTAGTTATTGAGCGATTGCCGAATAGGGGGTATGCCGGTGAAACATGAAGAGCTAGCGAAAAGCATTGACCATACCAACCTTAACCCAGATGCCACAGTCAAGGATATCGAGCGGTTGTGCGAGGAAGCGCGCAAACACAATTTCGCCTCGGTCTGTGTGAACCCGTTCTATGTAAATATCGCGCACCGTCTTTTGAGGGGCTCGACGATAAAAGTTTGTACAGTTGCAGGGTTTCCGCTCGGCGCTACGACGAGTGGCGCCAAAGCCCACGAGACGCGCGAAGCCATCGAACTCGGTGCGGACGAAATCGACATGGTGATGAATATCGGCGCTTTAAGGTCCGGCCTCTACGACGAGGTGTATAATGATGTGCGGGCGGTAGTCGATGCGGCTCGCCTGGGCGAGGTTGGAGCCGGCCGTGACATCATAGTCAAAGTCATCATCGAGTGTGGTCTGCTCACCGATGAGCAAAAAATCCGCGCCGCACATATCGTCCAGGAAGCCGGGGGAGACTTCGTAAAGACCAGCACCGGCTTTGCGGGTAGTGGGGCGACAATCGAAGACGTCGAACTCATCAAGTCCAACGTCTCTTTCGATATGGGCATAAAAGCTTCCGGCGGCATCAAGACGGCAGCCCAAGCCACCGCGCTCCTAAACGCCGGCGCCAGCCGCATCGGCACCAGCAGCGGCGTTAGGATTATGGAAGAGGCGTTTGGGTAGGAGTATGCGCCATCCGCAACTTCTTAATCTGCCATCGATAAACTCGATGTTCGAAGATTTGTGTTCTTCTACGCTGATTTTCTTCTCGCCCTTAGTACTAAATAATAGCCAGTACACATCAGCAATAGAGATGAGACGAGTAAAACATATGTGTTATAGCCGAATCCTATCCCGCTGCTATCAGGAAGACTGTCTCCCCCAATACCGTAGATGCTGAAGTGGGTCGTTTGAAAAGTAACAGTGTTTGCTTCTGTGTTAACGGTCGAATCAGGAATCAAGTTCCAGCTTGACGTGGCGGGATCGAAGGAATAGGCCTTGAGGCTATCTTCTTGAAGACCTGAAATATCATTGTCTGAATAGGGCATAGTAATAGTTATAGACCTTGAGAAATCCAAAGGGCTGGGTTCAAACTTTCTAGCCGCAGCAATTCTTCCTGAACCAGAAAGACCAGATGTAGGCGAAGGTGCAAGAATCGTCTCAAAACTTATCAGGGTAGTGGCAGATAGAGCGTCTTTTGGAATATTGATGCTGTCACCTATATCATTAGTAATTGAACCACCTTCACTGTCAAAAGTCGTTGCGAACCGATTATGGATAAGGTTAGGGTCAAGATGTTCTCTATCGCCAACTATCTCGACCGGCAGTGTTGCAAGTAATCCGTTTGCATCACTCAGAGTAGCAACGGCAGTGCCTAATGGTGCGGTTGGACTTACATCAACGCTCGCAGAAAGAAAATCCATAACGATACTATCAGCAACACCATCACCACCACTTGAAATCAAAGGTATTAATATTTGGTTGCTACCATGACTATTCCCAGAAACTGTTCCTAGAAGAATATCGCCAGTTGTGGAAATGGATATCTGCCCAGCCAATGTAATGCCGTCCGGAAGATTGACTTCTAAGGGGCTACTAATCACTGTCGACATTAGCCCATCAGCAGGTTCCTTTAGTAAGACCTGTGCGTCAAATCGTTGATTACTCATGCTTTGAGTCAAATTGTTTCCGCTATCATGGGTTGAGTTGTGGCAATCATCGCAAGCTGCGCTCTGCGAATCCTGAGTGCAAAGGGGGCCAAGATCATTGTTGTGACAGAGATGGCACTTATCCTTCAAGCCGCGCACCTTTTTCGTAAAATCAACCAAGTCACCTACAAGCTCCACAACAATCTCAAATGGTTTTATTAACGTGTTCAGAAATCTTTTTAACCAAGAAGTTCCTGGAACCTTGATCTTGATCATATCACTGGTCTTAAATCCGCCCTGTCCATCAGGAGTTCGATAGTAAATGTAGATAGTGTCTCCGGTTTTAGCACGTATACCTGCGCTAAAACCTCCGTTTACATTAGCAGATTCATCAGTTACGGCAGGTGCATTAGGGTTGACCACAACCACAGTACTCCCAGGGATGACTGCGTTGTCTACTCCCGTGACAGTGACTGTGCCGTCTTGTGCTTGACTAGCTCTAATCTTCGTACTATCTGGTGGTGCAGGTCCGTTAGGCTGTGCCGTTACATTAGCCGTATTCATGATTAACATGACAAAACACATGACTAGTCCCAAAGTTAGTATAGGATATTCTAAGCGCTTCATTTTTCCTTCCTTCCTTAGCCGAAGTTCCGCAGTAAATAGGCATTTTTACCCCACCTGAAATCCA